>JBKAGC010000247.1:0-5393 GCA_046290215.1 Pseudomonadales bacterium | reverse complement strand
AGCCCAGGCAAACATCACGTTGGTGGTGATAAGGGCAATAATGATGGCATTTTTGATCATACTGAGGCGCCGTTAGATTTGGGTTTCTGCCAGGGCCTGGGCAAGCTTTTGGTTCGACCAGGCTCTTGCCGGTTGCGGTGCCGAGTCACCGATCACAGAGGTACCCCAGGCATCACTATGCAATTTTGTTTCGCCATGTTGATTGCGAATGCTCATAGCTTCCCCGCTAAATAGCGCGATGTCCAGAGTGTTATCAGTAAATGAAAAGCCGCCCCAGAACTCACCGGAAGAACCCACCACCGTGGCCAGTGGTGTGCGTAGCTCAAAGTTACCTGGCAGTTTATTGTCTCCTGTTGCGGCCAGGTTTGCCTGGAGTGAACCGCTGGTAATAGTCATGTTCGCTGCAACCGTATTGTTTGCAGTGATCTGGTAGCGGTGCAGGACAAAGTGGGTGTCTGGACCAAGTCGGAAGGTGGTGCCGTCTTTCATGGTGATCAGCACCTTAGATTTCTCGTCGGTGTTTAAGACGTCATCCGCATAAATTTTTGACTGTGCGGCAAGGATATAAGTGCGGTTCTTGCGAATCACCTCTGGGTAACCGCTGGAGTGAGTCACTGAGCCAATCACCACCGGTGGATTGGCCGCAGGCCGGAGTTCTGCCTGGCAGGCTGCCAGTGAGGTTATCGCAATGAGCCAAAAGCAGAGCTTAAGGCTAGCGCTGTTTAACCGGATGAAGGTTTGCCGAATCCACATACTCGCGTTTGCCGCTTAATCGATATTGACGTCTTTCCAGGTCAGGGTAGTCGCAGACGTCAACCTCTGCCCGGGTGCCGCCCATAAGATAAACCAGATCTTCAGAAAATGGGTTATGCAAACTATGGGGTAGGGAGTGTTTAGTAAAGCCCATAAAGTCGCCGGGGCCTACCTCGGTTTCCTCGCTACCTATCCTGGCAAGCCCGCGCCCTGAAACAATATACAAAAATTCCTCATCGTAGTGATGACTATGGAATGTGGTGGAATCCCGCCCGGATTCGATTCTGACCAGATGGACGCCCATGTCCTCAAAGCCAAGCGGGTCAGTTAAAGACTTCGTGTGTCGCACCGCATTGTCGTTGTATTGATGCACAACTGTCTTCTCTGCCATCGCAGCGATCATTGCCGCGGAAACATGAGGGTGTGGCTTATCGGCCACGACGAGGTCCCCGGCCGCGACCGTCTCTTGGCGGTTTGCTGGCAGGTTTTGGCCGTCTTTGACGTACTGGCGTGGGCAGTGGTTCAAGCAAATCTTCTGGTGGTTGGCCCTTGTTGAGGGGCTCACCCAACAACTCTTCAATATTCGGCAGCATAAAAGAATCGTCTTCGCAGGCGAGACTGATAGATACGCCAGTGGCGCCAGCACGACCAGTTCGACCAATACGATGCACGTAGTCTTCAGGGTCTTCAGGCAAGTTATAGTTCACCACGTGGGTGACGTCATCTACATGGATGCCACGGCCGGCAACGTCGGTTGCCACCAATACTTTGATCTCGCCACTCTTAAATTGGTCTAGCGTTTTGATGCGCTTCTTTTGCGGTACTTCACCGGTGAGCAGGCCACAATCAATACCGTGGCGATACAACTGGCTTTCTAATTCCCGGGTTTCGTCCCGGCGATTGACGAACACCATCATCTTGTTGACCTCGGGTTTGCGCGCGAGGTTATAGAGCACTGTGATCTTCTGGTCAGAGCTGGTCAGATAAACTTCCTGGGTGACGCTATCCACGGCGACTTGTTCTGGCTCAATTTCAATGCGCACCGGGTCAAGGGTCCATTGTTCTGCCAGCCGTTTGATGTCATAGCTAAAAGTCGCGCTGAACAACTGGGTCTGACGATTTTCCTTGCGCGGTGTACGGCGGATGATGTCTTTAACGTCAGGAATAAAACCCATGCTAAGCATACGGTCCGCTTCGTCGATCACCAGGGTCTCAACACCTGACAAATCAATTACGTTAGAGCGGATAAAATCCAATAGGCGCCCTGGTGTGGCGATGACCAGGTCAACGGGTTTACGGAGTTGGGTTTTCTGTTTTTCGTAGTCGATGCCGCCCACCACAGCCATGGATCTAAAGTCGCAGAACTTAGACAGGTTTTCGGCATCGGAGGTGATTTGCATCACCAGCTCTCGGGTTGGCGCAATCACCAGTGCAAATGGCGCACCAGGCGCGCGTTTTTCCAGCTCCGGGTTTTCCAGATGGTAGGTAATCACGGAAATCAGAAAAGCGGCAGTTTTACCGGTACCGGTCTGGGCCTGGGCGATAATGTCTTTGCCATCCAGTGAGTGTGGCAATACCTCTTTTTGCACCGGGGTGCAGTTGCTAAAGCCTAGCTCGCCAATGGCGCGATCTAGATCTTCAGGTAATTCTAGTTTGGCAAAGTCGCCTGTGGAACGAACCACAGGCTTTTGTTTCTTGTTGGGTTTCTTCGACGCTTTGCGCGGCTTTTCTGTTGTCGTCGTTTCTGTTGTTGTCGTTGCTGGGCTTTCTTTCGGCGTGCCAACAAACAGATTCTTGAGGAATTTCATTGAGTTTTAACCATGAATTGTGTCCAGAAGTTGCCGGACGCTGGCCAACTTGATGCACGTGATAAATACATTGACCGCGGTTTCCAGCTCCTCCGTTGTCGGAAAGGTAGGCGCAACCCGGATATTTTCGTCTTGTGGATCCTGACCGTGCGGAAAAGTCGCGCCAGCCGGCGTTAGTTTAACACCTATTTCGCCTGCTAATCGGACAATTTCAGAAGCCAGCCCCGGCATGGAATTCAGGGAGATAAAATATCCACCTCTGGGCTCAGTCCAGGTCGCGATGCCAAGGCCGCCAAGTTGTTCATTCAGCGCGTCGAGCACAGCATTGAACTTGGGCTCAATCAACGCGCGGTGCTTCTCCATATGCGCGGCAATGCCATCTGCATCTTGCAAAAAGCGCACATGGCGCAGTTGATTGACCTTGTCGTTACCAATGGTTTGTGTGCCTAGTGCAGCTAAAAAGCCTTTCAGGTTGTTAGCTGAGAGTGCGAGAAATGAAATGCCCGCGCCAGCAAATGTGACCTTGGAAGTTGAGGCAAACATGGCAATATTGTCCTGGGTGCCTAGCTCTGCGGCCTGGGCAAAAATGTTTGCCAGTTCACTATGCTCGTCCTTGAGGTGATGAACCGCGTAGGCGTTGTCCCACATCACCATGAAGTTGTCACCAGCAATCTTGCCTAGTTTGGCGATTCGGGTCACCACGGCGTCGCTATAAGTGATTCCGGTTGGATTGGAATACTTCGGTACGCACCAGATACCTTTGATGGTGGGGTCAGCGCTAACGAGTTCTTCCACTTGCACCATATCCGGGCCGTCGTCATTAAGGGGCACCGGGATCATCTCGATGTTGAAATGATCGCAAATGGTGAAGTGGCGATCGTACCCCGGTACCGGGCAGATAAACTTAATACTCTCTTCGTTGTACCAGGCGGTGTCCATCATGTAGCCCACCATGCTGTGCATCAAACTAAGCGAACTATTGCCGCCCACCAAAATATTCGCCGCGGGGCAGTCCAACATGACGCCGCCCAGTTCTCGAGCTTCTGGAATACCTTCCAAACCGCCGTAGTTGCGGACGTCGGTGCCATCTTGCAGCAAGTAATAACCTTCCAATATGCCGTCCAGGGCATTGGACAGGTCGAGTTGCTGGGCGGCAGGTTTACCCCGGGTTAGATCTAGCTTCAGGTTGCGTTGACGCAAGGACTCATAGGTTTGTTCAAGCTCGGTATTGAGGGCCTGTAGTTCTTCTTTGGCAAGCTCGGCGTACTTCACGGCATGACTCCAGTAGACTAGTTGGTTGGCGCTAGCGAGGTACTCTCGTTTACGCCTAACATAAGGTTTAAGTTTTGTACGGCAGCACCCGAGGCGCCTTTGCCAAGATTGTCCAGAACCGAGATGACTTGCATGTGCTGTTCATTGCCAAACACGAAAATATCATTGCGGTTGGTGCCGTTGTTCAGTTGTGGATCGAGAAAGCCTTGATCTAACAGGGCTTCATCGTTGGCCTCATGTACCGTGACGAACGCTTCCTCCCTGTAGAACCCTTGCAGTATTGTTGCCAGGCTCTCCGGTGTTTGCTGACCGTTCAAATGATGCTGGGCCAGAGGGATGCTCACCAACATACCTTGTTTGTAGTGACCCACCGATGGCGTGAACAGCGGGGCATGGTCGAGCGTGGCATATTGTTGCATCTCGGGAATATGTTTATGGCCGAACTTCAAGGCGTAAGGGCGGGTCCACCAGGGCTCTGCGGGAGCACGGGCCTCATAGCGTTCAATCATTTGCCTGCCACCACCAGAGTAACCAGAGACTGCATTAATGGAGAACTGAGCGCTGGCATTCAGAGCGCCGGCGGCAATTAACGGCGCAATACCGAGTAAAAAGCCGGTGGGGTAACAGCCAGGATTGGAAACTAGCCTGGCATTCTTGATGGCATCCCGCTGGGTTTCATTGAGTTCAGGTAAACCGTACGCCCAGTTTGCGTCAACCCGGTGGGCTGTACTGGCGTCTAGTATTCTTGCGTTACTGCCTTCACATAAGGCAACGGTTTCCCGTGCGGCATCGTCTGGCAAGCAGAGAATGGTCAGGTCGGCTTCTGCGAGGATAGCCCGCTTGGCATTGCTATCCTTACGCTCGGCATCGCTAATTTCCAGCAACTCAATGTCGTCGCGCGACACTAAGCGTTCCTGAATCTGTAGGCCGGTGGTACCGGCCTGGCCGTCTATAAATACCTTATGCATCAACTTGACCTAAAATTACCAAAAAACTGCCTCAGGTCCTCAGCCAGTAGCTGGGGTTGTTCAAGGGCAGCAAAGTGTCCTCCACGGGCTGGTCTCGACCAATGCTGGATGTTGTACAGCTCTTCAGCCCAGACCCTGGGTGGTTGATACAACTCGCCAGGGAACATGGCACAGCCCGTTGGGGTCGCGATTCTACCATGTTCAAAGAGATTATTAGCCACGTGGGCAGATTCGAAATAGAGGCGTGCGGAGGATGTAATAGTCTGCGTGGTCCAGTAGATCATGATATTTGTCAGTAATTCATCGCGATTTACCGCGGCTTCAAGATCGCCATCATGGTGCGTCCAGCTATGGAACTTCTCTGTGATCCAGCCAGCCAACCCCGCAGGCGAGTCGTTTAGGCCGTAGCCAAGGGTTTGTGGCTTGCTGCCCTGAATTGCCTGGTAACCGGTGCCGTCGGTCATGTGTTGTTTGCGCTCAAGCAGTATGGCTTGTTCTGCTTCGGTGACGCCGGCCATGGGGTCAGATTTATGCTTCGGGTAGGGGGCAAACACCAGGGTGAGATGCAGTGCCAGGACATTTTCCGGTGCGA
>JBKAGC010000246.1:0-5413 GCA_046290215.1 Pseudomonadales bacterium | reverse complement strand
ATGCAGCGAGATCTCCTCGCGGCATAGGCAAGCAGGGCAAAGGTGCCCTGGCGGAATTACATCCTGGTCGCCTGCTGGCGCAGGTGTTCGAACAAATTGAAGCCCGTAATGATCTAAAAACCGAGGACATTGATGACGTGGTTGTCGCTTGTTCCTCGCAAATTGGTAAGCAGGGTTCCTGTGTGGGTCGCATGGCGGCGTTGGATGCTGGCTGGAGCGACAAGGCGAGTGGTATGACTCTGGATCGCTTCTGTGGTTCTGGTATTACTTCCGTGAATCTCGCGGCAGCCAACATTATGAGCGGCATGGACGACCTATGCGTGGCGGGTGGTGTAGAAATGATGTCTTACACGCCTACCGTACCGCGTGCCGACAAAAATCGCACAGTGGACGGCAGCAACTTGCACTTGCGTAACCTTCATCCCCAGCCGCACCAGGGTATTTGTGCGGATATGATCGCCACGCTAGACGGTTTCACGCGGGAAGATGTAGACGCCCTGGCGGTGGAAAGTCAGCGCCGCGCCAAACATGCCATCGACAATGGTCACTTTGATAAGAGCTTAATTGCCATTAAAGACGATGAAGGTAACTTGTTGCTAGATCGTGAGGAGTTCCCGCGGCCTGGTACCACGCTGGAATCTCTGGCGGGTCTCGATACCGTATTTGATAAATTTATGGGTGTGCCCATTGATGAAACCGGTGAAACGTTTGATCAGCTTGTTAAAAGAAAGTACCCGGATCTAAAAATTAATCACGTCCACCATGCCGGTAATTCCTCGGGTGTTGTGGATGGTGCCGCGGCACTGATTTTGTCATCAAAAGAATACGCCGATCGTGCTGGCTGGAAGCCGCGTGCGCGAATTAAAGCGATTGCCACAGTGGGCGGTGATCCCACACTGATGTTGAATGAACCGGTTCCTGCTGCCCGCAAAGTATTAAAACGTGCTGGCATGACCACCAGTGATATCGATCTGTTTGAAGTAAACGAGGCCTTCTCTGTGGTGGCGGCGAAATTTATCCGCGACCTGGAACTTGATCCCGAAATCGTCAACGTCAATGGTGGTGCCATGGCCCTGGGGCATCCAATTGGTGCCACGGGTTCTATCCTGATTGGTACAGCGCTGGATGAACTCGAACGCCGTGATTTAAACACCGCGCTAATTACCATGTGTACGGGCGGTGGTATGGCCCCTGCCATTATTATTGAGCGAGTGTAACGCAGTCTAAAACGCGCCTCCTGTCGTAACGGTGGGAGGCGCGTTTTTGTTTCTGCAGTTTGTTAGTGAAAGGGAAGTAACGAATGAGCGAATACGAAACCATCCAAATTGAAAAGCGCGGCCAGGTTGACTGGTTAACACTAAATCGACCGGAGGCGCTAAATGCCATTACCACGCCAATGGTCACGGAGTTACGTGATTACTTTGGCGGTCTTTGCGAGGACAAAGAAACCCGCATTGTTGTGATGCGCGGCGCTGGTCGGGCGTTTTGTGCCGGCCTTGATATCAAAGAATCCAGTGCTGGCACTTATGAGCAACCTTTTGGTGGTGGCATGGGTTTTCAGGGTTATTTGGCAGAAGTCTATATTCGCATGCGTCGTTGCCCCCAGCCGATCATTTCGCTCGTACAGGGGCCTGCATGCGGCGGCGGTTTTTCATTTGTGCTGGCCTCAGACATTCGTGTGGCCGGTGAGTCTGCTCGCATGAATGCCGCGTTTATTCGAATCGGTTTGTCTGCCTGTGATATGGGGTCTTCTTATTTCTTGCCGCGACTTGTGGGTACTTCGGTGGCATCGGAGCTCATGTTAACCGGCCGATTTATTCATGCCGAACGCGCCCTGGCCACCAATCTAGTTTCCGAGGTGGTACCTGACGATGAGCTTGAGGCGGCAGCTCAGTCCTATATTGATGAGATGTTAACTACCTCACCCATGGGTTTGCGCTTAACCAAAGAAGGCTTGAATATGGCCATTGATGCCGCCGGGTTAGAGGCTGCCATGGCCATTGAAAACCGAAATCAGTTGATGTGTTCGCGTACCAACGACGCCAAAGAAGGCATGTTGGCTTTTGTCGAGAAGCGTGCGCCGAACTATACCGGTACCTGAGCAAACCAATGGTAGAGCAGCAAAAAACCGTCTCACTGGTGCTAAGTAGCGGCGGCGCTCGCGGGCTGGCCCACGTGGGCGCGATACGTTGCCTGGAGGATATGGGTTATCAGGTGCAGTTTGTCAGTGGTTCCTCCATGGGGGCACTGGTGGGCGGTGTTTATGCCACGGGGCAACTGCAAGAGTATGAAGTCTGGAGTCGGGCGCTGCGGCGCAGCGATATGATGCAACTGATGGATTTTGGCTTCTGGTCCGGTGGCGGTTTGCTCAAAGGTGACCGTGTCATGGCTGCCTTGCAGGAGCTGATTGGTGAGCATCAAATTGAGCAGTTACCCATCGGTTATACCGCGGTGGCCACTGACTTACATCGCCAGCGTGAAGTCTGGCTTAAAGAGGGGCCTTTGTTTGATGCCATTCGGGCCTCGATCGCAATCCCGATGATTTTTACGCCAGTGCTACGTGGTGCTCATTTACTGGTGGATGGTGGGGTTCTAAATCCACTGCCCATTGCGCCGACATTTAATCATCACACCGATATCACGGTGGCGATTGACGTTAACTGTACAGATGCTTGTTTGCCGGAAAACCGCCAGCCAGTGCAAGAAGAGCATGTGCCGCCCGCGGTGGACGAGTCTCCCGAAACCAAACGGCTTGCTGTGACCAACTTCTTCAAGCAGTGGTTTACCCAGGCTGAAAAAAGCGACAAAGCCGAGAAGATCAGCAAGGGTATGCTGGAGATTGCCATGGAGTCTATGGATGCCATGCAAGTATCCATATCCCGCCTTAAGTCCTCAGCTTATTCCCCCGATGTGCTGGTGCAATTGCCCGGCAGTATCGGCCAAATTTTTGAATTCGACCGTGCCGCGGAGTTTATCGAGCTGGGCTATCAAGCCACTGAGGAAGCATTGTCCCGGCAAAACTGTGATTAACCTGCCGGGTTGGTTGCGGTTCGCACACCGCTGGAGCTTAACGGTTGCGTAAGATTAATTTTTGCTGATTGCTCAACTCAGTTGGTGGGCTGTTTTATACTGGTTCCCCCTTTCCCTGTTGATGATCGGAGCTAGCTTGGCGGACTCAATTAAACTTGTTGCTTTAGATATTGATGGCACTTTATTAGAGCCAGGTGCGCCGTACGACGCTTTACCAGATCAACCGCTGGTAGATGCGGTTCAGGCTTTGCATGATTCCGGCATAGTGGTTGTGTTAGCCACCGGCCGCATGTATCCCGGTACTGCACCCATCGCAAAGCGGCTGGGGATTACTGAGCCGGTGGTGTGCCAGCAAGGTGCTTCTATTCATCACGGTAACGGTGATTTGATTCAAGGTTATGCCATTGATCAGGAGATTGCTCTTGAGTTGTATGAGTATGCCGTTGAGAACCATTATAGCGTTGCCTGGTTTGACCATAAGCGCTATCTGGTGACGGCACTGACACCAGCGGTGGAATTTTTTGCTGGGGTTTCTGGCGTAAAACCAGAGCTAACGTCAGCGCCACATCACTCCGGCGTGCGCGCTACAGGCATTGATATTGTCAGCAATCTAGAAGAGTCGAGTCATGTGCACAGGTTGTTTGAAGCGCGTCATGGTAGCCGAATCGCACTCTTAGATTTTCCTACCGTGACGGCTTTTCATGCGCCAGAAGCGAGCAAAGGTAATGCCTTGCATAAGATTGCCGAGGAACGGGGCATTCAACCCAGTGAGGTGCTGGCGATCGGTGATGGGATCAACGATGTGTCGATGTTGGACTGGGCCGGCTACAGTGCCACACCTGCCCATGGTGATGATTTTGCCAAAGAAACCGCGAAAGAGGTGCTAACGACGCCAGGGGTAGCGGGAGTAGTGGAGCGACTTCGCGCGGTGGTTGCCTAAGTCGCTTCAGTGTTTCCTTCCATTGAGCTTTTGCGTAGATAAAACTCCACAGCGAGAAAGGCAAAGGGTACCACCGAGGCGAAAAAGATTGGCAGCCAGACTTTTAGCGACCATTTTAGCTTTGCAGCGGCAACCAGTGAAAGCAGTAGATAGAGTAAGAACAGCATGCCGTGGCCCATACCGATGGGGTAAACATACTGCCGCGAGATAAGCCCAAAGCTCACCGAGAGAATGGCAAGAAATGAAATGCCCTCACACAGGCTGGTGAGACGAAACAATGCGAGCATGATGACCTCCGAAAATCCAAGCCGCGATCTTACCTGATTTCAATCTAAAAATTCTGCCTGCAGAAGAGAGGCGTATCGTAGTATCGTGGCTGAGACAATTTCTGAATCGAAGAGGCATTGAATGTCTAAACAACCTGGGATGCCGAATTGGGATGTGCGTTACGACAGTGACACTTATGTGTTTGGCACCGAGCCAAATGACTTTTTAAAGTCAGTGGCAGAACAGATAAAGCTAAACTCGAAAGTACTATGTCTCGCGGATGGTGAAGGTCGGAACGGTGTCTATCTGGCGGAACAAGGCCATCAGGTAACGGCCATTGATCAGTCGCAAGTTGGTTTGGACAAAGCGCAACAGCTTGCGCAAAAACGAGGTGTTAAATTAGCAACCACCGTTGCCGACCTTAGTGACTATGACCTGGGTCGGGAGTGTTGGGACTGTATAGTGTCTATCTTCTTCCATATTCCGCCGGTCTTGCAGAAGGTGATTTATCCGCGAGTCATCGATGCTCTAAAGCCCGGCGGTTTGCTGATCTTAGAGTCATACACACCAAAGCAATTAGAGTTCAAAACCGGTGGGCCGCCTGTGGCTGAAAACATGCTCACCGCTGATCAGGCAAGCGCAGCCTTTGCGGCACTTGATATCCAGCTCTGTACCGAGCTGGAGCGAGAAGTGATTGAAGGGGTAGGGCACACTGGCCATGCGGCGGTGTTGCAATTTATGGGCGTGAAAATAGCTTAAGGTTTCGCGCAGTGGAGGCTGTGCCACCGGTCTTTAGCAACACGGAGAATCGTCCCCTGGCATCTCATCTGCAAACGGGCAAACTGTGCCGCAACCCGGGAAAATACCGTAGTGGGTGTCCCAATTGCCAATAAAGTCGAAGTGGTCTTTGAAGCGGCTTTGTTCAAGCATGTAGTAAGTGTTGCCGCACACCGGGAAGACCTTGCCAGTTTCAATGCTATGGTGCCCGTCTAGTTGAAAACGATGTGGATGCTGGGCAACGGTGCCTCGATACACCACCGCCTGGCCATAGTCCTCGCAAGCTGGCTCTAGTTCGGCAATTTTAAACAGCCTGTAGGTGGCAGAGTAAAATCGGATGCCGTCGATGCGGGATTGCACAGCTTCGCTTTGGGCCTCAAGGGGGCGAGATTCCACCAG
>JBKAGC010000245.1:0-5423 GCA_046290215.1 Pseudomonadales bacterium | reverse complement strand
AGAGCGGTAGTACTGCGTCCACCAAAGGACCCGGTTCTGGATCTCAACCGCCGCGCCAGTTTGCTGCGTAGGGACTCTATTCACGGGGCTTTTAATGGCACGATTCGGGTCGATGAAGAGAATATGTGCCTGATTTGTAATGGCAATGTCATTCGCTTTATCTACTCCAATGATCCAGCCAGCATCGACTACACCGAATACGGCATCAACAATGCGCTGATTATCGATAGCTCCGGCGTGTGGCGCGATGAGGCCGGCTTAGCCGAGCATTTGAAGTCAAAAGGCGCCTCCAAAGTGCTGCTGACCACCTCTGGTAAAGGCGATCTCAAGAACATCGTGTCTGGGGTGAATTCAGATTTAATCGAGCCAACGGACAAAATCGTTGCCGCCGCCTCGTGTACCACCAATGCCATCGTGCCGGTATTGAAATGTATCAACGATCGGTTTGGTATTGTTCAAGGCCACATGGAAACAGTCCATGCCTACACCGATGACCAGAACCTCCATGACAATATTCATTCCAAGACGCGTCGTGGCCGTAGTGCGCCATTGAATATGGTACTGACAGAGTCAAATGCCACCAGTTCTGTGGGCAAGCTACTGCCAGAGCTCAAGGGCAAACTTTCTGGTAACTCCATTCGAGTCCCAGTGGCCAATGTCTCCATGGCGATCTTAAATTTGACCCTGGAGCAAGAAACAACCCGTGAAGAGGTGAATGAGCATCTCCGGGATATTTCTCTAAACTCTTCTATGCAGCGTCAGATCGGCTACACCGTCTCTAATGAGGTGGTATCTACCGACTTTATTGGCGACCGCCACGCTGGCATTGTTGATTCAGAGGCAACCATCGTTGAGCGTAACCAGGTCGTGCTTTATGTCTGGTACGACAATGAATTTGGTTACACCTGTCAGGTCATCCGGGTTGGCCAGAAAATGGCTGGCATTAAGTATCCCGTGGTGCCGCCGCAGCCTGTGAGCGGTGAGGACATTGGTGGCGAGGTGGCAACCGGCGCTGCAAAATCTGCGTAGAACCGGCAACCAGGATTGTAGGATGCGGCGCACAATTGGCTGCCTGTAGTGTAGATAATTGCGCCGCAGCAATTTATAATTAGGCGCGATTTTTGGGGTGGTTATTAGCGCGTTCTGTTATTAGAACGCCATGTTATCCACAATTGTCAGGCAACCTCCAAAACGCGTTCTACACTTACGGTTTAACTAGTTAATTTTTGTAGTTTGGTTTAAGACGACGGTCTGGTAACCGCTGGTGCAAAGCTTGGCTGATCGCGGTTACTCTCGGCAGATATTAGGAAATCAATGAGAAAGATTAAAAAGGGTTTGGACTTACCGATATCCGGCAGTCCCGCACAGGAAATCGACCAAGCCGCCGCAGTGACTGAAGTCGCGGTTGTCGGTACCGACTTTCCAGGACTTAAACCAACCATGGAAGTCGCCGAGGGCGATACTGTGGTGAAGGGCCAGCTTCTATTTACGGACAAGAAGAACCCTGGAGTGCGCTACACCGCGCCAGCTTCTGGTAAGGTCGCAGCAGTGAATCGCGGCAAAAAACGGGTTTTCCAGTCGCTGGTGATCGAAGTGAGTGGCGCGGAAGAAACCGAATTCAGTATGCCTAACCTCGACAGTTGTGATCGCGCCGCGGTGGTTGACGCGCTGGTGGAATCCGGCGAATGGGTGGCGTTTAAGAATCGGCCGTTTGGCAAAGTCCCTGCCATTGACTCTACCCCGAACCATATTTTTGTTTCAGCCATGGATACTCGCCCCCTCGCGGCTGATCCGGCTCAGTTTATCAATGCCCACAGTGACGCCTTCAAGAACGGCTTGAAGGTCCTGACAAAGTTAACCGAAGGCACTGTATATTTGTGTTCAGAGCCGGATGCCAATATACCCGGCGGCGATGTTGCCGGCGTGCAAACTGAACACTTCACCGGCGTGCATCCTGCCGGTCTGGTGGGTACACACATCCACTTCTTAGCACCGGTAAGTCAAGAAAAATCAGTATGGTCCATTGCCTACCAGGACGTGATTGCCATCGGTAGCTTGTTTGCCACGGGTAAATTGTTTAGCGAACGTGTGGTTGCTCTGTGTGGCCCTGGTGTCGCTAAGCCACGACTGGTCAAAACCGTTACCGGCGCGAACCTCGAGCAGTTGCTTAAAGATGAAGTGAGTGCTGAAAACCAACGAGTGATTTCCGGGTCTGTATTGGATGGCCGCACTGCAGTAGGCCCAGTGGCTTATCTTGGTCGTTTTCACAATCAGGTGTCAGTGCTAACGGAAGGACGCGAGCGCGAGTTTATGGGTTTTGTTATGCCGGGAGCCAAGAAGTTCTCCTTAACCCGTCTGTTTATATCCAGCCTGCTCGGTAACAAAGGTGTGGAAATTACCACCAGCACTGGCGGCAGCCACCGTGCCATGGTGCCACTGGGTGGCTTCGAAGAAATGATGCCCCTGGACATTTTGCCAACCCAGTTGCTGCGTGCATTGATCGTGAAAGACGTTGATGCCGCCATCGAATTAGGTTGCCTGGAGTTAGATGAAGAAGATCTGGCACTTTGCACATTTGCTTGTACTGGTAAGTACGAATACGGCCCTTACCTACGCGAGATGTTAGATCGAATTGAGGCGGAGGGATAAGCCATGCAAGGTTTGAGAACATTCCTGGACAAGATCGAGCCGGATTTTGAACCTGGCGGTAAGTACGCTAGATGGTATTCCATTTATGAGGCGGTAGACACGATCTTCTACACACCAGGTAAGGTGACTTCTGGTGCTTCTCACGTTCGTGATTCTGTAGAAGTGAAGCGCATCATGACCACGGTCTGGTTGTGTGCTTTCTTACCCATGTTTGCTGGTATGTATGTAGTCGGGTCGAACGCACTGGGTGCTATGGATCAAATGGGCATCGAAGCCCTGGGCGGCTGGCGCGGTGCGATTCTAGAGTTGCTCGCGGGTTATGACGCCGACAACTGGTGGCACTGCATGATATACGGCGCGGTGTTTTATGTGCCGATTTATTTTGTCACCTTTGTGGCGGGTGCCTTTTGGGAAGTACTGTTCGCCGTAAAGCGCGGTCATGAAATCAACGAGGGCTTCTTTGTTACCAGTGTGCTGTTTTCTCTTACCATGCCAGCAACTGTGCCGCTTTGGCAGGTCGCCATCGGTATTAGCTTCGGTGTGGTCATTGGTAAAGAAATCTTTGGCGGTACCGGTAAGAACTTCTTAAATCCAGCACTTACTGGCCGTGCCTTTTTGTATTTTGCTTATCCGGCGCAATTGTCCGGTGATGCAGTTTGGACCGCTGTTGACGGCTATAGTGGTGCCACCATCCTGGGTCTTGCTGCGCTGCAAGGGCTTGAAGGAGTGCTGGCCAGCGGTGTTACCTGGATGGATGCCTTCCTCGGCAATATCCAAGGCTCCGTGGGTGAAGTGAGTACCCTCGCCATTTTGATTGGCGGTGGTATTTTGCTCTACACGAAAATTGCCGCCTGGCGCATTGTCGCGGGGGTGTTTGCGGGGATGGTGGGCATGTCGCTCCTCTTGAACATGATTGGTTCTGATACCAACCCAATGTTCGCACTGCCCTGGTACTGGCATCTGGTGATTGGTGGTTTTGCCTTCGGCATGATGTATATGGCAACGGATCCCGTGTCAGCATCTATGACCAATACTGGTAAGTGGTGGTACGGCGGTCTAATTGGTGTCATGACGGTTTTGATCCGAGTCATCAACCCGGCGTTTCCTGAAGGCATCATGCTGGCGATCTTATTCGCTAATTTGTTTGCACCGTTTATCGACTGGTGTGTGGTGCGTGCCAACGTGAAGAGGAGGCTCGCCCGTGGCTAAGAATAAAGATTCTATTGCGAATATCGTCGTTGTCGCTCTGTCGTTGTGTCTGGTTGCCGCCATTGCGGTGTCGTCCATTGCGGTTAGCTTAAAGCCCACACGTGAAGCCAATAAAGAGCTAGATCGTGCGAAAAATATTTTGATCGCGGCTGGTCTCTACGAACAAGGCAAAACAGCGAACAGCGAAATTGACGGCTTGTTTGAGCAGTTTGAAATACGTCTGGTAGATCTTCGCGAGGGCAAATTGCTGAGCCCAAGCGAGGCGGAAGCGCTGGGCATTGACCCTGTGACTTATGAGCAGCGCAAAGCGGCGAAAGATCCCGCCATGAGCCGCAACCTGGACACCAGCGAAGACCTGGCTTCCATTAGCCGTCAGGCAGATTACAGTGTGGTTTACCTACTGAAAACTGATGGTGATATCGACCGCGTGGTGATCCCAATTCATGGCTACGGTCTCTGGTCAACCTTGTATGGCTATATCGCCCTTAATAGCGATATGAATACGGTGTCTGGTATCACTTTCTATGAGCACCAGGAAACTGCCGGCCTGGGTGGTGAAGTGGACAATCCTGCCTGGAAAGCCATCTGGGAAGGTAAAGAGATTTATGGCGACGGCGGTGATGTGGCCTTGACCGTTATCAAGGGCTCCGTTGATCCTAATAATCCAAATGCTGAACATCAAATTGATGGCTTGTCCGGGGCGACCTTGACTAGCCGAGGTGTACAAAATCTTATCCAGTTTTGGATGGGGGATGCCGGCTTCGGACCCATCCTAAAAGAGTTGAAGGGGTAACACATGTCGACGAAAACTACGGACGTCTTGCTCGATCCCATTTTTAATAACAACCCCATTGGCTTGCAGATTCTTGGTATTTGCTCGGCGCTTGCGGTAACCACCAAGATGAGTGTTGCGCTGGTGATGTGCATTGCTCTGACGCTGGTAACGGCCTTCTCTAACTTGTTTATCTCCATGATTCGAAATCAGATCCCAGGCAGTATTCGAATCATCGTGCAAATGACAGTGATTGCATCCCTGGTGATTATTGTTGACCAGATTCTCGGTGCAGTGGCTTACGACATCAGTAAGCAGCTCACGGTGTTTGTTGGTTTGATCATTACTAACTGTATTGTGATGGGGCGAGCCGAAGCCTTTGCGATGCAGAACCCGCCGGGTTTGAGCTTTATTGATGGTTTAGGTAATGGGCTTGGTTATAGCGCTTGTTTGATGGCGGTAGCCACCATTCGCGAACTGTTTGGCTCCGGCAGCTTGTTCGGCTTCGAGGTGCTGCCTCTGGTAACCAATGGCGGCTGGTATAACCCCATGGGCTTGATGCTGCTGCCACCTAGTGCGTTCTTTATTATCGGGCTTTTGATCTGGGGTCTGAGAGCCTGGAAGACCGAGCAGGTGGAAGAACCTGAATACGAAATTGGCGGTCATACCGCTCTCACCAGAACTGTATAGGCGGGCTCGATCATGGAATATTATTTGAGCCTGTTTGTTAAGGCAGTATTTATCGAAAACATGGCCCTGGTGTTCTTCCTCGGCATGTGTACTTTTATTGCGA
>JBKAGC010000244.1:0-5437 GCA_046290215.1 Pseudomonadales bacterium | reverse complement strand
CTTTTCTCTGAATGAGACAACGTATGGGTTTTGCCCGCTGGTATAAGAATCAGATCACCGGCACTCAGTTCAAGTAACTGCTCATTTACGCGAACAAAGCATCGGCCTGAAAGCACAAAGTGAAAGCGTGCGGCTGCGCCAAGCTCAGGCACCGTAACACCCCAGGGACCGGTAAAGTCCGTACGGAAATACAATAGACCCTGTAATTTTAAGGTTTCAAAAATCTCATCAATTAGGTTCATCATGTGTCCTCCTTAAAGGAGGACACTTCACGACCCAGAAACGTTACAAACCAGCCGTAACGAAAATTAACTGAAAATTTACGCGCCAGAAGCTAATAAAAGACATTAGGACCGCTAACCTTGCGGCCATGAAAATATCCCTCGTCACAGAAACTTACTGGCCGGACATCAACGGTGTGGCGATGACGCTCAGCAGAGTATTCAGTGCCTTAAGCCAACAAGGCCATAGCGTCCAACTCGTTTGCACCAAAAATCCTGAGCGCTCCCATGAACACACGAGTGACTTTGACAGTGTTGTTGAGGCCAGATCATTTCCGGCCCCGGGTTATGCTGAAGTGAGGCTCGGACTGCCGATGAATCATCGCCTCGCCCAACTCTGGCAGGCGAACCGGCCAGATGTGATTTATGTGGCCACAGAAGGCCCCCTTGGCTACTTCACAACACAACTGGCCCGGAAGATGAACATTCCAATAGCCAGCGGTTTTCATACCAATTTTCATAACTACTCGGAACACTACAGTTTAGGTGTGCTAAGTAAACTGGTGGAGTCTTATCTTGTTCATATGCATAACCACACCCAGTGCACAATCACCCCAACAGAAGATCAATCTTTGATGCTCCAGGACCTGGGCATCAATGAAGTTGCGGTAGTGGGCCGCGGGGTTGATACCAGCTTATTCTCCCCAGAGAAACGCTGCCCTGACCTTAGAAGTCATTGGGGAGCGCATGATGAAACACCGGTGATGATTTACGTTGGCAGGATCGCCGAGGAAAAGAATTTGCAGCTGACCCTTCGCTGTTATGACTTATTAAAATCACTTAATCCAGATTTAAAATTTGTCATGGTTGGCAACGGTCCTGCCGTGGAGAGGATTCGCTCGTCTCATCCTGAAGTCATTATGGCGGGCCCCAAAACGGGCGAAAGCCTGGCCAGACATTATGCCTCGGCTGATTTTTTCCCGTTCACCAGTATGACTGAAACCTACGGCAACGTGATTCTCGAAGCGATGGCTTCAGGAATTGGTATCATGTCCTATCACTATGCCGCCGGTAAGATTCATATCCAGCAAGGCGTGAATGGCTATCATGTACCCCTTGGGGATGAGGCTGCATACCTGGAAACTGTAAGAAAGTTTATCGAGGAACCCGCATCACTCATAAAGATTCGTCATGCTGCCGCCCTTCATGCCAAGCAGTATAACTGGCCAGCGATCGCCAGCGGCTTCCTAGAAGTGTTTTCAGATCTGGCGATGAATCAGCAGGCGCTCAAGCAAGCCAGCTAAAAGTTAACCAGCACTTTCTCGTCCTGGCGCTGTTCTGCTGCTAGCATTTCCCGTTCTTTCACCCAGTAGATCAGGCGCATTGCTCCTTGCTGATCCTCAACTAGCGCAGAGCAGTGCTCCACCCAATCGCCGGTGTTAAAGTAGGTAATCTCATCCTGTTCAATCAAGTTAGGCACGTGAATGTGCCCGCAAACCACGCCATCAACATGGCGACTTTGCGCTTCTTGAATCGCAGTTTGCTCGAACTTTTGGATGTACTTGCGCGCTTCTTTGAATTGCACTTTGATAAACGTGGCAAACGACCAGTAGTTGTAGCCAAATAACCGACGACTGCGGTTGTAGAGTCGATTGAGGAACATGATAAAGGTGTACATGTTGTCGGCGAAGTTTTCCAACCAGTCCATATTTCTGATCAACTCATCAAAAATATCACCATGCAAAACGAGCAACTCTTTTCCAGCAGCAGTGGTGTGAATGACTTCTTCTGTGACTTCTACACCGTTGATTTCGTTACCCAGATAACCTCGGATAAGCTCATCATGATTTCCCGGCACATACACTACCTTCGTGCCTTGTCTGGCCTTCTCAAAAACACACTTCAGCAGTTGGTCATTGGCTTCAGGCCAGGTCCAGGCGTGCTTGATCTTCCACAAATCGAAGATATCGCCGACGAGATAGAGGTATTCACAATCCGTCTGGGACAGAAATTCCAGTAGCAATTCACCCTGACAATCAGAACTACCAAGGTGCACATCGGAAATGAAGACACTGCGATAAAACGCATTGGAAGCCATGCTTGCAACTCTGCTCATTACGTTCTGGCAAGATTGTCAGTCCACTGTTAAGGGCTGATACAGAATCGGTTAAGGCACTACGCAGAAAGTTAAAATAGTCGTTAGAAACTATATGGTAGAGAGTTTACTAACCGGAGATTTGCACTCTCTCAAGACCAGCGACGTAGTTTTGCGGGGAGTGATCACACAAACGCTCGGGTAATCTGAACCACTTGGATTTGTTCAGACGACGCATAACCGGTCTCGGCCCACGGCGCTGATCCTCTGTGACCTCGTTCAGGGCAGGCGCAATACTTAAGGCATGATCATGACCTAAATAGTGCAACTCACCGATATGAGCACGACCCAGCGGCGCACGAATCACCACATCCCGGTAGTTAACCACCCGATACACCGGCATCAAATTGGCGTTGACGCGATACTCTTCTGCCAACTCAGCGCTGACGACTGGCGGCGCGCCGAAAGTATAGGTTGCCGCAGGGCCGTGGCGACGAGCAGAGAGGGCTGCGAGCGCTCCGCCCATACTATGGCCCGTAAAAAAGAGTTTGCCTGGCATCTGTAGCAACGCCGGGCCAAGCTGATCCCAGATACCATCCAGGGCATTTTCATAGCCGCGGTGAGCACCACCTTTGAAAGGCAGAATATTGGCGTGGGTCATCCAGTTCTTAAACTGGCTGGTGCCACGAAACACCAAAACACTAAAACTTTGATCGGCAGCAGAGATAAGCGCGGCATGAATGCCATTTGCCGTATAGTAAGCATGCTCTTTAAGGCCAGCTCGCTGAAGTATTTGCTGCGGCCGCTGCCGCATATGCGCAGGCATGCGTTTGCCCACATACATCCAACGGGAAAGCTCCGCTAACCACCAGGCATTAGAAGGCGAAAAACCATTCGCACCTGGCTCAAATCGAATCAGGTCAGAGCAGCCAAAGTGGTCATTCGCTTGATGAGAGCGAATTAAAGCTTTGAGTTCCGTTGAAAATTCCACTGTGCTGCAGATTCGAGAGATTAATATTAGGTAAAGAGAACATAAATATACCTTAATATTTTTCTTCTGCAAGACCGCTTAGCGCGTAAATGACCCCTATCTTCGTTCCGTGTTCGTCCACTGGTTCTAAATATCAGCAAAATGGTACTGAACTGCCCGGTGCAGCTAAATCCGGCAGTGGTTCGCTCAAGATTGCGCCTACTCCTGTGAGCGAAACGCATTCACTTTGAGCAACATCGCGACACTAAAGCAATCCGTGATTTCTCCGGTCATCGCCATATTGATCGCCTCGTGGAGGGGTAACTTCCAAATCGCCAGCTCCTCAGTGTCATCAAAATCCGGCGCACCCATGGTCAAATCCTCAGCAAGATAACCGATCCCAACCTCATTGGAGACGCAGTTTGAGAGATCTACCTGCATTAACTCCGTGAGTTTGCCAGCCGTTAGACCAGTTTCTTCTTTTAACTCTCGATGCGCACCAGCCGCTGGATCTTCTGCAATGGGCTGGCCGCCCATGGGGACCTCCCAACTATAACGTTGCAGCGGATAGCGATATTGGCCCACCAGCCAGGTATTACCCTCGTCATCCACTGGCACCACGGCAATCGCGCGGTTCTTAAACTCGACCACACCATAGATGCCGGTACCGCCCGACGGATTGATGACCTTGTCCTCCCGAACAGAGATCCAGTTATTTTCATAAACCTCAATTGTTCCTGTTGTGGTCCAGGGGCTCTCTGTTGGCATTGTCATCTCCTTTTGCGAACCACGCTCTCAAGTCACTCGGCACAGACCGTACCTTAACAAAATGTGAGACCTGCTCAGCCCTCGCGGAATGATCTTTGGACGCCTATGATTCAATGATGGATGACACGCAACCGAATGGATTCGAAGAGCGGCGAGAAACGCCGGGGCAGACACCTTTAAAGGCCATAATCTTAAACGCCCTGCAAACGCAGACCTCCCTGAAGATCAATGAGCTGTATGAGATTTGTCAGCCAACCTTGCCCAGCGCGCGCGCCGAGCAAACACATGACAGTTGGTTGTTTGAGATCAACTTTTTGCTTATGAATGCCCTTTTCGAGCTGCAAACAGAACTCTTGAACGATGGGCTATTTCTCGACGTTGACGCGATGCAACTGCAGCTACTGTCATTAAGTACCACTGACAGTCAGGCCATTGCGAAATCTACCCAGTCTGAACTGCGCGCCTACTATCTTGATTGGCGCAATCTTGAGCAAATTACCGCGGAAGAAATCGACACGCTACTGAGTGATTTTTGGCAGCGCTACCTGGCCAGCGACAAGAGAATCTGGGCGCTGGAAACCCTGGGGTTGGCTGAGGGGGCTTCTAAAGCAGCAGCACAAGCAGCATATCGCCGCCTCGCGAGCCGCACTCATCCTGATCGTGGTGGTAATCCAGAAGAGTTTCTTAAAGTGCGAGAAGCCTGGGAAATTTTGTCGCGGGTGGATGGATAGATAATGCTTACAAAAGCAAAAAAGCCGCGCACTTCGAAAAGAAGATGCGCGGCTTTTTTTGAAGCTAAAATGCTACTTAAGCGCTGATTTTAGTTACAACGCCAGCACCTACTGTTCGGCCACCCTCACGGATCGCAAAACGCTGACCTTCTTCCATCGCAATCGGCGCAATCAACTCAACGTCTAGATTCACATTATCACCAGGCATGACCATCTCGGTACCTTCTGGCAATTCACATGAACCTGTTACGTCTGTTGTCTCAAAGAAAAACTGTGGCTTGTAGCCTTTGAAGAATGGTGTGTGACGACCACCTTCATCTTTCGACAACACGTAAACCTCACCCTGGAACTTGGTGTGTGGGGTAATCGTGCCTGGCTGAGCCAGTACCTGACCACGTTCCACTTCGTCACGCTTGGTACCACGCAGAAGTACACCAACGTTCTCACCGGCACGGCCTTCATCCAACAACTTGCGGAACATCTCAACACCCGTACAAGTGGTCTTGGAAGTATCTTTAATACCGACGATTTCTAATTCGTCACCAACCTTAACAATACCGCGACCAATTCGACCGGTCACAACCGTACCACGACCTGAAATCGAGAATACGTCTTCAATTGGCATCAAGAACGGCTGATCAATCGCACGCTC
>JBKAGC010000243.1:0-5474 GCA_046290215.1 Pseudomonadales bacterium | reverse complement strand
GCTTTCGGCGTACTGGTGATATTCCGGGTGGCACAGCCAACGCTCAAAATGACCAAAGCAGTTGAGATTTGGCACCAGCTCGATGTATCTAGCTGCGGCATAATGTTTCAGTTCGAGGGTTTCTGCCGCAGTCAGCGGCGAAGCTTCAGCCCATACTGTCTTGTGTTGGCTAAAGGCAAAGGTATGCTCAGTGTAAAGCTGGAGCTGATTGAATTTTAACGCGGCAAATTGATCAATGAGGGCTTTTAGCGTTGTCAGAGACGGTACCTTGCAGCGGCTAATGTCCAACATGACGCCCCGTTGCGTGAAGTCCGGCGCGTCTTTTATCGCCAAATAGGGTAGTTCGCCGGTGGCCAGAACCTGCTCGAGGCTGCACAGGCCGCGAAACAAACCGCATTCTTCCGTGGCGGTGATCAAATATCCGGCAGTTGAAGTACTAATCCCGTAACCCTCCGGTGCAAAGCCTGCTTTTAAGCGCAGGGTTACTAGAGTGTGCTCTTGGGCAATAGCACCATAACTTACCTGGAGCCCCCAGCGAGTGGCGAAGCGGTTAAGGTTGGCCAGCAGGTTTTCACCGTGGGGTTCGTGTAACCTTATGAATTCACGACCTTTTTTGCTTAAACGTGAACGGCTTTGGCTATAACTACGGGGTTTCGGAAAAATTTCGGTTTGCATCGAGCTAGTTAAGCAATCAGGGGCCTGTGAGTAAAGCCTGCCATGGTAATTACTCGACTCTTGTGGATTGTCCCATTGGGATCACAGGATGATATTACAAAAGTGTTACATTATCCTTACATGACCTTACAGCCAGCGGGCCTCGCGGATGCTATAAAGTGGCCCCGTTCTATGGCCGTAACAAACCATGCAACTTTTTGGACCTGAAGTGGATACCGTCACGCAGCAGCGAGCAAGGATGTATCGATTAGCGACCCTTGGCGCAGGTACCTTTGTGCACCTGATGGTTTGCTGGACGGTATTTTCTATTGGTTACATGGATATCCAGCCCATGCAGTTTCTTGGTCTGGCCTCTTTATCCATGGCAGGGTTCTTGTTGCTGGCCCTGGCCATCATGATGGAGTGGAACTTGAGTCTGGAAGACCCAGACATGAGTTTGCCACAAATGATCTGGGCCATCAGTGTGGTGATCATGACCGCCTATTTTGTCACTGAATTTAAACCAGTAGTGGTGCTTTCAGGTCTAGCATTTATTGTTATTGGCGCTAATCGCCTCAGTCAAAGAGAGCTGGTGATTTTTGCTGTTTACGCGCTGGTTGGATATGGCCTCTCTACCGCCTATAAGGCCCAGGTGGCCGACCTGGCATGGATCACCGAGGTTGTGGTGATGATCGCCTTTGCCCTGGTGTTGGTTTTTGGCCCGGTTCTGTACCGCTTTGAAATGACCATGGTGGAAAACGTTCTGGTGGACAAAAATGCCGAACTATCATCGGCACTGGCGCGAATTCGTGAACTGGCCGTCCGAGATGAACTGACGGGCGCCTATAACCGCCGTTATCTGAAAGACTTTTTACTGCAACAAAAAGCCATGGCAGATCGTCGTGATTACCAATTCACGCTCTGTTATGTTGATCTAGACTTCTTTAAGCGGGTGAATGATCGATTTGGTCACACCACTGGAGACCATGTCCTGAAGGGATTTGCTGATATCGCAATGACCATATTGCGGGAGGTGGACTGCGTTGCCCGGATTGGTGGCGAGGAGTTTGTGCTTGTACTCAGCGGGACACCGCAGCGAGATGCCGTGGTGGCGGTGCAACGGATAGCCGAACAACTGAGTGAGATGCAGGTGAGTCCTATTGAGCCGCAGTATCGAATCACGGCCTCCATGGGAATTACCGAGTATAAGGCCGGTGAAGAAGTAGAACTAAGCATGGATAGAGCAGACAAGGCGCTTTATGATGCTAAAAGAACCGGCAGAAACAAAATTGTCATCGCGGATGTAGATCAAACTATTTGATATTCTTACCGCGACCGTAATGTAAGAGTGTGAATGGACAAGCGTCGCAGTCCCCGATATCCCGTTAGCCTTAACGCACTAGTGCACCCTAATGAAGGGCGTTCTTGGCTTTGTAGCATCCGTGACTTTTGTGACGGTGGCATGTTGTTGGTTGAGCAAGGTTCTGGCCGCGTGCGGCGCTCCATGCCCGGTATTGCCACCGGTGGCACGGTGGGTATTCACTTCTCGGTTCCATCTGGCTCAAATGAGCGGCACTTCCGTCTTGAAGGTAAAATTGTTCGTACCATGGACAGTGGCGTGGGTATTAACTTCCCTACCGGTATGGATGAAGAAGCCATGACCGCGCTGCTAAATTATTCCAATAGCACGGCACTATCCGGCTCGGAAGCTGAGGCAGAAGAAAAACCAACGAATCAACCGCAACAAGCAAGCAGTCGTCCTGCCAGAGCGGCGGCGACAACCTCTCGGCCCGCAGCCGCCGGGGCAAGACCAGCGGCTAATGGAGCCGGGGCAAATCGCGCTGCAGGTACTTCCCCGGGCGATGCCGGCGGAGAACTGAATCTCGCAGCGGAAGCTGGCGCTTTACCGAAGGGGCCCATTAAACCAGCAGATTCCAAACGTATTATTGCCGCGGTTCGACGTGAAGTAGCGAAAGTTATGCCGGAGATGAACTCGGCGTTTTTCTCCTATATGGATGAAGAACTGCTTAAACTTGCCCGGGATGCAAAAACCAATACCGAGCAAAGTGAATACTTTGCCGCCATGTCTAATCTGGAAAAGGCCAAAAAGTCTGTTGGTCAGGCGTTCGCTAATGAGGTCCTGGATCAAATTGATAATCCACGGGATTTGCAGAAGCTCCTGGATGAGCGCAAAGCGATTGAATCGGAACGTAAGGCTAAACAAGCTGAACGCAAGGTTAAGTTATCACTAGTTAATACAGAAGAATTTGAAGACTGGCTTGCAGTCGCGAATATTATCTCCCGGAGTGAGCGGTCTTACGAGAAGTACCTCCAGGAGATTCGCGCCCGACTTGGTATGTTAGTGGATAGTTGGGGGCACGTAGAAGCAAACCCACTGGGTACGGCGGTGTTTGTCCATGCTTTCGACAGCGCCATCCGCAAGGTAGACCTGAGTAAAGAAATCCGTCAGAAGGTGTATAGCGGCTTTGAATCCAAAGCCATCCCTCTGTTCCGTAAGCTTTATGTGGCCGTTACCCGGCTTCTGGAAGAAAGTAATTTATTCCCTGATTTAGATGAAGATTACATCACGCCGCCAGCAACGCCGGTTAAGTCACCAGAACCTGGCCACAAGCCAGAGCCGAAACCTGAGCCAGAAAAAGCCAGGGATGATGATCCGGAAGACGACGATGATGATGACGACGACTATGATATTCGCGAAGAGTTAGAAGAGCTAAAGCAAGAATTGCGTGGCCGCAGTGGTGGTCGCCGTGGCAGTCGCGGTGATCGACGGCGTCGCTCGGGTAGCCGCGATAGGCGTAGCGCTAGAGATACCAAAGTACGCGATATCGGTGATGCCTTAAGTAATCTTTACAGCAGTGTGCGCGGCATCCAGGACGACGAGGAAGATGATGCTGAGTATGCAGAAATTGACGAAATCCGTAGTTTGCTGAGTGAAATTAGTCGCCAGAGTGGTGATCAGCCGGTTCGCGCCACAGAACGACTGCAGCAATCAGAGCGTCCGGCTGCGCCGGAGGTTCTGGAAAACCTCGGTGTGGTTGAAAATCTTGTGGATTCTATTGCCACTGACAATATGTTGCCAGAAGCGGTCAAAGGCTGGGTACGACAGTTGGAGCTGACGCTCGATAAGGTGGCGACCGAGGGCGGTAATATCCTCAGTGGCGATAATCCCCATGAATCGTTAGACGTTATTAATCAACTGGCGCGCCTTGGTAGTGCTGATTCTGCCAGCGTGCGGCGCAATGTTGATCAAATCATTCAGAACATCACAGAAAATTACGATAGCAATCCCGACGTTTTTAGTGAGGCGGCAGAGCAACTGCAGCCACTTGTTGATCGGCAGTCAAAAGCCTTTACCGGTAATGTACAACGCACCGTCAAAGCAAGTGAAGGTCAGCAAACCCTCGCTAATGCGCAGCGTGCTGTGGTCGGCGAGTTGGATAATCGCCTAAAAGGCCGTGAAGTACCTGAGGTCTTAATGCGACTGTTGATGCCTGGTTGGCGCAATTTGCTGGTGAATACGCATCTGCGTCAAGGTGAAGAAAGTACCGACTGGCGTCGCCATGTGGGCGCATTAGATCAGGTTTTGCAGCATGTAGAAGGCACGGCTTCACCGCAAACCACTGAAAACTACATGGAACCCCAGGAACTGCTTGAGTATATTGAGCAAGGTCTGGATTCCATTTCTTTCGAGCCTGGCCAGCGTATTCCACTCGTGAATTCCCTTCGTCAGGTTTTGCTTGAGCGCGACCAAGCGGGCGCTGTGCCCATGGTGGCACTGGCAGAAGACTCAGTGGCCGATGCCCTCGGCTTTGCAGACGTTGACCAGAAAGAAACTAAACGTAAATCTATATTAGAGCAGTGGCAAGCCAAACCAGAGTGGAATCGTTGGCTGGAACGAGCCATGAATATTCATGTGGGCGACTGGCTTGAATTTGATGGTGACGATCAAGTTTCCATTGTCGCCTGGAGCAACGAGGATGCCAGTAGCTTTGTCTTCGTAAACCGCCGCGGCGTCAAAACACACGATTTAATGGTGGAAGAGTTGGCGGTTAAGTTGGCCAGTGACGAGGCCAGGGTGATGGAAGAGTCTGATCTGCCTCTGACCGATCGAGCCAGCCATCGCATGTTGCAAAATATGCATAACCAGCTGACGCACCAGGCTAGTCACGATGAATTGACTGGTCTGGCGAATCGTAAAGAATTCGAAAGAGCATTGGCGACCGCCATTGTGTCAGCAAAACAGGACAACGCTACCCATGTGGCGGCGTTTATCGACCTGGATCAGTTTAAGGTCATCAATAATGCTGCCGGTCTTGATGCCGGCGATGAACTGCTAAAGAACATCAGTACCTTGCTTCAAGGTGCGCTCCAAGACAGTGAACACACTCTCTGCCGGGTTGGCGGTAATGAATTTGGTATTGTCATTTACAACTGTGCCCGGGATTCCGGCATCTCTGTGGTGCGACAGTTATGTGACGCCATCAAGGCTAACCGATTTGAGTGGGACGGCGATGTGTTCTCGTTAACGGCGAGCGTTGGGGTCTTCTTTATCGATGCCGATGTACAAGAAGCTTCAGTAGTGATGCGCGGTGTGGCCTCTTCATGTGATGCCGCAAAAGAAGCCGGGCGCGATCGTATGCATGTATTTGAGCCGGGTGACTCCACCGTTGAGAAACGTCGCGACATCATGTCGTTTTTTTCCCAGATTGATAATGCCCTGAAAGAAGACAGGTTTATTCTCAATTGCCAGAAAATTCAGCCGGTGTTTGAGGACGGCGACGATCATCCGCACTATGAAA
>JBKAGC010000242.1:0-5557 GCA_046290215.1 Pseudomonadales bacterium | reverse complement strand
GCCATTACTCATCTGGATGAGGAAGGCTATGAGCAGCTGGTTGCCGAGCGCGAAGCACGTGATGCGCGCTCCATGGCAGGCAGCGACGACTGACCACACGCTGGCTGGCAACAGTCAGCCGTAGTAGTGTCAACATCAAGCCCGGCCGGGAAACCCGCCGGGCTTTTTCTTGGCCGGCAAATTACACTCTATGGCAAGTTTCAGGCGTTGTACCGGGTCTGCATTAATTACGAATTCGTTATTCCTATTCCCCGACAGGAGCTTAGCCATGAACAGACGCATGCTGCTATTGCTGGCCACCAGCAGTCTGCTGATCGTAGTGCTGTTTTCAGCCAGCATCGTGTATTACCGCTCCCGCGTCAGCCCGGCGCCGCGTACCAGTATCCTGACTCCGGGCGATGAGTCCCGCCTGCAAACCGTCGATATTTCCGATTCGCTGTCCGCCTTCGTTGGCACCACCGGCGAATACGAACTCATGGTAATGGACTTCTCCGAACCAATGGCGCTGGATCCACCACCGGCTGGCTGGTGGCATCGGCGCTTTCTCACCCGCGCGCCCATGGCGCTGTCCTTTGGTCGAATTGGCGGTCGTCATGCCCTACGCCTGGCCACCGACAACAGCGCCTCAATGCTGTTTCGCTATGTGGACATCGACCTGGCGCGCTATCCGCTACTGAGTTGGAGCTGGCTTATCGAAGAGCCTATCGAGACCGAGCTGGACGAGAATTCCCGAGCCGGCGATGACCACCCGGCCCGGCTATACGTGCGCTTTGAAGACGCGTCAGGGTTGTCCCGCAGCCTGGAAATCATCTGGGGTAACGAACTGACTGCCGGCGATACCAAGTTTATTGGCGGCTTTCCCCACTATGTCGCCAACGGCGGCAACGAAGACCTGCGCCGCTGGCAGGAAGAAGAGGTAAACCTGAGCCAGCTGTATCAGCAGTTCTGGCCGGAGGCGGACCCGGCAGTGCGCATCACCGACATCGCGCTGTTCTGCGATTCCGATGAAACCGGCGACGACAGTATTGCCTGGTTTGGTCAGGTGAGCGTGAAGCAGCAACTTTCCACTTCGATACAGGACAATCGGTGACCCATATAACAACACCGCTCTGAATTAATCACCAAAAACTGTCTGGTTTACCGAACCTGCAGCCTTTGCTCCGATCATTGCGGTCGCCGAAGATGGCACGCAAGAAAAAGCCGGTCCACCGCCTATAAATCTGCTGGCAGAAATAGATACAGAATCCCTTGAGATAGCGCTGATCAAGACGGCTACTCGAGCCATGGAGTCTCGCGCAACTTGGTCTCAGAAGGCAGCTGGAAGAAAAGCTCACGATATGACCGCGACAAATTTCCAGCGTGCTGAAATCCGAAACCGCTCGCAACCTCCTGAATAGTTATGTCGGCTGCCGATCCCTTGCTCACCAGTACCGAATGCAGCAATGACAAACGATAGCGATCAATAAACTTCTTAGGCGAGATACCGAACGTTTTTCGAAACGCATACTGTAACGTTCTGACAGAACAGTGAACGACCTCGCACAGCTCCAGCGGCGAGACTCGCCGGGGATTGGCGCGAATATAGCCAATCGCCTTGTCGATGATTCTTAGGCGGGTGTTAGTGCCCACCTCTTCCTCACGATCAAGACAAACAAGTATTGTCGCAAATACATCGGCCACGCGAGTTTCCAGCTCAGACTCGTCCAGGCCCAGTGTCTCAATTAAATAAAACTCCCTGTTAGCTGCGCGAAACAATGCTTCGCTGATCGTATAGATCGCGGTTTTCTCAAGTATCGGCAGGTTATGTGACCACAAATCACACTCGTAGAGTAAATCCTTGCGAACCCCGATCGCATAGGAATTAAACCCGGGACATATCGTTGCCACAAAACTTCCTCCGGCGCAGACAGACAGCGCATGCATACCTCTTTCTATCGCAGATCGATTAATCTGGAAGCTACTCTGAGGAGTCTTTCTGATGCTGAAGTAAACCCAGTCCGGCTCGGGATCACCTTCTACTATGGAGGTCGAGTGAATCGAATGAGAATTGAATTTTACTCTTGAGGTTACGATTGTTGAGCGGTGGCCAATTATCTCGGTTCTTCGGTCTACAACGCGAAGGCTGAAATTATCTTCGGTGGCGTAAAAGGCTTCGGGGCAATATACGGTATATCTATCACTGTCCATTTATCCTACTGCAAGTCGTCTTGAACTCATGACTTGATAAATTGGTGAACCGGAAATGCTAGCAGAGTTCTAACCGAAGTCTATTTGATCTGGCTCAAGCAACGATTTGATTGCGTTTTTTGGATGTTGCGGAACTGGATCACGAACGGCGTGATTTTTGGCGAATATATTACAAGAAGATTGCGTATTCTGGATGCCCATCCTGTTGACTGAAAAACAGGCCTATCGTTCACTAGGCTTCGCACAATGGACGACGCGAAAGCCAATAACGGAGTTCGACAGATGGAGTTCACCGCAGGTAATGAAACAGCGCTCGCATTCGCCACAACCCCAGAGCCTTGAAAGCTTAGCCCATCTGATTGTTGCGGGGATTTCCGACACCGAATCCAGCGATTATTTCTATAAATTAACTGAGAACCTAGTACAAGCTACAGGGGCAGATCATGCCCTTGTCGCGCGTGCAGCACGTGATAGTAATACTGCGCGCACCGTCGCTCTTATCAGCCAGGGCCAGCGGCTGGATAACATCGAGTACAGCCTCAAGGACACGCCCTGTGCGCATGTCCTGCACAACAACTTCTGCGTATTTCCGAAAAACGTGTCGGAAATATTCACCAATGACCGTCACCTGCAATTGATGAAAGGCCAGGCATACCTGGGCGTCCGCCTGAGCGCGCGATCTGGTGACACCTTGGGCTTGATAGCGATTATCTACAGTGCCCCAATTACCGAACAAGAGTATCTACTCACACTGTTGCAAATATTTGCAGTTCCAGCCGCAGTCGAGTTGTCCAGGCAGCGCGACCAACGATCACGCGAGCTGCTTGAAAGGCGGCTCGGCAGCATTCTCTCCATAGCACAGGAAGCCATTATTGCCACAGACGAGAATTTCAACATCATCCTGTTCAATCAAGGCGCCGAATCAGTCTTTGGCTACAAGTCGAATGAAGTTCTAGGCAACTCAATCAATATCCTTATCCCGGATGAAATTCGAGCCAGACATCAGCAGGAAATGGAGGGATTTTCAGGCAGCGAAGAAATTTCCCGGCTGATGAGTCAGCGTGATGGCAACATAGTTGGCGTGCGTAGCGACGGGCAGATATTTCCGGCCGAGGCCTCGATTACCAAAAGCCAGTTTGAAGATGGCATGACGATTACTATCGTTCTGAGAGATATTACCGAACGCAAGCAATCTGAAATCGCCCTGCAATCTGCCAGCCGGATGCAAACCCTCGGGAATCTCGCCGCTGGCCTTGCCCATGACTTCAACAATCTGCTGACCCTGATACGCGGCTCACTGGAGCTGGCAACCCGTGAAACGGGTAGTGAAAAGAACAAGCAGGATCATCTTGATGTCGCTATTCGCGCAACTGACCGTGGCGCCGAACTTGTCTCCCGCCTGTTGGCATTCGGAAGACCCAGGGCATTAAAGTCTGAAGCGCTTTGTCCAACCCAGCTGATTGAACAGCTTATCGAAATGCTGCAGGTAACCCTTGGTGCCCATATCGATGTCAGATTCGTAAAAGGTGCCTCACACTGCAGGATTTTTGCTGACCCTTCGCAGTTGGAAAACGCTATCGTCAACCTTTCCTTCAACGCCAGAGACGCAATGCCCTCAGGCGGCACCCTGACAATAGACGTTGAGTGCATACAAATAGTTAACAGTGCCCTGCTTTCCGAGCTGCAGATACAGAGGGGCGAGTACGTTTGTATCACGGTCGCCGATACTGGCTCAGGCATGACCGCTGAAACACAAAAGAACGCAATGGAACCGTTCTATTCTACAAAATTCGAAAGTGGCGGCTCCGGACTTGGTTTGAGCATGGTTTTTGGTTTTGTAAAAAGTGCTAATGGAGCAGTACGCATCCAGTCACGGATTGGCGAAGGCACCATAATCAAGCTCTACTTTCCGGCACATAAGCACCCGGAAACTACAAGTACCAATACTGACAAACTACCCGGCGGCACCGAGAAGGTATTGATCGTAGAAGACCAGTCAGAGGTCAGGGAACTGGCCGTAATGTATGCCGAAATGCTCGGCTATTGTGTGTTGCAAGCCGGCGATGGCCCGCAAGCATTGGAGCAATTGGAAAAGCACCCTGACATCGACCTGCTCTTTACTGACTACCAGCTACCGAATGGCTATTCGGGATTGGATCTTGCTGAAATATTCACCAAGGCAATACCTGCAATCAAAATCCTGATCAGCTCTGGCTACGATACCCAGGACTATGGCTTGACTGATTATTCCCTGCTTCCCAAGCCCTACACACTGCAAACTTTTGCGAAATACCTGCGTAGCGTTCTGGATGACTAATGGCCAACAAATCTATTGAGTTCGAAACACCCCCGGTAGCTCCTCGATTTCGTTCGATCGGAGCTCTTACAGAAATTCAATTGCTTGTAAGGATTACAAATTGACTATATCTCCTGAGTTAAATGCAGCGTCCTATCCAGATAGCGGACCGAGTCCCTTGAATACGATCATGCACCTGGGGACGCTTATCGTACTAAGCGCTACCTGCGGTGCTGCCCTCACCCTGGCGCTAGGTAATCCCGAGGGAGCCAAAGGTTCCGCGGTAACACTTCTTCTGCTAACCCTGGCAGCAGTTATTGTGATACTGATCCGCTTCAATTCTACTGTCTCGAAGTTGAATGGCGAACGAGAGCGACTCGGAAAGATTGTCACCGAGAGGATGGAATCACCTGAAATAGATGCTTTGTCAGATTTTTACAAATCCGCCCTGGACAACACAAAAGCAAACATCATGATTGCGGACAAAGACAACTCGATTATCTACATGAATAAAGCCGCTGATGCGCTATTCAAGGCGCAAGAAAAGGGAATTCAGCAACATCTGCCAGATTTCGATGCTTACAGTTTGATTGGCAGCAGCATGGATGTATTCCATGAGAATCCCGCTCATCAAAAAGCGCTAATTGAAGCACTAACTCAAACCTATGAGTCCTCAGCTGTAGTTGCGGATATTACCTTCTCAATTATCGCCAGCCCGATTTTTGACAGCAATGGATATCGACTTGGGACGGTAGTCGAGTGGGAGGATATTTCAAAAGAAGTACTCGCCAGGAAACAGGCAGAAGAAAACAGCCGCCTGTCTCAGGCACTTAACTGCGCAAGCGCCAATATCATGGTTGCTGACGCAGACGATACAATTATCTATATGAACGACACCGTTCGAGAAATGTTCTCTGCCGCAGAGAGCGACATTAGAGAAGAGTTACAGCACTTTAATGTAAGCACCCTGATCGGTCAGAGCATGGATATCTTTCACAAGAACCCGGATCACCAACGGCATTTGGTCAAGAATCTTACTCGCACGCACGTTGCACCTGAAGTCCGCGTTGCCAA
>JBKAGC010000241.1:0-5570 GCA_046290215.1 Pseudomonadales bacterium | reverse complement strand
ATACCATCCCCGTTTTTGAGGCAGCGGGGTTCACCACCAACCACGTGTCGCGCTTTCAGCTTGGCTTAAATAACCTGTTTGTGTTTAGGAAGCCAGATGTCTGAAATCGAGCTTTCTATTGTCATGCCTTGTTTAAACGAAGCAAAGACACTGCCGATATGCATTGCAAAGGCCCAGCGCTATCTCGAATCGGCGGGGATCTGTGGGGAAGTGATAATTGCTGACAATGGCTCAACTGACGGTTCAGTTGAGGTGGCGGAAGCCACCGGAGCGCTCGTGGTTGAAGTGCCTGAGCGAGGTTATGGCTCAGCGCTGCGAGCAGGTATTGCCTATGCCAAAGGCACCTATGTGATTATGGGTGATGCCGATGATAGTTACGATTTCTCGGCCTTAGAACCGTTCGTCACAGAACTTCGCCGCGGTACCCAGTTGGTAATGGGTAACCGCTTTAAGGGCGGTATTAAGCCAGGCGCGATGCCGCTGTTGCATCGCTACCTGGGTAATCCGGTGTTAAGTTTTATTGGACGATTGTTTTTCTCTAACAAAGGCGAAAGCCGAATCGGTGATTTTCATTGCGGCTTGCGGGGTTTTCATCGCGCATCCATTAGAAAACTTGGGCTCCGCAGCACTGGGATGGAGTTTGCTTCAGAAATGGTGGTTAAGGCATCGCTAGCGAATTTGACCATGAGCGAGGTGCCAACTGTTCTGCATCCCGATGGCCGCGACAGAGCGCCGCACCTGAATACCTGGCGCGATGGCTGGCGGCATCTGCGTTTCTTGTTGATTTTTAGTCCGAAGTGGATGTTTTTCTATCCCGGTTTATTGGCCTTTGTCGTTGGCCTGGTTTTCTCCTTCATCCTGGTGCTAACGCCCATAAATATTGGCGCGGCGATATTGGATATTCAAACGCTATTATACTCCGCCGCTTTAACCGTGGTGGGGTTACAGATGATTTTCTTCTCTACCATTGTCCAACTGATCGGGATTGGCTTCGGTAACTTCCCCAATCATCACCGCCCCAACTGGTTGTTAGGCGTCTTTACCCTGGAACGTGGTCTGGTATTTGGCTTGTTGCTGATTCTACTTGGCCTGGCCTGGACGGGTAGTGCGCTGATGGTGTGGCGTGAGGTTAACTTCTCTGAACTTGACCCAAGAACGGCCATGCGCCAAACCATTCCTGCTGTAACCATGGTGATAATCGGTGCACAAACCGTGTTACACAGTTTTGTCATCAGTGCGATTCAAATGTTCCGCCCTTAATCGTTGGGGACAGAATCGTTGGGGACAGGACCAGGTGCCCGGTCCAATTACCACTTTACTCTGCCACCACTTTTAGACAGGCTAGCGAAACCATTCGAGGTATCTGAGAGGTTGTGATGAGAACACCACGAATCGCCATTAACGGATTTGGCCGTATTGGCCGCACCGTGTTGCGTATTGCCAAGCTGCGAAAGCATTATGATGTCATTGCTATTAATGATCTGGCTGGCCCTGAAGAGCTGGCTTATGCATTCAAGTACGATAGCATTCACGGTACCTGGCAAGGTGATGTGAAACTTAACGGGACGACCATGGAAGTGGGCGGTGATCCGTTTGAGGTTCTAAGCATCAAAGACCCAGCGCAGTTGCCCTGGGGAGAAATGGACGTGGATTATGTCGTGGACGCCAGCGGGGCATTTCGAACCACGGAACAACTAAACCAGCATCTCGAGGCTGGCGCGAAACGGGTTATCGTCACGGTACCGACGAAAGATGAATTGCCGGCGACGGTGGTCCTGGGTGTAAATGATCACGTCATTCAACGAGATTCCAGAATTGTGTCTAACGCCAGTTGCACCACTAATTGCGCTGCGCCTCTGGCAAAAGTGCTCCACGAAAATTTCGGCATCAAGCGTGGGTTGCTTACCACGGTTCACGCTTATACTTCCGATCAGCGACTGATCGATGCGCCCCATGGTGGCGATATGCGGCGCTCACGAAACGCGGCGACCAATATTGTGCCGACTTCCACGGGTGCTGCCCGCGCCATTGGTAAAGTCATGCCAGAACTTGCTGGTAAGTTGGATGGCGTTGCCATGCGAGTACCTGTTGCGGATGGCAGTCTTGTAGATCTGACGGTAGAACTTGAACGTGACGCTTCTGTCGAAGCCGTCAATGCAGCCATGGAGCAGGCTTCGCAGAATTCTCTCAAGGGGATTCTTGCTTACTGCACGGACCCTATTGTCTCCAGTGATATTGTTGGCGATTCGCATTCAAGCATTTTTGATGCTGAACTCACCCAGGTAATCGATGGCAGACTCGCGAAGGTGGTGAGTTGGTACGACAACGAGTGGGGTTACAGTAGCAGGGTGGAAGAGTTGATCCAGCTGCTCGCGGACCTTGATGGGCTGTAAAAGATCCGCGCTGGAGAAAGCGCCAGGACTTGCTGCATAAAATCAGCAAGTCACCCTGGCGCTATTTACAGTGGCAATGTACCGGCATCTTGCATCTAACGATGCTTAATCCCAGGCGCCTGCGAGAATCCGATCAATCACCTCAAGTTCAGTGGCGAGCAGGTGATCACCAACCTTAATTTCTGAACCGATCTCCAGATACTGGCGCTCGGCTTCTGTGTACGTCGGCCATTTTGGCGCCCCGGGAGCGCTAGGCACGCCGTTTTTAGCGAAGTTTACCCAATAGTTCGACATGTCCGCGCCAAGCTGCTGCTCAGCCATCGTTGCGGGCTTGCCATCGAAGGTGACGTCCTGATTGTTAAACGCATAGCGGATCTCTGCGGCATGATAAGCACCTAACCGACCTTCTAAGGGGGCGGGTGGCACGAAGGTGAAATAGTAGAGCCAGACATTTTTGTTTTGCTGGCTTGCGGCGGTTGCCCACTCTTTCATGTTCCAGGTGAAGGCAAAGTCTCTAAATACTGAGTAGGTTGCGGCCTGGTAATTTTCTTCGAAGTCATAGACCTCAAGTAGCTCCTCGGTTGCAGCTCCGGCGAAGGACTTAAAAGTCTGGAGGGCTGCGGCTTTATCTCGCGCTGGTGGCATAAGGTTGGTGCCCTCATCGGCATTTGAACCGAGGATCAACGCAATGTTGTTCTGCTTGCCGTCACGATAAATATTCGCGATGTGATCGGGGAATACATAGCCGTCCACGTTGGGTTGGGAGAATCCCTGGCGTTGAAAAGTGCTAAAACCAGCGATGATTTCCGCTGCGGTCATACTTCGCATTGCATCTAGGCTCTTGGCGCCTAGATGCTCGGAGAATTCAATGCCTAATGACTCCGCGCTGGCAACATTGTTCGCCTCTTTGTTGAGCAACGGCATTGGACCGAACTTCGCGCCACTTTGGCCAATACCCTTGTGCAATAGCCCCTTCGCTAGTGGACTAGCGGCCACGTGATTGACGCTCCAGGAACCTGCTGACTCTCCAAACACGGTGACATTGTTAGGGTCGCCGCCAAACTTTTTGACATTGTCTTTTACCCACTGCAATGCTGCGATTTGGTCTAAGGTGCCGTAATTACCGGAGCTGTTGTTTTCTGACTCTGCGGTCAGCGCAGGGTGGGCATAGTACCCAAACGGTCCGAGTCTATAATTGATCGTGATTAGCACCACACCTTTTTTCGCCAGGTTAGTGCCATCATAAATGTTGGTGCCACCGCCGCCGCGCGTGAGGCCGCCGCCATGAATCCAGACCATGACCGGGGCTGGCTCACCAGATAGATTTGCAGTCCACACATTGAGGTACAAACAGTCTTCACTGGTCGAGGCAGAGGGGCGGGTGAACATTGATCCCTCGGGGTAGGGCGGCTGCATACACTCCGGACTAAATTGTGTGGCAAGCCTGGTGCCAGTCCAACCGGCGGCTGGTTCTGGTGCCTTCCAGCGGCGTTCCCCCACAGGTGGTGTGGCGTAAGGTATGCCTTTGAATGAGGCGACATTATCAATCTGGTTGCCAACCAGCTTGCCCTGGTCGATTTCAACCAGTACGGGGGCTGCGTTGGCAACGAGGTGGGGTATAAACAAGCTCGCACCGATCAGTAACAAGACTAGCTGGCGCAACAGTAATGCATTAGTTTTCATTGGTAGCTCTCGCGATTAGCAGTCAGGCATTGTTGCAGAGCAAGCAAATTAAAATCAATCGTTGTCTGGAGTGAACGGGTCAGAGCAACGCGTAATGCTCTAAGTCAGGATGACCGCGACGAGGCGTGTTTTATGCTCGCTGCGCTTCGGCGCACATAGCGCTCGTTACGGCTCGCATGAATTGCCTCGCTGGGAGATTCGACGCACCATGCGCAACTCTAGAAAGACAAGTAGATTCACGATGAGAGTACGCGTTCAAGCTCAAGCATTATTATTGTTGTTTTGTGCGACAGCTAATTTAAGCTTCGCCGAGAGAAGCTATCCGGAACTAGAAGGTCCTCTTATGGGGCAAACCCCACCTGGTATGGTGGCCGAGCCTTTCGCACCAGGCATCATATCCACCGATGCCTGGGAGCTTGAGGGTGTTTTTTCGCCGGGCATGGAGGAGTTCTATTACACCACCAGGCCGGAAGGCGAAAGACGGGGTGTGATTATCGGCTTTAGGCAAACAGATAATATCTGGCGCAAATATATTGAGTTGCCGCGCCGCGGTGAACTGGTTTTCAGTGAAGATGGTACTCGCATGCATATGGCAAAAGGCTATCGAGATCGCGTCGCTGACGGTTGGTCTGAACTTCAGTCGATCGGGCCACTTTTCGATAACAAAGACTTTGGCATTATGCGATTGTCACCGTCAGCATCAGGCACCTATGTGTTTGATGACTATTTAACGGACGTTATCCGAATCTCTAGAGTCATTGACGGTGACAGACAAGCGCCAGTACCCATGGGTGAGGTTGTGAATTCTGGTAAGTGGACGGCGCATCCTTATATTGCACCGGATGAAAGTTACTTGATCTGGGATAGTGAGCGGGAAGGTGGCTTTGGTGAGTCTGATCTTTATATCAGCTTTCGCCAGCAAGATGGCTCCTGGGGACCAGCAACAAATATGGGTGAAGCGGTTAACTCACCCCGCTGGGATGCCTTTGCTACTGTCACGCCCGATGGCAAGTACATGCTGTTTCAACGGGGTATGGACGAGGAAAATGAGAACGTCGACATCTATTGGGTCGACGCCAGGATCATAGAAGAACTTAAGGGTCAGCAATAGACTCCAGGTAGAAAGTGGGGGCCCTGTGTGCAACCTTCAGGTACGCTCTGCGTTGCATCGGCCCTTCAATGAGGTATTGTCGCCTCTTTAGATCATCTGCAAACCGGGTGAGTGCAACATGCCCCTGGAAAAACAAACTGTTGTCGACGCAATCCTGAATAAACTAGATTCTGACCTTGCCCTGGCGATAGCGGCTGCCGAGCGAGCGCGAGACACTGCAACCGACAAAGAAAATATTGCCGAGAATAAATATGACACTCTTGGTCTAGAGGCCGCGTACCTGGCTCATGGGCAATCGAATCGGGCACAGCGACTCGCTGATGAAAAGCAAGCGTTTGCCGCGTTACCTATGGACCTGAATTTGCAGGTGAAACTCGGCTCTC
>JBKAGC010000240.1:0-5573 GCA_046290215.1 Pseudomonadales bacterium | reverse complement strand
GCTTTTTAAGCACATGACGGCATTAAAACAATCACTCCAATATCAAAAAAACTGGTGATTTCGCCGTGCTCTACTACCTTATAGAGAAAGGGCTTGTGAGTTCTTCGGGATAGTATGGCTGCGAAAAAAATTCTAGTAGTGGACGATGAACAGGAGATCATCGAGTTAGTGCGCGCCAGCATTGGCGAGTGCTTTGAGGTGGTGGGTGTGACTGACCCCAAACTCGTGCAAGATCTCGCGGCAGAAAACGACTTCGCTCTGGCCATTTTTGATATCAACATTGGCAGCATGACGGGCTTTGATTTGTGCAAGCAATTCAAGGTGCTCAAGCCTGAAGTGCCGGTGGTGTTTCTCTCTGGGCTTGACGGTGAGCAGGATATCATTCGTGCTTATGAGGTGGGCGCATTTGACTTCATCAGCAAGCCCTTCAAGCCAAAGGCACTGCACGAAAAAATCACCCGGCTGTTTGAGTTCACCAATCAGCTCAATAGGGCAAAAGAGTCTCAGGCCGCTTCACAGCAGGTAGCCCACGACGCCATGTCTCTGGCCAGCCGTTACGGCATGATCGTGTCATTTTTGGATACCAACGTTGAAACCAATGACATTGAAACCTTGATGAAGAGTCTGGGGGAAACTTGCACGGGCTTTAATCTGCATTGCGCCATCGTTTGTTTTAACGCTGCGGGCGCGCCCATTTATTCCACCGCAAGCCCCATCGAAGAAAAGTTTATCAGCGCGTTAAAGGATGAGGGCCGCATTGTCGATCATCACCAGCGGACAATTTACAGTGCTGAACTGGTCAGCATCCTGGTGAAGAACATGCCAGTAGACAACCCTGGCGAGTACGGCATGGTTAAAGACCTCTTTGCACCTCTAGTGACCGGTGCCAGTAGCCGCATTAAGTCAATTCTGATGCAAGATGCTTTAGCTAGCGCCCGCAGTCAGGTCATCGATGCCAGCATGGTTATGGATGAAGCGCTATCAAATCAGAGCGAGAAACTCACTCAGATGATCAGGGTTTACCTGAATGATATTCAGTCGACGTTGATGATCTTAGAAATGAGCGAAGAACAAGAGCAGTATGTGCTTAGCCAGGCCGATGATCATATGAAAGCCATCGTTGAACTGGTTTCAGACCAAACTGTCACAAAGGAAAGTTTGCAAGGTATCGTCCGTAACCTGTCTGGTCTGATCTAGGCTTAGAGATGCAATCGCCTTCAGCACAAGCTAAAGAGGCAGTCTCAATTTGTGATTGGCTAATCACTCAAGAACAGGTGACCGATGCTGTAGTGAGCGCCAGTGGTTACGTGGCATTACCTGAAGCCCAACTGGCGTTACTTAATACGCCGGAAGAAAACCGAATCTTATACACCACCCATTGGGTGCTCGAGAACCAGCAGCCATACGAATATGTGGATGAGATTTTCATTGCCAAAGGCCGCAGTGAATTTGTTTTAAAGCGCTTTCGTTTTTCGCCCCGTGACGCAGACACAGTAAACCTCGAAGTTGCCACCATGCCGGCTGAGCACGGCTTCACAGGCCGCATGAACGATGAATTTACGCAATTCGTGGATGCCATAAACGACGTTATCCTGATTACCAAGGCGGAACCATTGCACGATGAAGGGCCCCGGGTCTTATTTGTTAACGACGCCTTCGAGCGTATGACGGAACATAGCGCGAATGACATCATTGGCCAGACACCGCGAATTCTCCAAGGCGCTGAAACTCAGGAATCCGCCAAGCAACAAATGCGCGACGCCTTTGCCAATTGGCAACAAACCACCTGCCAATTGGATAACTACACAAAAAGCGGCAAGCACTTTATCGTTGAGCTGCACATTACGCCATTGCAAGATGCTATAGGCTGGTGGACTCACTGGATCTCTTTGCAGCGAGACGTCACCAAACGGCTCGATGATGAGCAGAAACTCCTTAAACAAGAGGCTCTACTGCTGAGGAAATCGAGATTACTTAGAATCGGCGAAATCTCGAGTAATATCTTTCATGAAGTGCGCAACCCCCTAACGATTCTGCTTGGACACCTCAATTTGCTCGCCGACAGAATCGAGGCCGGAGCACTATCAACAGACGAGATCAAAAATTCCATCGCAAAAATGCTTGATGCTGGCACTCGTATTGAGGACATACTCTCGGGTATTCGCAAACTATCGCGCAACAGCAAACAGGAGCTAACTAAACAGTTCAATGTCAGCACCGAGGTGGAACGCCTGGTTGAACTGGTGGCGCAACTTTATGCGGGCTCAGGAATCGAACTTGAATTGACAGGTACTGATCAGGTCTTAACTGTCGCTGGCCACCCGGACAAGTTCCAGCAAATTATTCTCAATCTGCTCTCGAACGCCAAAGACGCCACGTTAGATTCTAATCATCGTGGCAGAAAGTGGATCAAGCTTAGCCTGAAACGTGAAGCTGGCAATTGTTTGATCGTCGTACAAAATAGTGGCGGCTGTATTGCCCGCGAGCAGGCTGAATCCATATTCCAACCCTTCTACACCACTAAATCCAGCGATGCTGGCACGGGCCTGGGGCTTTCCATTGTTCGCCAATTTGCTGGTGACATGCACGGCAGCATCACCTGCAACCCTGAATTCAAAGCAGGTGCAGAATTTTGCGTAAGCTTGCCTTTAGTATAGGAATGCGGAGGCTTACCCCCGGGCAACTGGGTTACCCACATTGAACACGCCGGCATCGTTGTAATCTACTCCGGCTTCCCGTTCGATTTCTGGCGGGAATACGCGACGTTTCTCTGCATAATACGCATCTCGCACGCTGCCTTCTGCCAATGCGTTGTAGGTTGCATACAGGGCGCGGCGCGGTTTGTTGGTAAGGTTTGGTCCCGAACGGTGCGGAAGAAAGGAGCCAAACAAAACCATATCCCCCGGCTCCGTTTCCAGAGGTTGCCAGTTTAGTCTGGCGCGCGTTTCTTCACTGAGGGTTTTATCTTCAGCCATGGGCAAATAATCTTGCCCCCAATTGCCGGGCACCACCTCAAGACAGCCGTTAGCAACAGTCGACGCATCAAAACTGAGCATCAAGGTAATGTGATAATTCTGCTGAAACGAGGTAAACGCCGGTGCATCTTGATGGGCAGCAAATCCCGAAGCACCTGGCAGTTTAAAGTTAATCTTTTCTTTAAATAATATCGCCTCCTCACCCATCAACTGCCCGACCAGGCCACACAACCACGGGCCGTTCAATAAAGCATTGAAAGGCTCATGGTACTGAAGAAAATTCTCGATCCGGCACAGCAGCCGCTCGCTGCCCGGACCCGGTTCAAAATATTGCATCCATTTGCCCGGGGTTTCTGGCAGTGCCTCTAGCTGCGCAACCTGTTGCCTGATGCGAGCAACGCTATCTACAGCAAAGTAATTCTTAAGATGGAGAAAGCCTTGCTCTTGAAAGGCCTGGACGTCACTGGCGCTCAGTTGTTGTTTGGCCACATGTTGTTCAATCATCGGCACATAGGCTTCGAATTCAGGCACAGGTGTTGGCAGGGACGGTTCTTTCGCTTGTTCGTCCCAGGCTCTAAGTTGCAGCATGGCCTTAAAGTCAGGATGCTGCTCGAATTCAATCACTTCCTGCTTCGACATTGGGCCACCTTGATAATCAAGAGTTGTCTGGCTCGCCGCGCTGAGCTTGCTGCCGTAGCCTGGCTGTGTCGCCACAAGATAGCGTTTCGCAGCCACGTGTCCCGCCACCAGTCCTGCAACGCGCTTCGAGAACCCCAACGCGCGGAGATAATCACTACCTAGCAACTCATGCTCGAGGATGCCTACATTAGCCATTGCTGGCGCATCAGGAAAACAAAGATGGCCAACATCGTGACACAAGGCCGCCAGGATTAATTCTTCATCGCCACTGCGCGTGGCCAGCGCCGCTGCCTGTAAGGCATGCTGTTCCTGGGTGACGGGTTCGCCGATATAGTCAGCAGTTGCAGCACGGGCAAACAATTTTTGGAGGTGTGCAGATGCAGTGTGAGGGTTCTTCATCAGGTCAGCGCCAGTTAAGCTTCGTTAGATAATAACTCTTGCAACATCGCCTGAACTTCTGCGATGCGAAACGGCTTTGCCAGAAACCCCATGGCTGGGTCGGGCTCGCTTTGTCTTGGTCCCTCTGGGTCAAAACCGCTGATCATCATGACTGGCAAATCTTTGCTTTCTTCACGCACCACTTCAAGACATTCCCAGCCTGTTTTGCCAGGCATCTTCACGTCGAGCATGACAGCGCAAAGCTGATCTTTGACGCTGGCAAACTTCTCAACAAACTGTGTGCCGTCTTCTGCTTCAAACACTTCATAACCATCACTTTCGAGCAGTTGGCGTAAGATCGCCCTGATCGCCGGTTCATCATCGGCAATCAAAATCGACCTTTGTCCCTGGGACTTCTTTTCCCGGGGAGCCCCCTCCGGGGCTGATAACACTGGCAACCGAACGGTAAACGTTGTGCCCTTGCCGGGCTGACTGCTGAGTTCCAAGTGCCCCTTGTGATCGCCGACGATTCGCTTCACCACCGCTAAGCCCAGTCCATGGCCCTTTTCTTTTGAGCTAACAAATGGCTCGAACAGATTGGCCGCCACCTTTGGATCAATCCCAGAGCCAGTGTCTTTAACGTGGATGAGTACTTCGCCAGCGTCTTGCACCACGACAATATCCACTTGGCCTGACCCAGAAATAGACTCCACCGCGTTGACTGCCAGATTAAGCACGATCTGGGAGATTTGTGAGGCATCTCCTTTCACGTACACAGGCTGCTCTGGCAACTGTAAGTTTAAATTGACCTCTCCGGGAGCTAGCCCTTCAACCATTCGCGCCACAGATTTAGTTTCGCTGCAAACATCTACTGGCTTGAATTCGGCCTTTTTCTCACCGGCAAATGCGATCAGTTGACGGGTCAATTGACTGGCTTGATCCGTAGCGTTGAGGATATTACCCAGCGCCTCCTGCGCGCTTGGACTATCCGCCGAGACGGTTTTAGCGAAATCAGCGTAACCTGCGATTCCAGTCAGAATATTATTAAAGTCATGGGCAATACCCCCGGCCACCAATTGCAAGGCCGAGAGCTGCTCGGCCTTCTTTTGAATTCGCTGTGTCCGATGATTTAAAAAAATCGCATAGAGTAAGGTCGAGGGAAAAACGGCGAGCAAAATGCCGATTGAGACAAACCAGTTTTCGATACTGTGGTAAAACCCAATCGCGCCCATACCCAAAATCAGCAACATGCTGCTAGCGGCGTAGAGAAGATAACTGGCTTTAGCGATGGCAATGGAGGGCGCCAGCGCCACGATCACACCCACAATAAGCGCGTAAGACCAGATATCTGGCAGAAAACTGACAATTACCAGCAATGTCAGCATATCTAAGAAAGGCTCGATAGAACCCTGTTTTTCCGGGTCGAGCTTGAGGGTGGTCAAAAAGCCCAGAGGCCCAAACACAAACGCTAGCAACCCCGCAACAATAAAACGGTTTTCACCAACCTCGGGCACCAATGCCGCAATCAAAGCCAGCATGTAGTGCCCGGATATACGTGCTACCGGCACCGTAGAGGGGTGC
>JBKAGC010000239.1:0-5578 GCA_046290215.1 Pseudomonadales bacterium | reverse complement strand
GCTGCTTATCAACATGGCATGGCCCTCATATTACTTGGCCGGGTGGCCATGGCGATGGATCAAATCCAGGAAGCGCGAAGCATCTCAGATGAACTACTCAATCTAATTGACGCCCACAATATCCCGTTACTGGAGTTTCCAGCGCATATGCTCTGCGCGCAGATTGCCGAACATGAAGGTGAGCTTGCAGTGGCAACAGAATTGTATCGGCGCGCTGCCGAGTCTATTGAGGTGCAGCGCAGCTACCTACACCATGATGAATTACGCATCCGGTTTGTAGACGGCCGCGAGTCTGTTTACGAGGCCCTGGTTTTGCACACCGCAACGGATGATCCTGAGCAAGCCTTGATGTGGTCAGAATCAGCCAAATCGCGCGCACTGGCAGACATTATGGGCCAGCATCTACCTGCACTGACCACCCAAACCGATCCGGGGCTACTGGAGCATATTCGGCGCCTCCGAGAGGAACTCAACAGTCAATACGTTCGCGCCCGGCCAGATGGCGGAGAACTCGAAGCACCAAGCGACGAGCAAATCCTCGAAACAGAACAAGCGCTGGAAGCTGCGATTCAGAAGATGTCTGATGCGGATGCCGAGTTTGGCTCGCTATTTGGCGTCAAGCCCGGTTCCCTTGAAGAGTTACAAAGCTGCCTCTCCGATGACACGACGATCGTCGAGTATTTTATCGCCAGAGGGGAAATTCTCGCCTTTATCATTAGTAAAACAGATCTCAAAGTTGTGCGCCGGCTATGCTCACTGGAGAAGATTCAACAGCTTAAGCAAAGCTTGCAGTTCCAGATGCAGAAGTTTGTCCTTGGCGCGGGGTTTGTCAGCAAGCATCTCGAGCAGATTCAACAAGCCACAAACCAATACCTGCAGAGCTTATTTGAGGCACTTATCACGCCGTGTCTCGCCAACCTGAGCACGGAAAAACTGGTAATTATTCCTCACGGTGATTTGCATGGCCTGCCCTTCCACGCCTTTTTCGATGGTGAAGCTCATCTCATCGATCACTATGCGGTGGCGTACGCACCGAGTTGTGAAGTGTTCAAGCTGACCAGCAGTGGTGCGGATATCGATGTCAAAACCGGCATGTTATTTGGTTACGCCGATGACAATGCGCCGCTAATCGACTCAGAACTGGCAGAAATCCATAGTTCGCGGCCTGGCCTCACTACCATTTCTGGTCCTGAAGCAACCCGGAACAATTTTTTTGCCGCGGTTACGGATCAACAGTTTCTGCACATCGCGACACATAGCTTTTTCCGCCGGGATAACCCCATGTTTTCCGGATTCCAACTGGCAGACGGTCCGGTCACGGCACTGGATCTTTACTCAAAACACTGGCCACTATCCCTTGTCACCTTGAGTGGCTGCTCATCCGGCGTCACGACAATTGCCGGCGGCGATGATCTGGTGGGCTTAATCCGTGGTTTCTTTCACGCTGGGTGCCGCTCGGTCCTGGCAACTTTATGGCATGTGGACGATGCTGCCACCTCGGAGCTGGCAACCACGTTCTACCGCAGCTGGTTCCGGCACCAGGACAAATCCAAAGCCCTGCAACAAGCGATGATCGAAACACGTGCTCACCATCCACACCCATTCTACTGGGCCTCGTTTACCCTCAACGGTGCCAACTAGCACTGATTGAAAAAAAATTTTCCTGGCGTGTATTTTTTTCACGCTCCATGGGCACCTATTAATCAAACGGACGAATGGGCGTGACATGGAACATCTGGATATCAACACATTGCTTGACGGCCTCGAGGGCAACTTGTCTGCTGAGGAATCCCGGGCAATGCAATCGCATCTTGCCAACTGTGAAGCTTGTGCAGCGAAATTCAGTGAATACGCCGGCCTGCTAGACGCCTTGAAACGCGCCCCGCTTGAGGCCGCGCCGGAGGCAGCCTTAAAAAAGGCCGCAAACATTTTTCAGGCGACACGGGACAATGAATCACCATCCATCGTTTCGGTCATACGCGAGTTTTTGCACGACAGTTGGGCAACTGGCGCTGCGGCCGGATTACGCGGCGGTGCACAAACCGCGCGCCAGGTGGGCATGACCACTGAGGACTACGACTTACATCTGAGCATCGACTATCAATCCGCGACGTTGCAGGGACAGCTTTTGCCGAAACAAGACGCAGAGTTTACCCCGGCGTTTAGTGCGAGGCTGCTTGGTACCGGAGCCGCGGAGCTAGATTCCTCGAACTCAAATCAATTTGGCGAATTTACTCTTGCGAAAATATCATCAGGATCAATTATCGCCATAGAACTAGAAAACGGATCACTGCTGCACTTTGCGGTACCGGAGGGTAACGAAAAATGACCACTTACAAGGTCGGCACAGATACACCACTTTCAAACTGATATCTTACTTTTCAATAATACGGGCACAATTATGACTATTTTCAAGAACACCAGACATTGTCTGGCGGTGCTAGCGACCGCGCTGCTCTTGCCCTGGCAAGCAGCAGCTTCACAGCCAGATTTGCTAGATGATAACCTCACCACCATCATCGTGAAGGTTGAGAGTGACCGCGGCCTGGGCAGGCTGCTGCGTTTCGTCAACGGCTTAATCCTTGACGAAATTCCCGGCACCAATACCTACCTGATTTCAGTACCTGGTGTGCCACTCGGACTACCCAGCGCCCTTGGGCTCATTGAGATCAACGAGCCAATCGGCCTACCACTTGATCTGGATATTGGCGAATTGGATACCCCGGCCGGCACTGCTGCCCTCTGGTACGCCAAACAACCAGCTTTCCACGTCATCAACGCTCCAGAAGCATCTGCCCAGAGCACGGGCCTGGGTACGGTTGTTGCCGTTATCGATGCACGCTTTGATCACAACCACCCCGCCCTCGCTGCACGGCTAGTGCCCGGTCATGACTTTACACCTGAAGGGCAAAACGGCGACGGGACGCTAAATCAGTCCAGTGTCAATTACATGTTCGAGGACGACGACACCGCACTGAATCAGTCTAGCGTCAACTACATGTTCGAAGACACCGCGCTGAACCAGTCCAGCGTCAACTACATGTTCGAAGACACGCTGCTCAACCAGTCCAGCGTGAACTACATGTTTGAGGACACGATTCTCAGCCAGTCCAGCGTGAACTATATGTTTGAGGATACATTCCTCAATCAATCCAGCGTTAACTACATGTTTGAAAACACCTTCCTCAAACAATCCAGCGTGAGTTACATGTTTGAAGGCACCATTCTTGATGAGTCCGCCGCAAGCATTTTGTTCGGGATCACGGACCTTGCTTTTAAAGACAACAGTGTCGTTAAACTCGCGACACCCGCATCAGCTGGGTACACACACGGCACCTTTACCGCTGGTGTTGTTGCTGCGGTCGCGCCCGATGCCCAGATCATGCCGCTACGGGCTTTTGATAGCGAAGGTAGCACTAGCCTCTTCACCCTGGCCAAAGCCATTCACTACGCCGTGGACAATGGTGCTGATGTGATCAATATGAGCTGGGGCACAGATACTGATTCTGAAGTGCTGCGCGCTGCCATTCAACGTGCTGCAGCTGCGGGCATCACACTGGTGGCTTCTGCCGGTAATATGAACTCTGACTTTGCTTACTATCCAGCCGCCTATCCAGAAGTTATCGCGGTGGCCGCCACTGACGACTTCGATCGTAAGGCGAGCTTTTCAAGCTATGGCAAACACGTACTGGTATCCGCCCCTGGGGTTAATATTATCTCAGCTTACCCGGATGGCGCTTATGGTATGAAGTCCGGCACCTCTTTCTCAGCGCCGATGGTGGCTGCGCAAGCTGCACTACTAAAAAGTGCAAGTATGCAGGATCCGAAGCAGCGATTAATCGGCAGCTCGGTTGATTTGGATCGTCGCAATCCCGCTTTTAAGGATCAATTGGGCAAGGGTCGCGTAGATCTTCTGGCAAGTCTTAATGAGCAAAAGTCTGCCCAGAAGCAGGACCACGAGCCGGAAACAAAAGCGCAGGTTAAGAAGCAGCGGAAGTCGAGCTGGCTTGAAAGAAAGCGACAAAAGCAGCAACAACAAAACCCTGTTAAACGTATCCTTGGCTTTATCTTTGGAGGTCGCTCATGAACGCTTTCGAACAAGAACTCCGCTATGAACTAGAACGCATGGAAGAACGTGGCCGTCGCCAGAGCATTGAAGTGGCCTCTTCCTTTATCTTTCTCATCGATATGCGCGACCGATACACCGGCGGTCACAGCACCAGAGTTGCTGACTACTGCCAGGAAATTGGCCTACGCATGGGACTCGACGACAAAGAACTGGATATGGTCGTCACCGCAGCGTCACTGCACGATGTGGGTAAGATCGGCGTTTCTGATCCTGTGTTACTGAAAAATGGCCGGCTTAGCGACGAGGAATTTGCAGAGATTAAAAAGCACCCTGAATATGGCTGGATGGTGTTACGTAACATCGAAGGTCTTAAAGAAGCGAGTCTTGTGGTACTTCACCACCACGAACGCCTGGATGGCAAAGGCTATCCGGGCAATCTTAAAGGTGATGCAATTCCTCTCGGCGCGCGAATCATTGCGGTGGCAGATACATTTGATGCCATGACCACTAACCGTCCGTACCGCAAGGCTTTGACGGTTGAATATGCACTGGAAGAGATAGATCGTTGCGCTGGCAGCCAATTTGACCCGGATGCAGCACAAGCATTTATCGACTACATGAGCCTCAAACTCGTCGCCTAACTCCTGGTGACATTTCCCCAGGCCCTCCTCGCGAGGGCCTTTTTATTTCTACCGCCATGGTTCACCGAATGAGTCCTTGTAAACCATCTTCTCGATGGGCTTCCTGCTAATACTGCCGTGACCTTTCCCGACAGGATAACCAAGGGGTACCGCAGCGGCCGTGTACCAATCCTCAGGCAGATTCAAAATCTTTTTCACTGCAGGCTCCTCAACACAAAGTAGTGTTGTTAGCACGCAGCCTAAATTTTCGTTTCTTGCTGCAAGCAATAGATTTTGTACCGCTGGATAAATAGAACCACCGCCCACTACACTTTGTCGGTCTAACTCACGATCCGTCACGGTGATGCCTTCTAGCGTAAAACAAAACACACAAATCACTGGAACGTTTGCCAGGTTTTGCGCAAGATAAGTGCCGGCGCTTAAGATCCGCTGGGACCGTTCAGCCACATCGGTGGGGGCACTAGCCAATGCCGCTTCATAAGCTGGTGCATACTGGCGCCAATGAGGCTCATACAAATCCGCCAGAGCCTGCTTTTTGTTTGCGTCTTGAACGGCGACTATCCGCCAGGCCTGATGATTTCCCCCGCTGGGTGCCCAGGTGGCCGCGGTTAACACTCTGTTCAGGACGTCTTCTGGTATGGGGTCTGGCTTTAGACGACGCACAGCACGCAACGTGGACATTGCATCATATAGTTCCATGGCCTGCTCTCTTCTCGGTATTCACTTGTTATGGACTGCCGCATCAACTTACCACGACTGGCTATGAGGAATCAGCACGGCAAGCGGTGCCTGGACTTAAACCACACTAATCAAAATACTGAAATTATTTGTAATGCAAACAAGACCAAAGTGCTAACCAATGCAGCCG
>JBKAGC010000238.1:0-5612 GCA_046290215.1 Pseudomonadales bacterium | reverse complement strand
AAATTAATCCCTCCGTCCCCTTACACCCAACGTATACTATCTGGACTCTTGTATTGATTGGGTAGAGTCTAATGGCCAATACGCAAAAACAGCGCCTGATAGAAATATCCGGTGACAACGATAGCCAATTCGAGGATGTCGAGGCAGAGCGTCTGCACCGTAAACAGCGCCTGGCGGCAGGCCTGCGCACCTTGGGCCGCCTGCACATGGCGGAAGGTGTGGCAGGTCATGTGACGGTGCGCGACCCTGAGTACACCGACCGCTTCTGGGTGAATCCCTTCGGCCACAACTTCAAGCTGATGAAAGTAAGTGACCTTATCTGCGTCGATCACACCGGTGACGTTGTGGTTGGCGATCGGCCAGTGAATGCTGCCGCGTTTGCGATTCACAGTGAGCTACACAAGGCGCGACCCGATGTCATAGCCGCTGCGCATTCTCACGCCATGTACGGGCGTACGTTTTCTACCCTGGGCAAGCCTCTGCGGATGATTTCTCAGGACGCCACTATGTTCTATAACGACGTCGCACTCTGCGATGTTGGGAGTGGAGCCGTTGTTTTAGATACCAGTGTCGCACAACAAATGACTGAGGCCCTGGGCCAGAAAAAGGCGCTGATCCATCGAAACCATGGCGTAATCACCACTGGAGGCTCAGTCGATGCAGCAGTGTGGTGGTTCATCTCTATGGAACGTTTGTGCCAGAGTCAATTGCTGGCTGAGGCGTCAGGTGAGCCCATCGATATTCCTGAACCCCTCTGCGTGTCGGGTTACGAAGCCCAGGGACATGACCGTGCCGGCTGGTTTCAGTTTCAGCCGTTCTGGGATGAACTCGTAGCGCGAGAACCAGAATTCCTGGATTAAACGGCAGGGGCTTGCATACACTCAGCCCTTAATGTCCGGGTTGTCACCCTCCGCAGCATCAGCGCATCCGATGTATATCGGTGTAATCTTCTGCTTCTCCGCAAGAGATGCCGTGCGGGGCAGCGCTATGTTGAAAGAATCCTGGACTTTAAGCGCAAGCGGGTAAAGCAAAAGCGCAAGAGCGGACAAAAATAGTCTAACAGGATCATGAATGGCCTGAGGGTGTATTGGTAATCGCTTAAGTTATTAAACTATTAGTGTCCCCTGAATCTCTCCTTGTGTTTTAGCTGCCAGAGAACATAGCTCACGACACAAACACCGGTGACAAAAGTCAGTAGCGCGACTATCAATTCAGACGATTCAATAACCCCATCACTTAAGTAGCTGTCTAACGGGTGTATTAAAGACCCGACTATGCACATCGCATAGATGAAGATAACTCTAGCGGGCTTCAATCTATATGTCTTATGCGACATCTTTTCATCAGTCATAAGCACCCTCTCTGAAAAAGCAGTTCTAATCTGCTCCCAGTTGGAAGCAGCTGTTTTCAGACTCTGATCAGGAACTACTTCCATACCAGTCTTCGTGCAAGCCATCGAAGCCGGTGGAAATTGCCGCCAAGCCGCCGCTCATTACCAAGCCGCCACCAAAATAACCACCCACACCACCAGTTTTGGCCGTGTAGACTGCACCGGCACCGACGGCCGCCACACCTCCCAGTATAGTACCGACATCATCCCACCCGGCACCGCTCACCTGATCCATCTCCTGTTCTGTCAGTTCTCGCATTGCATTGACCTCCTGTCATTGATGCCATCATCATCCTGGCACCAGATGGTATAGGCCATGTTACCGAACAAAGCAAAATCGTCGAGCATTTAGTTCACAGCAACGGTTCTGGCAAGCTAAAGTCATGTAGGAATTACTGTAGGACAACATAGGGGGCAGATTATTTGCAGAACTAGCGAGTGCACGGCGGCAACTGAATTCTGAGCGTAAACGGAGACAGACCACCGTTAATGGAGGCAGACCACGATTTTGGCGTTTTTTGCCATTTTAAAAGAATAAGCTTGGGTATAGTTCTACAGGTAAGCGGTAAGCAGAAAATGAGGTCTGGACCTATTTGCCGTTTACCACTATTTACCTCCTTACGACGCATCAATTCGGAAGTCAGGGTGGCTGTGTTATATTCTTTTCATCCGTCGGGTGGAACTGCCTGACTGGCAAAAACGGAGCGCACCCACTAATGTTTGACGAACCGGGCTTCCCGCGTGAAGCGGATACTGATGACCCTCTGTTGCCGTCTCTATACCATTTTGTTTACTGTAGTCGCGCCTCAGACGGCGTCGATGAGGCTGAAGTCAACCGCATTGTCGAGTCGGCAAAGCGTCACAACGCTGCTATTGGCATCACTGGCGTGCTTACGTTTGGTAGCGGTGTATTCTTCCAGTGGATCGAAGGGCCTCGCGCTGCGATTGAGAAGCTGATTGCGAACTTGCATAGTGATGCGAGGCACTACGACATCGTGTCGCTGAGTCAGAGCGAGGAAAAACGCGAGCGGTTGTACCCGAATTGGGACATGGAGCGGGTGAGCAATGACGAAATCCGCGAAGTACTCCAGGACGCGCTTGATACCACCGAAGACGAGAGCAGTGTCGCGGCGCTGAATCGAATCCTTAAGCACCTGGATTCCCAGTAGGGGACACTAATAGTTTAGGGTCTTAGGAAGCAGATTGACTAAATTGGGTTCTCTCTTAAGAGTCGCAAAAGCGTTTTGTAGACGTTATCACGACGATGATTAAATCGAAACTCAGTCTCTTTCAGGTGCAGATAGACGGTCCTCTTCGGGATACCTTTGAACTTGGATAGACGGAGTTTCGCATAGGCCCAAAATGACTCGATCCTGTTGATATGTGCTTTGTCATTTGCGAATTCGTTTTCGGCGTGACGAACTCGGTCGTGTTTGGCATAGCCGACATCTACCAGGCCATCATAGCCTCGCCAGCCGTCTGTGTGCAGGATGCTATCTAGGCTCACTTGCCCTCTAATTACTGGTAAAAGAGAGCGTTTTCGAGCATTCGGGACGATCTCGGTGAAGATATGACCATTGCGCTTGAAGATGCCAAACACAAGCTGCAGGGGACGGAGCAAGCTGCAGGGGACGGAGGGATTAAAAATTAATCCCTCTGAGCTTCCCCCGATTTATCGGACAGGTTTATTAAGAGACGTTTTGCCGCTCATATTCTGCTGGGCTCAAGTAGCCTAATGTCGAGTGGCGACGCCTCTGGTTGTAGAACACCTCGATGTATTCGAACACGCTCTGCCTGGCTTCTGATCTGCTCCGGTAGTCTTCATGGTCCACCAGCTCATTCTTGAGAGTCCCGAAGAAGCTCTCTGCTACAGCATTATCCAGGCATTCGCCTCTGCGTCCCATGCTACAGATCAACGCATTCTGGGCAAGCAAGCGCTGATAGGTACCTGAAGCATAAGTACTTCCCTGGTCGGAGTGGACTACGATATCTCTGGGCTCGCCTCGACGCCAAAGCGCCATTGTTAGAGCATCCTCTACCAGCTGACTGCTGTTCTTATTGCCCATCGACCAGCCAATCACCTGCCGAGAGTAAAGCTCTAACACCACAGCCAAGTATAGCCAGCCCTGCCGGGTCCGGATAAAAGTCGTATCCGAGACCCAGGCTTTGTTCGGCCGCTCCACGCGAAAAGCCCGTTGTAGCCGGTCCGGCGCAGGCGCCCTGGTGTTCCTTGAGTCCGTGGTGACAATGAACTTCCTCGCTACCTTGGACTGTATCCCTTGCCGCTTCATCAGGCGAGCCACCCGGTTGACGCTAACTCGCTCACCGCTGGCCACCAGATCCTGATGGATACGCGGAGAGCCATAAGTCTCACGGCTTGCCTTGTGAAAGGCAGCGATCTTCTCCGTCAACACCCTGTTTGCCTGAGCCCTTGCACTGGGCTCGCGGCCGAGCCAGGTGTAGTAGCCACTGCTAGAAGCGCCCAGAACCGATAACAGCAAGCTGGTTCTGTACTGGCTGCTATGCTCCTTAACAAAGGCGTACTTCACTTCAGGTCTTTCGCGAAGTACGCCGCCGCCTTTTTTAGAATCTCAACCTCTTCCTTAAGTCGGGCATTCTCCTGTTGCAGGCTGCTTAATTCCGACTGCGACTCTTTCTTGGGGCGGCCACTGCCTCGGAAGGCATCCCCGCCTTCTTTCTCAAGAGCTTCTGCCCATTTGTACAACTGATTGCGACGGATTCCCAACTCCATCGCCAATTCGCTGGCTGGCCGCTTGGACTCCCGCAGTCTACGGACTGCTTCCAGCTTGAATTCCTTGGTAAATCGCTTTCTTATCCTGGTCATTCAGACACTCCTTTGGCGAGATTGTCGCCTATTAAAGGTGTCCGTTAAACTGGGGGAGGTTCACTCCGTCCCCTTAAAGTCGTCTCCTTAAAGTCGCAGGGTTATTTTGTGGGTTGCCGGAGGTGACAATGACCTGCGGCATCTCGTGAAGTGATGATCGTAAAATTTCAAGCTTGGCTACAGCGTTATTACTTCCTATACTAATAAGGTAATGTTTGGGGAGCAACGATGCAAGAGATAGTGAGCAGCGGCGATATAGTCTACGTCATGTTGGCGTTTGTGCTAACCGAGATCGTCGCACTGCTGGCCTACTGGTATAAAACCGGCCATGGAGTCTCCCCGAAGCCCCTGCTGCTGAACATAGGCGCAGGCGGCAGCCTCATGCTGGCGGTCGGTGCGACGCTTAAAGGTTTTGACTGGCGCGTGACTGCGACCCTGCTGGTTCTGGCAGGGGTGTTTCACATATTGATATCAGGCAGCGCTGGGCTTGATATCAGACAGCGGCAGACGCCGGCGCGCCCGCGTGATCAGAAACTGGTGGTATAGAAGATAGCCTATTCCTAGTGTGCAAGGTGTCGCCCAGAGCACCGGACTAAAGGCAAACTGCGGCATAAAATTCACCGCACCGAAGGCCAGGAACGCGGTGTACACCGAGATACCTGCCCCGACCAAACCCCTCGTATGCTGGATCAACCATTCGTTGCGCGGCGGTGCTTTGCGCAGAATGAAGTGGGTATTAAGAACGCCAGCCGCTAGCCCGACGATGGCCATTCCCACCAGCAAGCCCTGCCCCACCAGCCAACCCTGAATAGCGCAGTTTAGTGCGGTGAGAAACGTCGCCGCCTGCAGTGCCAAATTGAATACCGTTCGATTCTGGCCGTGATCATTACGGTTCTGAATACAGAGCCTGCCATAATTGGCCAGGTTGATTGTCATCGTCGCCAGATACAGCATCATCCATCCGAACACCGCCCTGACCAGCGCCGCATCATCCCAGAAAGGATGAGTCTCCAGCGGCTGCAGCAAAGTGCAAAAACTGATGCCGAGAGCAAAGCTCCCGGTAAGCAGGAGTGATCTGGCGAACACCTTGCCCCAAGTCTTGTGAACCGCACCACCCTTGCGCCCAATAATTGGCACCCACAAGCTGATCAAGCCGACTGTTCCGGTGGCGATGTGGGCCAGAATCAATAGCTCAAATAGTATTTTTATCATTCACTGCTCGCCGGTAGGGAAAAACACTGGCACAAAAGCTGGCACAAGCGTCCAGCAACCATTACAGTTATGGCTGCCATTGTTTATCGACGCCGTCACGGCGTCAACAGGCTTGAGCTGCTTGTTGGCTGCAAGTTGTTCACAGCAATTAGTCAGCATCCTTTA
>JBKAGC010000237.1:0-5694 GCA_046290215.1 Pseudomonadales bacterium | reverse complement strand
GAAAACGGAAAGCCGAAGGCGGAAATCGACAAGATTTAAATTATTTTTTCACTGCACACTGCAAACTGCAAACTGCACAACTAACGCAACGAACAGCTTTGCGTTTCGTCGTTCACAACAGATTGCTGAGGCCCAATTAAAGGAGCACATTGAGCGTCTAGCCCAGGAAGTTGAGACCAGGCGTGAGGCCGAGGACGCCGCTCGCAAAGCCGAGCACAGTCAGGCCGTGTTTCTTGCAACCGTGAGTCATGAGCTAAGAACGCCGCTTAATGGCGTGATTGGGGCTGGCGAACTATTACGAGAAACTGCCCTGACCAAAGATCAGGCCGAGTTTGTCGATGTGGTGACCTCAAGTGGTGAGATGTTGCTCGCTTTGATTAATGATGTGCTGGATCTTTCCAAGCTTGAAGCGGGCAAAGTGGAACTGGAACTGGCTCCCATGGCACCAGCCTCCGTACTCAGTGTGACCCTTGCGCCGATGATCATGCTGGGCAAGAACAAAGGCGTGGTAGTGAGTTATGAGATTGCAGAGAACGTGCCTCCCATTGTGATGGGCGATGAGACTCGATTCAGACAGATACTGCTTAATCTGGTGGGGAATGCCCTCAAATTTACCGATCAGGGTCACGTCAAGGTATTCGTTGATTGTACTGCCGAGGGTGATCGTTTGCGTCTAGTGGTGGAAGATTCGGGTATAGGCATTCCCGAGGAAGCGCGCGCGACGCTTTTTCAGCCGTTTACCCAGGCAGAATCATCCACCACACGTCGCTTCGGCGGAACAGGTTTGGGTCTTTCAATTGTTGCGCAATTGGTCGATTGGCTGAATGGTGATATTAACGTTGAATCAGAAGTTGGCAAAGGTACCACCTTGACGTTGTTTTTCCCGCTGGTGCTGCCAGCGCGAGGTATCTCTGCAACGTTTGACGGCTCACGACAACTGAAACCGGTAGAAGAGGTTAGAAAACTCAAAGTGTTACTCACCGACGATAACTCGGTGAATCGTTTGGTAGCCACACGGATGCTCGAGAATATGCAGCATGAAGTCCACCAGGCTAACGATGGGTTAGAGGCGTTGATGGCCATGGAGGAATACGAGTTTGATCTGGTTTTAATGGATGTGCAGATGCCAAACATGGATGGTCTGACGGCAACAGAAAAGATTCGGGATCTCCCTGGGGAGAAAGGTCAAATCCCCATTATTGGCCTGACTGCGAATGCAATGGCTTCTGACAAGGAGGCGCTGCTAAAAGTGGGGATGAACGGTTACCTGCCGAAACCTGTGCGCAAAGAATCTTTGCACAATACCATCGTCGATGTGTTGCAGAGGTGATAATGATCGCTGCCGTTGACGTTTGATCGGATTCGAAAGCGCTGCGCAGGCATTGGCGGCTCGCAGAATTGGCTCGGATTCATAGACGATTGCACTGCCAGTAATATGTCTCTTGATAGAGCAAATAACGGCAGCTTGTATTGTTGTTTCATTGGGTTAGTTTTGCCGTTAACCACTGGGCTTTAAGCGACAGACTGGAGGTTTCTAGTAGAAACAGATACCCTTTCGCTTTCTTCCTGGTTCTTTCAATGCGCTTGCTTGCATCAGGTCAATACACGCTTTTAACCTGCAACGGAGCTTTGATGAACATCTCTAATCATTCTGTCGTCTCAATACACTACACCCTGACCAACAATGATGGCCAGGTTCTGGATTCTTCTGAAGGTAAGGACCCGCTTACCTATCTGCATGGTATCGGTCATTTGATACCAGGTTTAGAAAATGAACTACTTGGCAAAGCGGTGGGTGACGAGTTTGAAGTGAGCATTGCTCCAGAAGATGGTTACGGTGAACTGAACGAACAATTGATTCAAAACGTGCCAATGACAGCTTTTGAAGGTGTGGATAAAGTTGAACCTGGTATGCAATTTCGCGCCGCCGGCCCTGATGGTTCAGAGCAATTGATCACTGTCACAGCGATCGAGGGCGATATGGTCACCATTAATGGTAACCACCCCCTTGCTGGCACGACCTTAAATTTTAAGGTTGAGATTACCGCCGTCCGTGATGCCACTGACGAAGAGATCGAGCACGGCCACGTCCACTAGCATCGTTGGGGTCAGGACCAAGTGCCAGGTCCAATTTGGACCTGGCACCTGGTCCTGACCCCAGACATCCGGGTTACAGTGAGTAGAGTTTTGCTACGTTGGTGCGGGTGATTTTGTCGCGAGTTTCCTTGGAGTAATCCTCGAACATTTCGTCAAGCACCTGCGAAGAACAAGGCCAGGTAGAGTCAGTGTGTGGATAGTCGGAACCCCATAGGAGGGTTTCTTCGCCAATCATATCTCTGGTTTTTAAGGCTGCCGTGTCATCTTCGATGGTGGCATAGAACTGACGCTTCCAAATTTCCAGAACATCCACTGGCGGTGTGCTTGATGAGTCCCGGGCAAACTCTCTAGCCCAACCTTGTTGTACCTTGTCCAGCCAGTGCGCTACCCACCCGGCATTAAATTCAGCGAGCACAAATTTCAAATTTGGATGTTTGGCACAGACGCCGCGTACCATTAGCTCGATCAGTGTGTCGTGAATCAATGCGGGCGAACCGGCGTACTGAACGATTGGGTCGCGGTCCTTCATGGCCTTTAACCAGTCTGGTGAATGGGACATACACGCCACATGGAAAGCCACGGGTAGTTTTGCCTCTTCCGCCATGGCCCACATAGGCTCGTATTCCTCATCACTATAACGACGGCCGCGTGGAGCGTTAGATGGGATGACTAAACCTTTAAAGCCCAGTTTGATGACGCGTTCTAATTCTTTAACGGCAAGAGCGGGATCCTGTACTGGTAATGCAGCAAGTCCAACCAAGCGGCCTTTTGAGGCGACCTGTTGATTGTGCATCCAGTTGTTGTAGTTTTCTTGTAAAGCCACCATAAGCTCAAGATTCGGCAGACTAAACATTGGGAACCAACCGGGATAGAGAATCTCCGCGGAAATGCCATCAATGTCCTGATCATCTGGTCGAAGCGCGCCATTAGTTAAGCCTGGACGCATCGCCGAGAAGCCGCCAGTGAAGTAAGCCTGAACTTCAGGATCTTCGAGTGAGCCAGCACTGGGTTTAGACGCATGTTCCCGGGGTAATGGGGTTTCGTAGTCGAGGCGTGTACCAGCCAGTGCCATGACTGCGACGTTGCGTGAACGCTTAGGGTTATTGGGAATGCTGATGTAATCCCCTTTGTCTTCTGTGTGTACAACTCTTGGCGCGTCGTCACCGAAGCGCTCAGGGAGTCCTTCAAATACCTCGGGCCCTTCTAGAGCATGAGAGTCAGCGGAAATAGGGCGTGGATCGTCGAGCAGTGTCATGGGCATATTCCTGGTGAATTTCCGATACGTTACTAAATAAAATGAACATGTTCAATAAAGTATTCATTTTATGCAAACCAGCGAAGTTCCGGTAGCATCTCTGCATGGCGAGACCAACCTTAACGGCAGAACAACGACGGCAGATGCGACGAAAAATTCGTGCTGCCGCAGCAGCGTTATATACCGAAGGTGGGCACTCCGGGATCACGGTCCGTGCGGTGGCAGAGAAAGCAGGTGTTTCGGTGGGTGCGGTGTATTCTCACTTCAAAAACTTAAGTGAGTTGATGCAATCCCTCTGGCGAAGACCTGCTGGGCATATGGTGTTGGAATTGACTGAATTGAGCGCGGCAGTGGCTGACCCGGAAGAACGGCTAGCCCGGATGTTGCAAGCCTACGTTGATTTTGCCACCAGCAATCCAGGCGTCTTCCGCAACGCCTTTCTATACGTCCGGCCCGAACATCACGAACCACCTCCCCAGGTTCGACTGGAGGATGACGAGTTCTTTTGCTGCTTTCGGAAGGCGATAACTGACGGACAAGCGTCAGGTGTCTTTAGAAGCGGCGATGCTGATACGTTAACCCAGGCGGTACTGTCGTCGGTGCACGGTAGCCTGGCAATGCCCATTAACCTGCATAGATTAGCGCTCAAACCCGGCACCGAAATCGCCGAGTTCCTCATCCACACCATGCTCGACTGGCTAAAATCCAGCTCAACCCCATAACTACGGTTAACATGGGGTCAGGACCAAGTGCCAGGTCCAATTCTTTAGTGTTGTATCCAAAGTCTCACGTCAGTTTTGGTGGATGTCTTAAGCGCTTTGCCCAGGTACCGAGGCACCATATGCAAATGCCACGACAACCTCGTTTCTGTCCTGCGGGATACCCTGTCCATGTTATCCAGCGCGGTGTAAACCGGGCGGTGTGTTTTACATCCAATCAGGATATGGCAGCTTATGCCGCGAGCCTAAAAGAGGGTGCGGAACGTTATGGCGTGGCCATTCATGCCTGGGTGTTTATGACCAATCACGTTCACCTGTTGGTCACGCCATCCTGCGATGCGGGTGTTTCGAAGCTCATGCGACACATCGGCCGCCACTATGCTCAGCGTTTTAACTTTAAGTACGCCAGAACGGGGCCGCTCTTTGATGGGCGTTTTCGGTCCGCGTTGATTCAAGATACTCACTACCTTCTGAGTTGTGTGCGCTACATAGAATTGAATCCTGTTCGTGCAGGGATTACTTCAGACCCAGGCGATTATGTCTGGTCAAGCTACAAGTGCCATGCCTTCAATCAGCAGGTTGGACTCTGGTCGCCGCATATTGAATACCTGCTGTTGGGTGGGACAGAGGCAGATCGCTCAGAACAGTACCGGGCGCTCATGAGTGATGCACTATCAGTGGACGTTGTGCAGAAGATTCGCCACTGCGTTAACAAGGGGCTGGTGCTGGGTACAGAGAGCTTTCGTGAGCAAGTGAAAGCATTGCGTAACTAGCCTAGCTAGAAAAAATTGGACCTGGCACTTGGTCCTGTCCCCAATGTTCAGGTGTTCAGCGTCAGTTCATGTTGACGGCTTATTATGCCTGCTCGAATACAGTCTGAGTTCGGGTTAAATCGGTTGTTAGTTATTGATCTCGATCTGAACGGCTGACTGTGTGAAACAGTTAAATCTACTCATATGAAAATAATTTAAGGGGATTATGTGAAAAATCAGATATTGGTCTTGTTAGCCTGCAGCATGCTCGGCGGGTGCGTGACCAGCGGTGTCATTGGCGGCGTTAGTGAAGGTCAGCAAGTTCAGTTTGACTATGAACAGGCATTTTTCGATAACGATGGTGTTCTGCGAATCACCATGCCAGATGGCGAGCAATATTCTGGGAAGTTTGTGCAACTGTCCTCGTCAACATCAGGAGATGATTGGGAAATTGGCGAGTCGTCAGGCGATGACTCGTGGGTGATAAAAGATCGAGAAACTATCTCTTCCTTGGCCGAGGCGATGTTGATTGGCGATCGGGGACATACGATGAAGTGTCGTTTCCAATTTTCGAACCCGGACTTTGGAATAGAGGGTGGCGGTATTGGCGAGTGTGAAACGTCAGCAGCCAATAAGGTTTCAGTTACTTTTTAACATCGCAGTTTTAAGCATCGGCAGTCATGAAAAATTGATCCTCAAGGGCTAGAATAGTCGCTTCAAGTTTCTTGTAGAAGAATGTCCTGAAAGCAACGATTCTGAATCTTTTAGAAGATCGTTTGACGATCCTTCTCAGCCTAACAGCTTTCGCCTGTCTCGCTGTTTTGCAACCGGTGACGGCCAACAGTACCGACCTCTGGTATCACCTGGCAGG
>JBKAGC010000236.1:0-5696 GCA_046290215.1 Pseudomonadales bacterium | reverse complement strand
AATCGTAAGCCACGACCTTATATTTAAAGTCAGTTAGAGTTGGATGACCTTCGCCTAATTTCCAACTCCCTTCGCGCCATGTATAGGTCTCTTTGGTCGAAACTTCTTTTGCCAGGTCCATGCCTTCTAAACCCGCGAAGGCTTTGGCTTTTTCAATCGCGGCTTGAATCTCCGCTTCGCCAATGTCTGGGCCAGCAATCAAACAACCTTTTTGCGAACCAAGGTCCCGCAAAACACCGGTGAGTTTACGCGTGTCAACGCCAGCGATGGCAACCACCTTGCGACTTTGCAGATATTCAGTCAGCGACATGTCCGCGCGCCAGTTGGAATGCAACAGAGGTAAATTCTTGATCACCAGGCCAGAAGCCCAGACCTGATTCGACTCCTCATCTTCGAGATTGGCACCAGTATTGCCGATATGAGGATGAGTGAGGGTGACGATTTGTTTGGCGTAAGAAGGATCTGTGAGTATTTCCTGGTAGCCCGTCATGGAGGTATTGAAAACCACCTCACCAATTGCCTCGCCATCAATACCAATAGATTGCCCCTCGAACCACTCCCCGTTCTCAAGCGCAAGCACTGCTCTATTGGTCAAGGTCTTACTCTCCGCTGTTTAGTGAATACTGTTGGAGTTGGCTGAAGGTTAGCGAACACGAGGCGTAAAACCGAAAAGAAGTTTTATGCCGAAAAAAAGCGAGATGGAATTGCTCCCATCTCGCTTTCTTAAATACTTTGATCGTTTCGCAACTATTTCAACCAGGCTCTATGTTCTGCTCTAAATTGCCGCGCAAATTCAACACAATCTGCGCTTATTAGCTGGCGCGCTATTCTAGTGGAATGGCACTCATGATGCCAGCTAAAGATCCTTCAATCCGAGCACATCTTGCATGTCGAATACCCCCGGGGCCTGGCGCGTAATCCAGTTCGCGGCACGTACTGCGCCAGCAGCAAAGTTTTCACGGCTATGGGCCCGATGACTGATTTCCAGCCGCTCACCCTGGCCGGCAAACATCACCTGATGCTCGCCGATAATGTCGCCAGCGCGGATGGTCGTAAATCCTATGGTTTCACGATCACGCTCACCTGTTTGACCTTCACGCCCATACACCGCCACCTCTCTAAGATTTCGACCCAGGGCATCTGCCACCACTTCACCCATTTTCAAGGCCGTGCCGGAGGGTGCATCAACCTTATGGCGGTGATGAGCCTCGGTAATTTCGATGTCCACCGAATCCCCGAAAATCTTTGCTGCCACCTCTAGTAGCTTAAACGTCGCATTGACGCCGACGCTGTAGTTGGGCGCATAAACAATGGGAATAATCTGACCGGCAGCCTGGATTTGCTCGTTTTGCTCTGGCGTTAAGCCGGTGGTGCCAATTACGAGCTGTTTACCCGCAGCCTGACAAAAAGCCACGTGTTGCTCTGTGGCGGCAGCAATCGTGAAATCAATCAAGACATCAAAATCGTCGCTGACTGCCGCCAAACTGTCGCTGATCGCCACACCGAGCTTGCCGACCCCGGCATATTCACCAGCGTCCGCACCTACAGCACTGTGCCCGGGCTGATCTACGGCGGCGGTGAGTGTTGCCTCGGCATCCGCATTGATGGTCTCGATGAGCATTCTGCCCATGCGCCCAGCCGCGCCGACAATCGCGATGTTGGTCATGATGTTGTTCCAGTGTAAAAAACACCGGCGAGGATAACGATTTCACGCAGCCCTGGCTATGCAGGGCTGTGAGTTAATCCGTCAGGGAATCGAAGAAACCTTTGACGTTATCAATCCAGGAGGACTGCTTGGGTGACTGCTTGTCTGAAGACTCGCCAGCAAATTCTTGCAGCAACTCTTTTTGCTTCTTACTCAAGCCCACGGGGGTTTCCACCACCACTCGACAATACAAGTCACCTACCGCGCCACCACGAACCTGAGTGGCGTTAACACCTTTGCCACGCAATCTGAACAGCTTGCCGGTTTGAGTTTCCGCGGGAATCTTCAAGTTCACCCTGCCATCCAGGGTTGGTACTTCCAGTTCACCGCCAAGGGCTGCATCAACAAAACTGATCGGCACCTCGCAGTACAAATGCTCTCCTTCCCGGGTAAAAATCTTGTGATCCCGTACATTCATCTGCACATACAAGTCACCGGGAGGACCACCGTTGGTACCGGCTTCACCTTGCCCAGCGAGTCGAATGCGATCGCCGGTATCAACACCAGGTGGGATTTTCACAGATAGTGTTTTGCTTTCTTCCACACGACCCTGACCATGACACGCGCCACAAGGGTCTTTGATGACCTTGCCGCGACCGCCGCAACGAGGACAGGTTTGCTGAATCGAAAAGAAACCCTGGCGCGCGGTCACTTGACCAACACCACCACACTGCACGCAATCAATCGGGCTGGAACCCTTCTTCGCACCAGACCCTAGACACTCCATACATTCCACGAGCGTGGGGATGGTGATTTTTCGGTTGGCACCGCGCACGGCTTCTTCAAGATCCAAATCCAGTACGTACTTTAAATCCGAGCCGCGATGGACTTGTCTACCACCGCCGCCACGACCACCAGAAAATATATCTCCGAAGATGTCTTCGAATACCGAACCAAAATTACCACCCGCATTGAAACCGCCACCTGCTCCACCGCCTTCAAATGCGGCGTGACCATATTGATCGTAGGCCTGGCGCTTCTCTTGGTTAGTCAAAACCTCAGCGGCTTCACTCGCTTCTTTGAACTTCTCATCAGCATCCGCATCGTCCGGATTACGATCCGGGTGATACTTCATAGCCAAACGGCGATAGGCTTTTTTGATGTCCTTTTCAGAAGCACCCCGATCAACCCCTAGGATTTCGTAATAATCTCGTTTTGCCATATCAACCATTCTTTCTTAAACAACAAAACCGGTTACCCGGTTTTGTCAGTGAGCCAATCTTGCCAGGCGCGGGGTAAGGAACCGTTGATCCTTTACCCCGCCCCAGGTTACTTGTCGTCTTTCACCTCTTCGAACTCAGCATCCACTGCGTCCGGATCGGCGTTTGAGTCAGAAGCGGCTTCTGCGCCGGCACCCGCCTGGGCTTGTTCAGCCTGCTTGGCATACATGCGCTGGGCCAGTCCTGAGGATGCTTCCGTCAACGCTTGAGTTTTGGCCTCAATTGCTGCTTTGTCGTCACCCTTCAGAGCTTCTTCCAGTTCAGAGATCGCGGTTTCAATCGCGGTTTTCTCTTCTTCAGTGGCATCATCCGCTTCTTCCAGGGTTTTACGCGTGGCGTGAATCATGCCATCTGCCTGGTTTCGAACCGTGATCATTTCCTCGAACTTCTGGTCTTCCTCGGCATTCGCCTCGGCGTCTTTGACCATCTTGTCGATCTCTTCATCGGACAAACCAGATGAAGCCTTGATCACAATGGACTGCTCTTTACCTGTCGCCTTGTCCTTCGCCGAGACATTCAGAATGCCGTTGGCGTCCAGATCAAAGCTCACCTCAATTTGCGGTGTACCTCGAGGTGCTGGCGGAATGTCAGCCAAATCGAAGCGTCCCAGCGACTTGTTTTGCGCCGCTTGTTTACGCTCACCCTGCACCACGTGAATGGTCACGGCTGGCTGGTTGTCTTCTGCGGTAGAGAACACTTGCGACTTCTTAGTCGGAATCGTGGTGTTCTTCTCAATCAGATTACTCATCACACCACCCATGGTTTCAATACCCAGGGACAAAGGTGTCACGTCCAAAAGCAACACATCTTTCACATCACCAGACAGTACCGCCGCCTGGATAGATGCACCCAGTGCCACCGCTTCATCAGGGTTAACATCCTTACGCGCATCTTTGTTGAAGAATGCTTTAACCTTCTCCTGCACCAGCGGCATACGAGTTTGGCCACCTACCAGGATGATGTCGCTGATCTCTGAAACGCCAACGTCAGCGTCTTTCATCGCCACACGCAGCGGCTCAAGCGTACGATCCACGAGATCTTCTACCAATGACTCAAGCTTAGCCCGGGTCACTTTGATGACCAGGTGCTTAGGACCTGAGGCATCAGCCGTGATGTAAGGTAAATTCACTTCTGTTTGCTGGCTGGAAGACAATTCAATCTTGGCCTTTTCCGCGGCTTCTTTCAGTCGCTGCAGCGCCAGAGGATCATTGTGCAAATCCATGCCTTCTTGCTTCTTAAATTCATCCGCAAGATAGTCGATCAAGCGCATATCGAAGTCTTCACCACCAAGGAACGTATCACCGTTGGTGGAGAGCACTTCAAACTGCTTTTCACCATCAACATCAGCAATTTCAATAATCGAAATATCGAAAGTACCACCACCTAAGTCGTACACCGCGATTGTCGCGTCACCCTGGCTCTTGTCCATACCGTAAGCAAGGGCTGCAGCAGTTGGCTCGTTGATGATTCGCTTAACGTCGAGGCCAGCAATTTTACCGGCGTCCTTGGTGGCTTGACGCTGCGAGTCATTAAAGTAAGCAGGTACAGTAATCACAGCTTCTGTCACCGACTCACCCAGATAATCCTCAGCAGTCTTCTTCATCTTCGCCAGAACCTGGGCAGAAACCTGTGGAGGTGCCATTTGCTTGCCTTTGACTTCAACCCAGGCGTCGCCATTGTCGGCGGCGACAATCTTGTAAGGCACCATCTTGATATCGCGCTGAACCACGTCATCATCGAAACGACGACCAATCAAGCGCTTCACCGCGAACAGGGTGTTTTGCGGGTTTGTGACCGCCTGACGTTTGGCCGACTGGCCAACCAACACTTCATCATCATCGGCGTAACCAATGATCGACGGCGTAGTGCGATCGCCTTCGGCGTTCTCAATAATCTTGGCGGATTTACCTTCCATCACTGCGACACAGGAGTTTGTTGTGCCGAGGTCAATACCGATAATCTTTCCCATTTCTCTCTCCATTTGCCGGTTCATTCACCGGGTAAAAGCAACTTATTCTCTATATAAACACCGCAATTCGATTTTCAAGACGCGGCGTGGAATGTTTTTTTAAACTGTTTCGTCGACACCACCGCCAGACTCGGCAGCCGGTGCTTTAGACACCATCACCATCGCCGGGCGAACGAGACGCTCATTCAGGGCATAACCCTTTTGAATCACTGCGACCACTGAGTTCGGTTCAACGTCGGGGTTCTCAACCATTGACATGGCCTGATGCAAATTAGGGTCGAAAGGCTCACCGTTCGGATCAACAACCGCCAGACCTTCTTTGGCAAGGACGTCGAGCTGCATCTTCAGACACAATCCCACACCCTCAAGAATCGCCTTATTCGCACCTTCATCAGCGCCGGCCTGTTCCGCGGACTCGATGGCCTTTTCCAGACTGTCGATAACGGGAAGTAGATTCTGAATCAGCTTTTCTTGCCCAAACTTGTGGGCATTCTCCACATCGCGAGTGGCACGGCGCCTGACATTCTCCATTTCCGCCTCGGCGCGCAACGCGACATCGCGGAATTTCTCTACCTCTGCCTGGGCAGCTTCTAACTGCGCCGCGAGATCCGGTGATTCGCCCTGTGCCTCGCCAGTGGCTTCGCCGTCTTCTACAACAGCCTCAGCCTCTTGTTCGACCTGCTCCTCAGAGTTAATGTCCTGGGCGTCTTCTGGCCCCGGTTTTTGCTCAGAATTTGTCATAAGCCCCTATTCCCCTTACTTGTTTACAGGGTTTTTGTCCAAGTGGGAGCCCGATCTCAAC
>JBKAGC010000235.1:0-5699 GCA_046290215.1 Pseudomonadales bacterium | reverse complement strand
GATCATTGAACAAGCCTGCCAGACACCCAAAAAAGGTGTGGACTTGCTACCGGCGCTGTTCGATCGGGAACTCACGGGCACCACTAAACTAATGGCACTGGGTGAATGTGTCGCTCACATTCACTGTCTAATGGCCCGGGATAGAATTAAACAAAGCTTCGATGGCAGACACTATTTCTACGAATCCATCGCCACAGATTTGCTGCAACGTTTACCGGATGGGCCGTTGGCAAAAGACGAAGCGCCTGTTCAGGTTTAACTCAAAGCTAGCCAAGGACCGTTTAGCGTTTAGGCTTCGACAGGGCTTGCGCTGGGACCTCGTTTTCAAAGAAACAGGTATCGATCGAGCGACGAGTCGGCGTACCATATTTGCCTTTCGGCCAGCCAATAGGAATCAGCGCGATTGACGGCGTGGCTTCGGACAATCCCACCAGTTCATCAATCTCACGACCAAATGCCAAATGGGAGGTCGTGAGCGATGCTCCCAGACCGACACCCCGACAAGCCAACAGAATGTTTTGAATCGCCGGAAACAAGGCCTGACTTTGCGGCTGACCGCGCCTGGTCCAGCCTGCCACTAACAAATGTACCGGTGCCTCGTGAAGGTGCTCAGCAAGATGAATCGCCGCTTTCATGTTGCGCCGTTTCGCCTCGGGATAATCTGGCGCCCTGGCCGCTTCGATCGCCGGGGCAATATATGAACGAAACGTCTCTCGATACTTATCCGCAATAAATTGGCGTTTTTCCTGATCGGTTACGGCAACAAAAAACCACGGCTGCCGATTCCCGCCGTTAGGTGCAAAGGTCCCCGCTTCACAGACCTTACGAATCAACTCGATGGGCACCGGATCTGATTTAAGACGGCGGATTGAGCGCGTCGTGCGAATGGCATCGAACAGACCAATGTCTTCTCCTGCCGTTGTCACATCGATATCAGTTGTCATGCTACGACCTCATAAGTGTCACCTTGTTGTTTGACCTGATTGCCCTTTAGCAATCGCTCTAGATGCATGGACATACTGCGACGCTCAATCTGGTCAACCATCTCGCCGCCAGTGCCAGGACGATAAACAAAGCGATGAGCCACGATGTCATCAAGGGTTCTTGGCTCAGCAAGAAATTCCAGCAGGTTAGCTTCACGGTAGGTAATCATGCCGGCAAATGCGTCCAGCATGTTAAGAAACTGCTCACGGCTTTCAACAAGACCCTTGTGATGAAAGGTTAGCCAGAGCTCCACATCCACATGGCGCAGCTTTTCAATACTGGCCTCAAAGTCCTCAAGACTTGACCAGGCATCCCCATAGTAAGGACCAAAACCCGTCAACTCGATATCGCCAAGGTAAACCAGCGCACCATCATCTTGCCAGCGAATCAGAAAACAGCAGTGCCCACGGGTATGGCCTGGGGTGTGTATGACGTCGATGGTGACGCCACCTAAATCAAACTGCGCGCCATCAACGAAGGTTTGCACGTCTGGCCTTGGTACATAGTGAAACTCATTTAGCACGGTTTTCTCAAACTCCTGCTGATAGCCACCATCGAACCCATAAATCGCCATCATGCCGTCGAGGCTGCGCAGACCCAGTGCATCTGCCTCATGGCAAATGCACTCAGCATCAGGAAATAGGTGCACGCCGGCTACATGATCCTCGTGGACGTGACTGAGCATAAGCATGTCTACTTCAGGTAGGCGACCAGCCCGTTCCACTACGCCCAATGACGGATCAATCAGAAAGGTTTTTTCCGTCCCTTTGACAAGTAATGAATTACCCTGAGGATACTTACCGTTATCCACTCCAAACATAATCGTTAAGGGGCCAATCTCTTTGTCTACAACTTGATTCATAAATGCTATTGCCTTACTGCACTGGTTCGTGCCAAAACGCCCCTATCGGACCTGGAAACACTACAGGACTCTCAATGCCTGTTTCACTTACACTGGCAACACCGAAGATGTAATTATCGATCACGATATTCTTCAGCGTGAACTCTGAAACGTCGCCAGCATCACGACTCCAACGCCATTGGGCGTCTGTAGTTAAGCGCCAGTAAACCTTGTAGTTTTTTGCCCCGGGGACTTTGCGCCATTTTAAAGTTGTGTCAGGTGAAACAATGCCTTCGATGGTTACCTCTTCAGGCGGTGCTGGTGCCAGCGCCATGGCGGCCAATGAGACCACATTGAGCGCTGTCATCTTCGCCGCGTAGTCAAAATCCACACCATCGATCGTATCCCCGTAGACGCGTCCGTCTTCAACGCGCAGATCCTGATGCTGGCGATCGTAGTGCTCATTGGTTTCCATAATCCGCACAGCAGGAAAGCCCACCTCGTTAAACGGACGATGATGACCACCGCGGCCAAAGCGATCGAGGCGATAAATCATCATGACATCCAGATTGATAATGTACTGATCGGCAATCCGATCAATGTAACGCGCCACATTCCGCGATGGGCTATCGACCTCTCCACCCGTAAAGCGGCGAATCCGTGCTTCCCGTTCTGTTTCTATGGGCCGCGTCGCCTCGGAAAACACTCGAGCGGTGGTGTTATCAATAACGCCATTAATGCCGGCAATATTGCCGATCATATCGTTGTTAAGTACTGCTTGTATTTGCCAGCCATCGGCCTTTGCTTGCTCCGCCATAATTTTGCCGCCGAACAAACCTTGCTCCTCACCGGACAAACCCGCAAACACAATAGACGCTGGGAACTGATGCTGGCTTAAGATTCTCGCAGCTTCCAGCGCACCCGCCATTCCCGTAGCATTATCGTTAGCGCCTGGAGATTCGGCGGTGCTATTCATTACATCGGACACCCGCGTATCAATATCACCGGACATGATGACGTAGCGATTCGGGTCAGACTGACCTTTCAACACAGCGATCACATTGACCACTTCGGTGGGCTCAGGGATTCGCCGCTGTTCTGAGAACACCTGGGATTGGGTGTATACCTGCAAGCAACCGCCGCAGGCTTTCGATATTTCCAAAAACTCGGTTTCAATCCAGCGCCGAGCTGCACCAATTCCCCGGGTTTCCGATTCAGTCTCCGACAATGTGTGGCGCGTGCCGTAACTGACAAGCTTTGCTACATCCGCCTCAAGACGCTGCGCCGATGGAGCTGTCGCCAGTTCATGCAGTAGCGCGGAATCCGCCTGGCTACTGATGTTTAGCATGAGGCCAATAGGTACCCACAACCAATTTTTTATCACGATTTGCTCCTGCTTCTAACGGCCCCATCATAGCAGCGCCCCATAAGCCCTGCATCCAAACGCCAGTGCCTCAGGTGTGGTGGTATAATTGGCGGATGGCAACCGATCCCGCAAGCTTACAAACTCGACTCAATGAAACCATCAGTGCAGCGAACCTGGTGGTGCACACCATTCCTGGCACCAACCTAAAACTGTACTTACTCAGCGATGACTACCCCCGCGGGCCATTGCCGCACGAGGAAATGCTTGCAGTACTGAATGAACCGGCTTATTGGGCATTCTGCTGGGCATCGGGACAGGTCCTGGCTCGTTATGTGTTAGACCATGCCGAGCAATTTCGCGGCAAGTCCGTTTTGGACTTTGGGGCGGGTTCCGGCGTGGTTGGCATCGCCGCCGCGCTGGCAGGCGCAAGCCGTGTCATTTGTTGCGACATTGACCCAGCAGCTATCCACGCCTGTCAGGTCAACGCTCATCTAAACAATGTTGAGATCGAAATGCTCGACGACATCCATAGGCTGTCCGGCAAAGTGGACTGCTTAATTGCCGCCGATGTGCTCTATGATCGCGACAACCTTCCCTGGGTGGAGAAGCTACAACAATTTGCCGACGAGATTCTTATCGCAGACTCAAGGGTGAAAAAAGAAGTCCTGGGCGAGTATGGGGTGGTTGCGAAGGTCGAAGCCACCACGATCCCAGACCTTGATGAGTTCAAAGAATTTAATACGGTGAGAATTTATCGCGCCTGAGCAAACCACTCAGGTTGCTGCAAGGCCGGTGCTTATTATTCGAGCATTTCTTCGCGTAAGACATTAAGGAAGGCTAATTTCATACGCCGGTCACGATCATCGCCGCTCTGGGTTTGATTGAAGTGACCATCAATTTCGCCAGCTCTGCTTGCCCCAGCAGTCCCCTGACGGTTTATAAAAGATTCCACAATCTGGGAATACTCGAAATAACTACGATCCATTTTCTAATTTTTGCCCGTACCAACAGTTATATATTGGTGAGTTCAGAACGTGAACTCTCTCACACTATAAAAGAATAATAGCTGATCTGAATAGTCAGCTCAGGGTATTTAGCCTACCGTTGATCGGAACGACTACTGCTTAAAAATTAATCACTTAGTGCAGATTGAAATAATTCAAAAATAATCTTCAAGTGGCAACGAATAACCGATCTGACAAGCGCACTCTGTTGTACCAGGGCCCAGACGTTCAAGTCCCGAGCGCTGGAAACCAAGACTGCTGATTAAAGCTGTGGCGGCATGGTCTGACTCGTGCACAAACATATGCGCGATATCACAGTGGCGGAGCTTCAAGACGCTGAGACCTCTAACTAACAGCTTCTGCCCCCAGCCCTGTCGGCGCTCGCCAGGAGCAACGAATAGCGCCTGGATCTCACCTTCGCCAGGTTCAAACAACTCTGAAGTGCCGGCGCTTACAAAGCCAAAAAGTTCTGCTTGTTCAATCACATAGGTGAAGCAACTGGGGCTCCCGAGCAACCGCTGCCAATGGGCTCGATCAAACAGCACCGGCTCCTCCAATATGAGTCGCTGCAGTTCTGGAAATTCTTCCGGCACCGCTCGGCGGATGCCAATAATATCCACTTCTCTCAACGGTCTAAAACTAGCTCAGCCATGACTCTAAGCTCGGCTTCAGATTGCGGGCTAACCAATAAGCTGGTCACGGGGGTATCTTCCCATGCGGCGAGGCGCTCCTTGATCCTGTCCACTGGACCTACCAGAGAAATTTCATCAGCAAATTGGTCGGGTACCGCTTGCACTGCCTCGTCTTTCTTGCCCGCCAGAAACAGATCCTGAATTTTTTCAGCTTCCGCCTCAAAACCCATGCGGCCCATCAATTCTGTATGGAAGTTGCGCTTCTTCGCACCCATGCCACCAATATACAAGGCCAGGCTGTGTTTCACGGGTAACAATCCCTCGCTGACATCGTCGCAAACCTTCAGAGAAATACCCTGGCAAATCTCAAAACCAGGTTTCGCCCCTGCAATTTGACTGGCGTAAACCTCCTGGCGATAAGGTGAGTAATAAAGCGGCAACCAACCATCGGCGATTTCTGCAGCCATAGTGACGTTTTTCGGACCTTCCGCGCCAAGGAATATGGGCAAATCCTCCCGCAGCGGGTGGGTAATGGGCCGCAGCGGTTTACCAAGCCCCCAGGAACCTTCCCCTTGATAAGGCAGTGGGTAGTGAGGACCATCGTTCTGCACAGGTGCTTCACGCTTCAATACCTGGCGAATGATATCCACATATTCGCGAGTTCTTGATAAGGGTTTGGCAAACGGTTGGCCATACCAGCCTTCCACCACCTGGGGGCCAGAAACCCCTAAACCTAAAATCATCCGGCCTTTTGATAGGTGATCTAAGGTTAGTGCGGCCATGGCGGTGGCAGTGGGTAACAAAGCTTTAAGCTTTGTTAGAAAATTACTTTCTATAATCTAGACAAGTACACATCACTTTTGTGTTTCTTA
>JBKAGC010000234.1:0-5701 GCA_046290215.1 Pseudomonadales bacterium | reverse complement strand
CTGGAGAAACTGCCGAAACAGGGGCACTTCTTTAAGGAAACTCTCGATGTCAACGAACGACTCGTTCCTGCTGGACCAGATCACGCGCAAACCGCAGCCGCCGGAGGCACACTAGATTATATTGAAACTTTGAGCGCCCACCATGGTGGGCCGACCTTAGGCAACCTGGCTCAGGGTAAAGTTTACGAACGCGAGGTCGCGAGTTTTGTTTCAAGCTTATGGCTAGAGCATGAGCAAACTCTGGTTGCGCCCTTGTTAGACTGTCTGAAAGACTCACCCGCAGTTAGATTGCTGGGAAGTGAGGTGGCAGATGAACATCGCTGCCCTGTCGTGTCGTTTTTTCCAGAAAATGACAAGCCGGCGGATCTTAGCCATATACTGTGCGATCAGGGCGTCTATGTTTCCGCGGCGCATTACTATGCCCCCAGACTATTGTCCCACGTTGGCTTAGAGCCCAATGATGGGGTGGTGCGTGTTTCAATGGCACATTACAACACGCCGGAAGATGTAGCGCTGTTAGTGAGTAAACTCCAGGCGCTTTTGTGAGCCAATGACATCTGGGTTCGTCACTTCATGGGCGAACCAGGTGTTATTAACGTCCTCATGAATTCTCGCCAGATTCAGTTGTACTTCATCGATGAACTCATGCAACTGCGATGCGTTGAGTAATTTTATCACGTCGTTTTGATCTAAATGACGCCGTGCCTGGCCCAATTGGCGTAAGGCATTTTCATTCCGCGGCAACGCCTGACAACTCTGGTCAGCTCGCTCCAGGCAGTGAGCTACAGCACGTGGGAATTTGTGGTTCTTGAGAAGAAAGTCCACCACATCTTCACCGTTAACGCGATCCTGCACATGCTGCCGGTACATCTGATAGCCAGCGAGACTGCGCAAGACATTCATCCACAGGATGTCGTTGTACTCAGGGTTGCTTTCGATTTCTGGGTTGATCAAGCTCAAGCAGCCCACATCCACAATACGTGTGGTCATATCGGCACGTTCCAGGCGTCGTCCCAGCTCGATAAAGTGGTAGGCCGTGTCAACACTCATGGAATTTGCCAGGACGCCGGTAAGTTGGTGACAAAGTCGGCTAATACCTTGTAGAAAGCCGTGCCGACCCTCACGTTTGAGGCCTTTTTCTTTGTTCTTTTTGACATACAGGTCTAGCTCGTTAATCAGTACCCAGGCCTCATTAGGCAGGATCTCCCGGGTCGTTCTGGCGTTTTCGCGGGCGAGTTTAATGCTGGCGCTGACGGAGCTAGTTTCATCGTCGAGGAGAAATTTGATGACGTTACGTTCATCAACTTTGCTAAACCGTTGTTGAAATGCTGCTTCCATGCCGGTGATCTGAATCAAGCTTTGCCAAATGTGTTTGACCTTCGGCATGTCCATGACCAGATTGGTATTCACGCTAATCAGCAGGGTCGTGTTTTCTGCCCGCTCCATATAGCGACCAAGCCAGTACATTCGTTCTGCAACTCTCGATAACATGCTGCTTTCTCCTTACCTACTGTATTTAGCTGTCGCTTAGAATCCAGGTGTCTTTACTGCCACCACCCTGGGATGAGTTGACCACCAGTGAGCCTTTCACCATGGCAACCCGGGTTAAGCCACCGGCGGTGACATAGCTACGATTGCCTTGCAAGATAAACGGTCTTAAATCTACATGACGGGGCTCAATGGCGTTATCACACAAGGTTGGCACGGTAGAGAGATTAATGATGGGCTGCGCAATATAGTTGCGCGGGTTCGCTTTAATAAGCCGTTTCATTTCTGCAGTACGCCGTTTTGATTCTCGGGGACCAATATACATGCCGTAACCGCCGGATTCGTTGGCAGGCTTCACCACCAGATTTTCAAGATTGGTGAGAACGTGTTGTTGCTGGGCTTTATCTTCCAATTTATAGCTGGGAACGTTTTCGAGCAGGGGCTCTTCACCCAGATAGTACTTAATCATCTCTGGCACGTAGGTATAAACCACCTTGTCATCGGCAACCCCGGCGCCCGGGGCATTAGCTAGTGCCACGTTACCGGCTTTCCAGGCGCGAAATAATCCCGGTACACCGAGGATGGAGTCTTTGCGGAACACCTCAGGGTCGAGGAACAAGTCGTCAATACGGCGATAAATCACGTCAACGCGGGATAAACCTTCAACGGTTTTCATATAAACGCAATCATCATCTGCAACCATCAAATCGGTACCTTCAACCAATTCAGCCCCCATGGCTTGCGCAAGAAAGGAATGCTCAAAATAGGCTGAGTTAAATACTCCAGGTGTTAGGACCACGACTTCCGGATAGTCCATAGGTCTGGGTGAGATAGAGCTTAAGGTGTCAAACAACTGGGTTGGGTAGTCATCCATGGGTAAGATGGCGTGGTCTTCGAATAGCTCCGGTAACACGCGTTTACTGATATTGCGGTTTTCTAACATGTACGAGACACCAGAAGGGACTCGGAGGTTATCTTCCAATACATACATGGTGCCATCGCCGCCGCGGATCAGGTCGGAACCACACACATGTGCCCAGGTGTCGTGGAGAGGGCGAATGCCCTGGCACTCTTTGCGGTAATCCTTAGAAGAGGCCAGGACACTGCGGGGAATCACCTTGTCTTTAATGATTTTTTCGTCATTGTAGACATCAGTGATGAAGCAATTTAAGGCGTGCAAGCGTTGTTTCAGACCTTCTTCGACGCGCCGCCATTCCTTCTCCCGTATCACTCTCGGGATGATATCGAAAGGCCACTCCCGGTCGATGTTTTGGCCTTCACTGTAGACCGTAAAAGTAATGCCCATAGTGCGAATTGCCAGTTTTGCAGCATCGGCTCTAGCACTAAGATCTTTGGCGGTACTTTTGCGCAAAAAATTAGCGAGTTGACTGAGCTCAGGTCGCGCCCGATTTTGCTCTGTCAGGAGCTCGTCATAAGCGCCAGAACTGGTGGCGTAATTCTTTAAATCCATCGGCACAACCCGGGTCGGTTAACGAATACAGGCATGATTATGCCAAATTGCCGGCTCACTGGCTAAACCATCACTTCTAGCAGGTCATAGTGAGTCGTTGTCATGCCAAGGGCATGGTAGGTTGAGCGGGCGCGGCTATTTTCCTTTTCAACATATAGGCGCACCCCACAAACACCGTTGTCAGCACGGGCGGTCTCGAGGATTTCATTGTACATGGCCTGGAATGCGCCTTGCCGTCGCGCTTTCGGCAATACATAAACACTTTGAATCCAGAGGAATTGGGCATTACGCCAATCACTCCATTCATAGGTAATACCCAGACAGCCAACAACTTCGTTATTGTGCTCCACCACCAGGTAGTAACCGTGCCCTGGATTCTCCAACTGTGCAGTGACGCCGCCAAGAATGATTTCGTCTGGTAAATGTTTATCTTCTGTTTCCAGCGCCATGGCTTGATTAAAACGGGCAATAATCGGGGCGTCTTTGAGCGCTGCCATTCGTACCTGCACGGAGATTCTTCCTATGGTAAATGCCCCATCTTAGCGTGTTTCGTCTCGATATAGCTCGCCGAGTAAGGGTTCACCGGATGGTGAATAGGAATGCGACTGGCAATTTGAATACCTGCATCAGATAAAGCAGCGATTTTGTCCGGGTTGTTGGTGAGCAGGTTCACCGCGCTAATCCCTTGATCCTTAAGTATGCTCACCGCAGCATCGTAACACCTCGCATCTACAGGAAACCCCAGTGCCTCGTTAGCTTCAATCGTATCGAAGCCGTGTTCCTGCAGGGCATAAACTCGCAATTTATCCGCGAGTCCGATCCCTCGTCCTTCCTGGGGCAGATAAATGACAAGCCCCGAGTGATCTCGGATATAGCGTAAACTGGTGTCCAACTGTTCCCGGCAATCACACTTGCAGGAACCAAGCACCTCGGACGTGAAGCAGGCGGAATGAATTCTCAAATTGGTGGGCCGGCTTTTGTCGAGATAACCACTTAGGATGGCCAGCGCTTCGTAATCTTCCTGATGCTGCCTTGAGTGGTCAGATGCCCGGTATACCCGGACCCGAAAATTGCCATAAGTTGTCGGCAGATTGGTCTCTGCGTAAATTTGATGTTGCGTCATGGGAAAGTTGTCCGTGAATCAGGACAGCCACAGTTGAACGGGCGTGCTAGTCAGTCTCAAAAAGGAGTTTGCCCTGTGGCGAGCCGGCCGCTGACATGCCTGACTTTAAGTTAAAACAAAATTTAGTGATATACCACGGGCATTAGCCAAAGTGATCAAAACCCCTCGATCTGGCTTATCGGTATACCTTGGGGAATCCTAGAGGTTGAATGTTAAAGCGCTTGTCAGACCACCGATACTGATGCGGATGCTGGCTTATCCAGGCAGTGAGTTGCTGATTGAGCCGATCTAACAGTGCCTGATCCGACGTCGCTGGATCATATTCTAGAGACTCAAGGTGCACCGCAAAGCCGTCTCCCTCGCGTAACGCGAAGCCTAGCACTAGAGGACATTGGCGGGCTCTAAGTAGGGCTGGGATGGCCACCGTGGTTAGGGCTGGATGACCAAAAAAGTCGGCGAATAAGCCGCCGCGCAATCTCGGTTGTTGATCCGGACACAAGGTGATGACCTGATTGGCTGCCAATGCCTGGTCTAAACGATTTCTGCCGGGCTGGTCATGCTCCACCAGACGAATTCCCATCGCGGTCCTTTTCGCACGGATCATTAAATCCAGGGAGGTGACTGAATGGCTGTGGTAATACTCTGTCACAGAGAAGTTGGCCCCCAGGTAACGAAACAACGCCTCGCGGCTGCCAAGAGGTGGTGTGAGGACCATAGCACCCTGGTGAAGTAAATCTGTCGCCGCCTTGTCCGGGGTGGCATGCAGCGATCTGGCAAAGCTTTGCGGCGCTGCGTGCCACACTTTTGGTGCTTCTAAAACAGCGGCAAAGGTGTGTCCCATGGACGGTTTGAGGTGCTCGGCCGGCTGATTTGTCAGGCGTAAATTGATGCGGCTAATTTTGCGCCGTTTCTTTGCCACTGGCAGAGCCGCTAAGACCTGTGCGAACGGCATCATGAGCTTCCCAGGAAGCCTTCGACACAAGCGGTCATAGAGACTTAACATGACGGTCTCAAATCCGGTTCTGAGGGGGTGACGATCAAACTGATAATAATCCAGCTCTCCCTCTGGTCGGGTTCTGAACCGCTTATAGGACCACAGGTACTGTGCTGGATGACGCCGGATGGCTTGTTCCATGGCGAGGTTGGCTTCAGCGAGAAATTCATCTTGCTCGCCGCTAAAACTAATAGGATCAAATTGAATTGTGAAGCCGCTGGCGGTGCGCGTGCATACTGCCACATAGAAGTCGCAACCACTGCGCCCGTAGCCACGCATGAGTTCATTGGTTAAGGCGGGAATGCCGAAGAAGTTTGCAAAGCGGCCAGTATGAACCAGGGGCTCCTGATCTGGCATGACGCCAATCGCGCCGCCCGCTTTTAGGGTTCTTAACTGGGCTTTGATGCCGGTGCGATCCGTTGGCACGAATTGCGTACCAGTAATCTGGCGTTTGCCCTGGATGTATTGATTTAGGTGCCGATTCCGGTTCGGCTGAAACATGTGCGTGAGGCCAAATTGCTTACCCAGATAGTGATTGATAATTTCCCAGTTACCCTGGTGTGGAATCACAAAAACGATGCCTTTACCTGCAGCCTGGCTCGCGAAGAGGGCTTCGGTGCCGTCG
>JBKAGC010000233.1:0-5749 GCA_046290215.1 Pseudomonadales bacterium | reverse complement strand
CCAAAAATAATGCTTGGTTGCCCCTGATCCACAAGAGCTTTGTGCCGCGCCACAATTTCCGCTTTACCGAGAGTCCCCTGGCTCATGACGTTGTTCATAAACTCTGCCGGTAATTGTTCGCTAACACGATACATTTGCCGCCAGGAGGCAAACAGGACAAGTCCACCCGTTGCGTTTTTCAGCAGCCCTGGCAGCAAACTTGCCACCTCATCATTGTGTTCATCGGCAGAGCGCGGATCGGTTTGCATCGCGGGAATATGCAATGTGCCCTGCTCTTGATGATTAAAAGGGCTGAGTAAGGCGGTAAAACGATTCTCTGGACTGATGCCAATACGCTGTACAAAGCGCGAGAAATCCGCGGCGATTGCCAGCGTGGCCGAGGTAATCACGGCGCCATAACAGCGATTCCAGAGTAACTCGGCAAGGGTGTCATGGACGGCCACCGGGCTGGCATTTAAATTGAGTTCGGCGCCCTCACGAAAGTTAATCCAACGGGCTTTTGGTGCCGCGTTGTCAGGGTCGGCAATCATAAAGTCCTGCCACAATGCGGTACCGGATTGCGCCCGCGCAGTGAGCGCTGACACTTGCGCCAGCCAGGGTTCAATCTCATCCCGCTCGGCAACCTCAGTATCCGTCACCAGCTCTTCCAGAGACACTTCAAGATCTTGCAGCAATCCCAACAAACGCTGACTCGCCAGGAGTAAATTGTGTGCCATTTCTCGATGGGCTTCCGGCACCTGGCCACCTTTATAACGGTAGCGGCGATCATTATCAGCACCTTCTGCCTCGAGCTCTAACTCCATAAACATCCCGGCAGCATCCTCGAGGCTAGCACTCAAGTCGATGCAGGCAGACTCAAACTGGCCCTGGGCCCGGGGTAAGTTACCCACGTCTCCGAGACGATCTACTAACTTCTCAAGCATGGGCGGGATACCCTCGAGCCAGCCCTGCGTGGACCGCACCTGAAGAAAATTAGAGAAATGGTTGATCGCTTTGTCAGGAATGTGATGACCTTCATCGAACACATAGATAGTTTCTTCGGGTGCTGGCAAAACAGCACCGCCACCCATCATCATGTCTGCGAGCACCAGGTCATGATTGGTGACAATACAGTCCACCTTATGTATTTCTTCCCGGGCGCGATAAAAAAAGCAGTTTTCATAGTGGGAACACTGGCGGCCGCTACACTGAACGTGATCGGTGCTAATCGGGTTCCAGGCGCTAAACTCCAGTTCCGTTTTCCAAGTGTCGCGATCACCATCCCACTCGCCGCGACCCAGACTTTGCACCATGGATTCATACAATTCACGATGCTGTTCGATGGAACCATCCCCTTGCTCAAACATTTCATCATCGTAAAACGCCAGAGTCTGGTTCTCAGACTGAACACTAGACAACACCTGATCAAGTTTCGATAAACACAAATAGCGGCGCCGCCCCTTGGCCAGAGCAAAACTAAACTCAAGCCCAGAGTGATGCGCAATGTCCGGTAAATCCACAAAGACAATTTGCTCCTGCAATGCCACGGTGGCTGTGGATATCACCAACTTCTTCTTTAAGTACCTGGCGATCGGCAAGGCGGCCATGGCGTAAGCAACGGTTTTACCCGTGCCAGTGCCGGCCTCAACCACACAAATGTGTTGCTCCGAGACACGTTCACCGTCCTCGTTTTGCTCGATAGAGCCTAGCGTATTTGCAATGTCCGCAATCATGCGTTTTTGACAGTAACGCGCCGTATACCCTTTCGCCGTTAGCAACTGACTGTAGGCGGTTTGGATGTCTTGTTTAACTTCGTTAGTGAGCATGCAATGAAGCGTCAGCGGAGTTATGCGTAGATAAACGGTATTGAATCACACTTGACCCTGCACGTTGATAAGATAATGATTGTCTATCTTTCGCCGGTAATGAGGAAGCAATGGCTGACAGCCCAGACAAACGCAGTGGCAAAGATCGCCGCGGTGGTGACCGCAGATCTGATGAAGACCGACGCCAGTACTTAGATGTGGTCGACTTTGAACGGCGCCACAAAGATACTCGCCGCGAGGGTCCGCGTCGGAACGGTCCGCGTCGTAAAGACGGTTAAGCAAACTCACCGAAAAATATTCCAAAACCAGCCGCGCTGCAGTTCCTTTTCACAGCCATTCAACTGCTTCTGATAGGTCTGGGCCCGCCCTGAAACCTTCTTCGCCACGTCCTTTAGCCAGGCCTTATTCCGAAAGCTGCGTTTCGCAAAACCACCCTGTCCTTCATGGTAGGCAAGGTAGAGGTGATAAGGGTCGGTCTTTTGAATTTTGTTGCGGCGATAGCTTTGATCGTTGTACCAACCAATAAAATCAATCGCGTCTTCAAAATTGTTGCGATCTGCTGACCAGGCACCGGTAGACTTTTTGTAAGCTCGCCAGGTTTCATTGGTTGCCTGGGCATAGCCGTAGGCCGAGGCAGGTCGCGGCCCTGGCAGCACCCAGAGGATTTTCTTACGCGGTGGTTTGGCCCTGGCTTGAAACCGTGATTCTTGATAAACAATCGCCATCATAATGGGAATCGAGCTGCCCCACTTCCGCTGGGAATCTCTGGCGTCGTCGTACCAACCACTTTTCTCGCGAAAAATGTCACAAACATTTTCACGTTGTTTTGGTGTGGAGGAGGTGCAGCTAGCGAGAAACACAACCAGAAGCACAACTAGAAACGAGGGAGCAAAGCTTTTCATTGATGTTTCTCCAACAACGCAATCAACTGGTTTTCATCCATGATAGGTACACCCAGAGATTGGGCTTTGGTTAGCTTTGAGCCGGCCGCATCGCCAGCCACCACATATGACGTATTCTTTGACACACTGCCTGCTACCTTGGCTCCCAGGGCTTGCAGTTGCGCCTTCGCATCATTGCGCTTTAGGGTGGTCAGGGTCCCCGTCAGGACAAACACCTGACCTTCCAGGGCCGCGCTGTTTTCTGCTTTCTCAATCACTGGCCAACGTACACCGGCACTCAACAATCTTGAGATGACCTGCTGATTCTCCCCCTGGGCGAAGAACGATGCGATTTTATCCGCGACAATTGGACCAATATCCTGGATTTGCACCAACTCATCTCGCGATGCTTCAATCAACGGCTGCATATCCCCAAAGTGATTGGCCAGACCACGGGCCGTGGACTCGCCAACCTCCTGGATACCAAGGGCATAAATAAACCTCGCCAGCGTGGTTTCTTTACTTTTCTCTAGCGCCTCAAGCAAATTGTTGGCCGACTTCGGTGCCATACGCTCCAAACTGACCAGATCTGTGGCTTGCAAGGTAAACAGGTCCGCAGGGCTTTCAATCATATTGGCGGCAACTAATTGCTCAACAAGTTTTTCCCCAAGACCTTCGATATCCAGCGCCAGTCGCGAGGCAAAGTGGCGAATGCGTTCAATGCGTTGCGCCGAGCAGATTAAGCCGCCGGTACATCGTGCCACCACCTCTCCGTCTATTTGCACCACGTCGGACTGACAAGCCGGACAGTGCTTTGGCAAGGTAATTTTCCTGGTGTTAGTCGGGCGCTGCTCGAATACCACCGAGACGATTTTCGGAATCACATCCCCGGCGCGCTGCAGAATCACTTGATCGCCTATCTCAAGACCAAGGCGCTCAATCTCATCCATATTGTGTAAGGTGGCATTACTAATGGTGACCCCGCCGACTTTAACCGGCTCCAGTCGCGCAACCGGCGTGATAGAGCCGGTTCGACCCACCTGAAACTCCACGTCCAGGAGTTTGGTCTCACCTTGTTCCGCCGGAAACTTATGGGCAATGGCCCAACGTGGCGTGCGGGTTAACATGCCCAGTTCTTGCTGTTGGTCTATGGAATCTACCTTAATCACCACACCGTCGATTTCGTAATCCAACTGGTGACGTTGCTCAAGCGTGGCTTGATAGAAGTCATTACAGGCAGCGACGCCGCGAACCGCTCTGGTCATCGGGTTGGTTCGCAAACCCCAGTTTTTTAGCTGCTGTAAAATCTCACTGTGGCGGCCAGGTAGCTCACCGTCTTCCACTAAACCCACTGAGTAACAAAACATGGTCAAGCGTCGCTTTGCGGTTAACCGTGGGTCTAATTGACGAACGCTACCCGCCGCAGCGTTACGTGGATTGGCAAACACCTTGCCACCGCTCTTGAGGGCCGCCTGGTTCAGTTCCACAAAGGTTGATTTGGCAATATAAACTTCACCGCGTACCTCAAGTCGCCGCGGATAGCCTTTGCCTTTAAGTTTCAGCGGTACCGACTCAATGGTACGAACATTGGCGGTAATGTCCTCACCGGTAGTGCCGTCTCCCCGGGTCGCAGCACGAACCAGTAAGCCATCTTCATAGAGCAAGCTAACCGCCACACCATCGATTTTTGGTTCGCACACATAGTCCACGCTACCGGTGGTTTCAAGTCGCGACCGCACACGTTTGTCAAAGTCCTCCATGTCCTCAGGACCAAATGCATTGTCCAGGGATAACATGGGCAATTCATGGGTGACCTGATCGAAATGTTCGAGGGGCGCAGAACCAACGCGCTGGGTGGGCGAATCCGGTGTAATTAGCTTCGGGTTCTCTGCTTCAAGTTTTTTTAGGCGCTGGAACAGTTGGTCGTATTCGGCATCCGAGATTTGCGGATTATCTTCTGTGTGATAGAGGTAATTATGATGGTGCAACGTCTCACGAAGTTGCTCCAGCTCTTCCTCCAGCGCTTTGGAATGATCGCCCGCCCTTGCCATACTATTGAGGATGGTGCTTTAGAATGTAATCTTGCAACTGCTGGCGGCAATGCTCAATGGTTTGCGGTGTCATCACACTACGGGTTTCGTCACGTACTTCGCCGCCAAGGTGTTCCGCAATATAAGCCGCAACCTCGAGCATTTGCTGAAATACTCGAATCGGATAGTGCAGTTCATGAACCCGCATAAACATTGATATAGCAGGGGTTTCGATAGATTTAATAGTTGCCATATCAAACGAGCCCGGCTCCACAGCATTCATCAAACTAAACAGCGTTTTATCCCCTTGCAAGCGATGAAATATGCTCATTTCACCCAGTGTCATATTCTGCGCCAGCAAGCACTCTAACAGCGCTTCACCCTGGAACACGCCATTCACCGCCATCACATTGATGACCACGTATTTTTCCGGCAAGTTGTCGGGCAAAGGACTGCTGGGCTCGATCACCTCAGGCTGTTTGGTCCCTTGTTGAGGGGAAGTTTGTGATTCAGCTGAAGATGTTGAGGATAACCCGTGGCTTGTGAGCTCTTGTTCTTCTGCAGGCTGTTGATCAACTGAAGGGTCATTGTTAGCTGAAGGCTCTTTCTCAGCTGAAGGCTCTTTCTCAGCTGAAGGCCCTTTATGAGCTGAGGGCTCTTTATCGGCTGAAGGCTCTTCATCGGCTGAAGGCTCGTCCCTTCGACTGTCAGCCGCGACGTTCATAAGCACGGGAACGTCGTCATCCAGGTTTAGCGAGGTTTGTTCAGTGGGGCTAAGCACCCTGGCCCCGCCGTTAGGTAATTCGGCGCGCAATAACGACAGCTCATCTTCACCGCCGTCCTCGTTTAAGTCTGAGACAAAAGACTTATCGAGGCGCATCTTTAGGGAATTGCGATTGACCCGCATCCGCCAGTAGCCGTGTATCAAGATACCGATAATGAGTAGTGGCCCCAATATCAGTAACCAACGATTTTTCAGAGCGTTTGAGAGCTCACTCGCGGCGATCACCTCCTCGTTCGCCATGCGCTGTAC
>JBKAGC010000232.1:0-5770 GCA_046290215.1 Pseudomonadales bacterium | reverse complement strand
ACCCTGGTACTTGTGTTGCGTTCATTTCTGGCCGAGCCGTTTCAAATACCGTCTGAATCCATGGTGCCAACGTTGCAAACCGGCGACTTTATTGTGGTGAACAAATTCGCCTACGGTATTCGCTTGCCAGTTATCGGGACGAAAATTATCGATGTGGATATGCCCAAGAACGGCGAGGTGATGGTGTTTATTCCGCCTCATAAGGATGAGTATTTCATCAAACGTGTGGTGGGTATCCCGGGCGATACGGTGCGCTATGAAGATAAGCAGCTGTATATCAACGATGTGCCCCAGGCCCTCGAGTTTATCGCTGCACTGCCGCCCGGACGACCCCAGTATCAGGTATTTTCCGAGACTCTGGGGGGCATTGAGCATCTCATCCACCGGGATTTGCGCCGCGGCGAGATCGATGGTGAGTGGGTTGTTCCTGAGGGCCACTACTTCATGATGGGGGACAATAGAGACCAGAGTAGCGATAGTCGGTTCTGGGGGTTAGTATCTGAAGACAAGATTGTTGGTAAAGCCTTTGCGATATGGCTGCACAAGAAACCTGGCTTGAATATGCCGGGCTTCTCACGCAATGGTTGGATTCAATAGCTTATTCTGAGTAATTCGTCTGAATAGTTTGTCTGGATAGTTCGTCTACTTGCTTAGGTTTAGACGCGTGGTTGCTAGCCAGGGTTTGTAATAAGGCACACCATGCCTAAGATAGGCCGGAAGGTAAGTAGCTAAGGAGTACTTAATGCGCGCCCACACTTATAAATCCCCTCGCTCTTTGAGAACCAGGTTTCCCTATGGTCAACGCGGTGTTGGCTTTGCCGGTTGGCTGGTAATTATTTTGCTGCTCGGCGGACTCCTGTCTGTGGGTACCAAACTGGTGCCGATTTACATGAATAACAACACGATTTCCGGTTTGATGGATAAGCTCAGTGAAGAGCCAGATGTCGCCATGAAATCCAAAGGTGAAATTTTTAAGATTCTCACCAATCGCTTGAAGCTGAACAACATTCGCGATTTTAAAGTCGAAGAAAATATGGAAGTGGTGCGAACAAAAGATGGTTCCACGTTGGTGTTGGATTACGAGGCCCGCGTCCCGGTTGTAGGCAATATTGACTTGATCGCTTCCTTCAACAAGGAAGTCAGCCTGCGTTGAGTTCCTCCAGCATCGCGAGGCTCGAGCGCCAGCTCGGCTATGAATTCCAGGACCGAAGCCGCTTAGAGCAGGCGCTTACCCATCGTAGTTTCTCGGCAAACAATAACGAGCGTCTCGAGTTTCTGGGTGACGGTATTCTAAATTTCATTGTTGCCGAGCAGTTATTCCAACAGTTTCCTGATGCTGCAGAAGGCCAACTGAGCCGTTTGCGAGCGCTATTGGTCAAACAAAAGACCCTTGCTGAAATCGCTCGAGAATTACAGCTCAGTGACCATTTGATTATGGGTACAGGTGAGTTAAAGAGTGGTGGTTTTAACCGTGACTCGATTCTGTCTGATGCCGTTGAAGCCATCGTCGCAGCCATCTATATAGAAGTGGGGTTTGAGCCCACACGGGCGCGAGTATGCGCCTGGTATGGCGATCGCATTTCTAACCTGTCGTTGGATCAGGCCAGGAAAGATGCCAAGTCCCGACTGCAGGAGTATTTGCAAGGCCAAGGGGCGGCGCTACCTAACTATGAAGTGTTGGACGTGGAAGGCGAATCTCATGAGCAGGAATTCACCATCGAACTCGACTTACCCATGTTAGAGGGCAAGATTTCCGGCAGCGGTTCAAGCCGGCGTGCCGCTGAACAGCAAGCAGCTGCGCTTGCATTAGATCTATTGGCAAACGTGGAGCAACGCTCATGAGTGATTTTCGTTGTGGCTACGTTGCCATTGTTGGCCGCCCTAATGTGGGTAAATCCACACTCTTAAATCACATTCTTGGCCAGAAAATCAGCATCACTTCAAAGAAGCCGCAAACCACCCGACATCAACTGTTAGGTATTAAGACCACAGATAACTGTCAATTCTTGTACGTGGATACCCCTGGTGTTCATGGCAATGAACCGCGGGCGATCAACCGCTATATGAATCGCTCTGCAAAAACCGTGGTTCGTGATGTGGATGTAGCGGTGTTTGTGTTAGACCGCACCGATTGGCAAGCAGACGATCAGTTGGTGGCGGATCTGGTGGCACGCCACCGGGATAACTTGATTGTGGTGATCAATAAGGTGGATTTGATAAAAGATAAAGCCAGTTTGTTGCCATACCTCGATAAACTACAGCAACGTTTCCCCGAGGCAGCGTTAGTGCCGCTGTCCGCTGAAGATGGCGATAACGTAGAGACTCTTGAGAAACTCATTGCCGAGCGCTTGCCAAAAGGCCCGGCGTTATTTGCTGAAGATCAGATCACCGATCGGAGTACGCGCTTTCTGGTGGCAGAAATCCTCCGGGAAAAGATAATGCGCCAGCTTGGCGAAGAAGTGCCTTACTCCTCGACCATTGAAATTGAGTCTTTTCAAGACTCCGGTAAATCCATCCACATCAATGCCGTGGTATTTGTGGAGCGTGACGGCCAAAAGGCAATCTTGATCGGTAAGAAGGGTGAAAAACTCAAACGCATTGGCGCTGATGCCCGTGCCGACATAGAGAAGCTCCTGGAACGCAAGGTCATGCTTAACACCTGGGTTAAGGTGAAGTCGAACTGGTCGGATGACGACCGTGCTTTAAAAAGCCTTGGCTATGACGACATCTAACCAGGAACTGGTGCCAGCTTACATACTGCATTCCAGAAAGTATCGCGACACTAGCCTGATACTAGAACTGTTTACAGAAATTGATGGCAGAGTTGCGGGAGTGCAGCGCGGGGCACGGGGCAAGAAACAATCAGCCACGGTACAACCGTTTACGCCGATCCTGGTTTCCTACATGGGTAAGGGCGAGTTAAAAACCATCACAAAAATTGATGCGGGTAGTATGCAGCACCTAACTGGAGATCGTTTGCTACTCGGTATGTATGCCAATGAGTTGTTGATTCGTTTGCTAGGCAAATATGAACCGACCCGTAGCTTGTTTCAGGTCTATCAACGGCTTCTGATCAATCTTGCCGCCCTGGAAGACTATCAAGGGGTGTTACGGGACTTTGAATTAAAGTTGTTAGAAGAGTTAGGCTACGGCATATCGTTTGCTTTTACAGCGGGTAGTGGCGACATGGTAGAACCGGAGCAACACTATCGCTTTGTTGCCGATGAGGGCTTCCATCCCATTGCTGCGGCGACCAATTCTAGTTTTCCAGGCGCGCATTTGTTGGCCATTGCCGATGGCGAGTATAACCCGGAAGTTGAACGCACCGCGCGGCGTATCACACGCAGCGCTATTAACCGGTTATTAGGTGACCGGCCATTGCAAAGTCGTGAACTTTTTAAACAGCTGAATCGGAGCCGCCAGCAATGATCATTGGTATCGGTACAGATCTGGTTGAGGTGCGCAGAATTCAGCAAAGCCTGGACAAGTTTGGTGAGCGTTTTGCGCAAAAAATTCTCGCCAACGAAGAATTGCCGCAGTTTGCTGCGGCTAAATTCCCCGTGAGTTTTCTCGCCAAACGGTTTGCCGCCAAAGAAGCCGTCGCAAAGGCGCTGGGCACAGGCATGCGAGCGGGTGTTCACTTTAGCAATATCGCTGTGGTGCACGATGCTGCTGGTAAGCCTGGCGTTAAGCTAAGCGCCGCTGCACAGAAACGTGCCGTGCAGCTAGGTATTAAACACTGGCACTTGAGCATTACCGATGAACGCCAGTTTGCGCTGGCCTTCGTGGTGGCGGAAAAGGACGCTTAGACCGCTCTGAAATAGATAGCGCACCTTGCCCCTGAGCAGTCCGAGCAAGCTAGTCTGATGGGGCAAACGGCGCTGGATTAGCTTTTTGCCAGGCTTCCAACTCGGCGATTTTTGTCATCAAGGAAGTGACATCAAACAACTCCGATTGCTGCTCACGGACCTGTTCTAGTTCTGCCTCCAGCGCGGTGGCGCCGGAAAAACGCACGCCGCCGGCGAATTTGTGGAGCGCCTGGGCAACACTTTCACGATCACCTGGTGCATGGATGGCTTGTTTGAGTTCGGCTACGCTTTCAAGGAGCAGCGCAAGGGTTTCTGTGGCGAGTTCACCAGAGCCATTCGCTCGAGTCAGGGCCACGTCTAGATCGTAGGTGGCCACGCGAGCAGGCGCGGAGACTTTCGACTGCCCTGTGTCATAGGTGGCGGTAGGACTGCGAACACCTGCTGCTGTTTCCGCCGTAACAAAGTTTGCCAGTACGCGGGTTAGATCTTGTTTTGTCACTGGCTTAATCAATACGCCGTTAATTGCTGAGTTCAAAATGTTGGTTTCTTCCGCAGCGGAAAGATGCGCTGTGATGGCAATGATGGGCCCAGTGAAACCGCGGCGGCGAAATTCTTCCGATGCTTCGATGCCTGATAGGCCAGGCATTTGGATGTCGGTGAAAATGATGTCAAAGGCTTCACGACTAGCAATTTCGATGGCATCAAATGGATCGTTCATTGCGGTCACGTTATGACCCAATTGGCGTAAGAACAGCCGGAACAAACCAAGGTTTAAATCATTATCATCCACGGCGAGGATGCGGTAAGTAGCCGTGCCAGATGTGCCCATTGGGTTAACTATATGCCTCAAATGAATTTGATTAGACGAACCTGATATTATCTGAAATTCGCTGCATCTCATATCATGTGCGTTCGCAAATAGACCGACCTTTTATGGAATATCCGACGATAGAATCCACCATTGGTGAAACCCCTCTCGTGCGTTTGCAACGTCTTCCGGGTAATACCAGCAACACCATTTTAGTCAAACTGGAAGGCAATAACCCGGCAGGTTCGGTCAAAGACCGTCCGGCTATGAGTATGATTGCTGAAGCAGAACGGCGCGGCGATATAAAGCCTGGCGACACACTCATCGAGGCAACCAGTGGTAACACCGGTATTGCTTTAGCGATGGCTGCTGCCATTCGTGGTTACCACATGGTGTTGATTATGCCGGCCCATATGAGTGAAGAGCGCAAGCTCGCCATGTCGGCTTATGGTGCTGAGCTCGTCAGTGTTACACAGGAAGAGGGCATGGAAGGTGCCAGAGATCTTGCTGAACAAATGCAGCGTGACGGCAAGGGTATCGTGCTTGACCAGTTTGCTAACCCGGATAATCCACTAGCGCACTATAAAACCACTGGACCGGAGCTGATGCGACAAACTGGCGGGGAGATTACCCACTTTGTCAGTTCTATGGGTACCACGGGCACCATTATGGGCGTGTCTCGTTATTTCGCCGAAGCCAAGCCGGATGTGGAAATTATTGGCTTACAACCTTTAGAAGGTTCTGCAATCCCGGGAATACGCCGTTGGCCGGAAGCCTATTTGCCAAAAATCTACAATAAGGATCAGGTGCATCGAATTATCGATATGGACCAGCAAACTGCAGAGCAGACCATGCGCCGCCTGGCCCGGGAAGAAGGCATATTTGCCGGCGTTTCCTCTGGTGGCTCGGTGGCAGGGGCGCTTTTGCTCAGTGAGCAGGTGGAAAACGCGACAATTGTGGCAATTGTGTGCGATCGAGGTGATCGTTACCTTTCGACGGGCGTCTTTAACCCGTAAACTACGCCGCTTCAATTGAATCGGAAACACCCTTGGCAAGAAAAGTATTCAGCGCCCAGACCATTCGGGTTGGTGAACTGCGTGACGGCGGCTACTGTTCAGTAGAGTCGGACCCTAAACTGTGTGTGTATGGTGCA
>JBKAGC010000231.1:0-5855 GCA_046290215.1 Pseudomonadales bacterium | reverse complement strand
GTCAGCCTGCACCACCAATCATGGCTTTGTACCCAGCAGAACACTTGGCCTAAATGGCGAAGTGGACGGCAACAACCTGCTGCTAGATCCCTGGTTAAATCCAATCCGCTACAGTGTCAGTAACGCTGGCGGCGGCGCTTACACTAATGACATTACCCTGGCACTGGTGCCTGACTTTCGCATTTGTGAGGATGCCGCATGCGCCACCATTATTGCTGATAACGTCGCTGCGGTGGTGTTTTCCCAGGGCGAGGACACCGCAGTATCAGCAGATCAGGCAGAAAATACTGACGGTGATGTCACCTTTGTCAGCACAGAGCTTTCTGAGCAAGCTGGCGCCGAATTTGATGATGAACTACGCTGGATACCGCCGTCTATTCTTACCTATCACCTCGTCAAAGCGGGACAATTAGATTAAGAAACTCACATAAGTTATTCAAAACACTTACAATTAGGTACTGGCCAAGACCGGAATAAGTCGTTAATCTAGTTTTGTATACCGCCTTAAAATTAAATGGGAACTACAACCATGAGAAATTATTCCAGACAACAGGGTTTTACCCTGGTTGAAATCGCGGTGGTGCTGGTCATCATCGGCCTTTTGCTCGGCGCAATCCTGCAAGGCACCGAACTCATCGACAACTCTAGAATTAAGAAAGCCAGCTCGGACATCAGCTCTATTGCCGCTGCCTATTTATCCTACCAGGACCGCTACAAGCGTTTGCCCGGTGATGATGGTGACCTGGCAGCATTGAACGCCCGCGGCGGCGACTGGGCCGCTGTCACTCAAGCTGGCGGCAATGACGGTCGACTCACTGCTAACTTAAACAATACCTGGAACGGCGGCGGTGAACACGACGCTTTTTGGCAGCACCTCCGCGCCGCCGGTTACATTGCTGGCAACCCCGCCGATGAGAATGCCCAGGCGCTACCGAGAAATGCCTGGGGCGGCTTAATGGGTGTAACAACTCAAGCAATGGGCGGCGGACTTAATGGCATCAAATTGTGCATGAGTCAGGTACCGGGTAAAGCTGCTTCAGCGCTCGACCTACAGCTAGATGATGGCCTGGGTAACTCTGGTCGACTCAGAGCGACTCTGGGCGCCTCTGGTGTGAACACCAACCCATCTAACGTGGCCCTGGCTGCACCTTACGATGAATCTAACATTTACACCATTTGTAACGCCTTGTAAGCCAGGCGCAGCAAAAAACAAAAAGGCCGCAATAGCGGCCTTTTTTATGTCTAAAATCCTTTTACATGCCTTGAAACTTTGTCTTTCCCGCCAGCTACCTTGCGCGGTTGTTAGCAAAGCCTGACATAACAGTTTAGCGACGCTGAATCTCGCGGCGATCTTTTTCCCGGCGACAAGCTTTACGCTGATCGAACGGCACAACGATTTGTTCCTGGCGCCGTTCGGCCACTCGTCGCTCGACGCTGCGCCGGTCCGGTACTGAGCGGCGATTCTTTACTGGCTCAAGCTCATTCATCGGCGTGATAACCAGTTGCGCGTCACCAGCCACTACCACAACGGTGCGCTTATCAATCACCACGGAACTGCCTTTTAGATTCTGGCTACCCACGAGCGTGCCGTTTGATGAAGAGTCTTTCAGCGTGAGTACGCCATTGGCAAGAGCAAGCTCGCAATGATGGCGAGAAACATGGCCACTGGGGATGGTAATGTCACAATCCAGCTCGCGACCGATTTTCAGCGGCAAGCTAGCCTCGGTCACAACGAAATTTACCCCACCTTCCAGCTCAATCCGCGCCACCCGCTTATTCTGCTGGCGTACGGCTCTGACTCGGGTCTTGTCCGCGTTGTAGGTTGTGGTTGAAAACATCTGAAATCACCAATCATGGCGCACAAAACAGCTTGTGCACTATCTAATACTAGGCGTTCCCGCGCCAATAAATTATGACGCAGTTCACACTTTTGACAGAAAAACCTTCATATTGGGTATAAAAGCCGCAGTTTTAATTCGTAAATGCTGTTTACAGCAATTTTTGATATGCGATCATCTGCCCCAATCATTTTTGTTTCAAGAGCACGGCCATGTCGGAAAAGTACAACGATCTAACCCCTGAAGAACAGCGCGTGATTCTCCATAAAGGCACGGAAATGCCGTTTACTGGTGAGTATGACAACTTTTTCGAAACGGGGATGTATGTGTGTCGCCAATGTGAGGCGCCGCTTTATCGCTCTGAAGATAAGTTCCACTCTCACTGTGGTTGGCCAAGCTTCGATGATGAAATCGAAGGGGCGGTTCGCCGGGAGATTGACGCGGACGGTATCCGTGTTGAGATTCTTTGCGCAAATTGCGGCGGCCACCTTGGACACGTGTTTGAAGGCGAAGGTTTAACCGCGAAAAACCTCCGGCACTGCGTCAACTCAGTGTCGATGAAATTTGTGCCACCGCAAACCTAAGCACTCTTTTTAAGCCCTGCTGCGGCAAAGTATTCGCTCATGTCCCACATGGGCCAGCGCGCCTGGGAAAGTTTTAAGGTGCGCTCGTTCCAATAGACATCGCCGGGAGCTGGTATCCCAAGACAGGCCAACTGCTCTGGGTTAGCGTGCTCAAAAACCAGATGCCAGGGGCGGTTCTCGCCAGTTTGCCAGACATGATAGCCCACCATCTCGTTACCGCTGGCCTTAAAGCTAACGGTCATGGTAAAGCGGTGACCACCAGGTTCTGTGAGATTCGTACCACGATGGAATGTATCGATACTATGGGCCACCAGGGTCCCCGCCGGTGCCGCGGCAGAACGCTGCCTTGCTAACAACGTCCGCTGTTGTTCATCCCTGGCATTCACTGCACCAGGTCGCAGCAATTCATCTGCGTCCGGTTTGGTCACGTAATGCAAAGCGCCATGGGCATCGGTGACATCAGTGATATAAATAATGAAGTTTACTGCCCGCAGCGCAGGCTGCTCAGACGGCACCAGCAATGTATGGTTACCATAATCACAATGGAAGGTTTGATCGTAATCCGCTTCCCCCGTGTACTTGGCCCAGGTATGGGATTGATACAAATGTACTTTCGGTACCCCTAGCAAGGCTCGAGCAAATTCAATCAGGTCAGGATTCAGAGACAGCAGATTTAAGGGCGCACCACCCTCATAAGGAAAGGTATCGAGGTTCTTAAACTGATCTGGTCGAAACTCACCAAAGCTATCAGCCTCTTTGAGATTTAGCGCTTCGCCGGCACGGTCAGTGCCATAAATCCGCTCGTACTCTGAACGGACGCCGGCAATCTCATCGGGGCTAAAAAAGTCCTCGATGATGGCAAAACCCTGTTCGTGCCAGTCCTTGATATGTGCGTCAGTAAACTTTGCAGCTTGCATGGTAGTGTTCGCTCGTTTTCTTGCCTCACCAATATCATGCCACAAGTTTTAGTCGCAGCGCATTGGCTACCACCGAGATAGACGACAGTGCCATGGCAAGCCCTGCCAGGGCCGGGTTAAGTAAGGTGCCGGTTGCAGGGTATAGCACCCCGGCAGCCACAGGCAGCAAACACAAATTGTAGATAAACGCCGCACCGAGATTTTGTTTCACATTACTGATTACGCGTCGGGCAAGATTGAACGCCAAAGACAATTTGCCAAGGTCGTCCCCCAGTAAGGTCATATCCGCGCTCTCAATTGCCACATCTGATCCAGTGCCCATGGCGATACCTACATCGGCCTGACTTAATGCTAAGGCATCATTAATGCCATCACCGACCATTGCCACTCGCGCTCCTGCAGTTTGCAGCGCCTGGATCTCCGCTTGTTTTTGCTGCGGTGTCATCTCTGCAAGGTAGCGCTGAATATTCAATTGCTGCGCCACAGCCGCCACTACCTCAGAGCGGTCACCAGACATCAACACTGGCTCGATACCCTGTTGTTTTAGCGCCAGCAACGTCGTGGCAGCCTCAGTTCGCAGCGCGTCCTGGGCCGCAATCACTCCTAACCATCGCCCTGCGTGACCCACAAACATCAGACTGCCTGTCGGCGGGTTATCAGGAAACGGCGGATAACCTTCCTCAAGCAAAAACGCTTCACTACCAATTAGACATGGCTGGCCCTGCCAAAGGCCACGAATCCCGGCCCCAGCTTCCGTTTTGATATCTTCAATTGGCAACGCCTCCGTACCGGTAAAGGTTTTCACAATGGCCATGGCCAGGGGATGGATGGAAACGGCTTCCAGGGTCACCGCAATGGCTTTAAGCATCTCCTCATCCGCACCGGGGCATACTTGCACCGCCGTTACCTCCGGTTGCCCGAGGGTCAGGGTACCGGTTTTGTCCAGCACCAGAGTGTCCACATAACTCGCAGCTTGCAGTGCCGCACCGTTCTTCACAAGCAAACCAAGTTCCGCAGCTCGCCCCACACCCACCATGATAGACATAGGTATTGCCAGCCCGAGGGCACAGGGACAAGCGACCACTAACACCGTCATAAACACTGTCACCGCCATGCCAACCCCTTGCCCGGCAACCCACCAGGCAGTTGCAGCAAGTATTGCAAACAGGATCACGGCGGGAACGAACCAGGCAGAAATTTGGTCAGCTAGATTGGCAATCGGCGGCTTACTGTCCTGGGCTTGCTGTACTGCCTCTGCCATTCGACCGAGCACCGTGTCACTGCCAACGGCGCTTGCTCGCAAAGTAATTGCACCATCCAGGTTAACAGTGCCTGCCAATAATTGATCACCGGGATTTTTTACTACTGGTTCAGCCTCACCGCTAATCATTTGCTCATCCAGGGTACTGGTACCCTGAATTAACTCACCGTCTACCGGAACCGCCTGACCAGCCCGGACCAGCAACTCGTCTCCTGGCTGGACAAGTTCGACTGCTATCTCCTGCTCAACATCGTCTTGCAGGCGAATGGCAAACCGCGGCCTTAGATCCAACAACCTACTTAAGGCGAGCGATGTGCCGCCACGGGCAAACTCTTCGATGGACTTCCCGAGGTGTACAAAGCCAATAATAAAAAGCGCGGCTTCAAAAAATACGTGACGCGCGGCTGCCTCCAAGTAGTGCGGCGCCAAAATTACTAACATGGAATATAGCCATGCTGAACCAGTGCCCAGGGCAATTAGGCTATCCATGGTGGCGCGCCCCTGACGTAAAGAAGCCAGTGCCCCCTGGTAATAGCGCCGTCCGGTCAAAAGCAGAATAACGAGCACAATTATGGCCACAAGCACGCCGCCGAGCCTCGTCATCAGCCATTCCCCCTGGAACATCAGGGCAGCACCAGCAAGCAGCGCAAGTCCTGCCTGCAAACCGTTTAGGACAAGACGTTGCCGCAACATCTTGGCCTTGTTAGCTTCCCTTGCCGCGTCGGGCTCAGACGCACCATAACCAGCCTTGCTTACTGCATGTAGCAAGGCTTCTACTTTTACATCGCCATGGACGTTTGCCCGTCCAGCAGCATAATTAACGCTGGCAGCGCTAACGCCAGGCACGCTCAGCAAGGCGCTTTCAACGGAACGGACACAACTCGCACAGGACATACCTTCGATCAACAGGGCGATGTGCTGAGACGATGTAGATTGGCGAGAATTCTCTACGCCAGATGTCCGCTCAAGACGATAACCGGCGGCAACAATGGCTTGTTCAATGGCGGTGCGAGAAGCATTACCTTCAACCTGAACAAGGTCTCGCTGACGATCAATCCTGACCGCCTTTACCCCAGGCACAACTTCAAGCGCCGCGGAGATCTTTGTCTCACAGCGCTCACAACTCATACCGTAAACTGCAATATCCATAGCTGCCAGATGCTGACTTTTCGTTAACCTTAAAGCTTAAAGTAACCTTAAGGTAAAGCGCCTTTAGCCGGCTCGCCGCAGTGGTGGCAATGGACAATCAATCGCA
>JBKAGC010000230.1:0-5861 GCA_046290215.1 Pseudomonadales bacterium | reverse complement strand
GTCAGGGGGGTCTCAACGAACTGGAACAGATCATAGTCTTCAGGATCAATCATTCCCTCGTCAACCAGGGCTGAAATATTAACCACACGATTCCAGTATTCCTCACCAAAAAGCAACACTGGAAGGCGGTCTATTTTTCTGGTTTGGATCAGAGTCAGCGTTTCAAACAGCTCATCCAACGTGCCGTAGCCGCCAGGAAAAACAATCAGTGCTTTCGCGCGCATCAGAAAATGCATTTTTCGCAGCGCGAAATACTGAAACTGAAAACTGAGCTCCGGGGTGATGAAGGCGTTTGGGTACTGCTCTTTCGGTAAGATAATGTTGAGCCCGATGCTCCGCCCATGCGCATCGAATGCTCCGCGGTTGGCAGCTTCCATAATGCCACCGCCGCCACCGGTAATAATGACCGAGTTACAGACGTCTTTATTCTGGCAGTTGCTGGTAATCAGCCTGCTGAGCTCCTGGCAAATCTCATAATACTTTGACTTGTCACAAATTCGTTTGGCTATAGCCACACTTCGTAGCAATGAAGAGTCATCCGGTGATTCGGCCAACTGCGATTCCAGCTGCTGCAGATTTTCCTGTGCTTTAGCTGGCTCTGGAATCCGGGTACTGCCGAATACCACGATTGTTGAAGTGATACCTGCTTCGCGCTGTAGCAGATCCGGCTTCAGCAGCTCCAACTGCAGGCGAACCGGGCGAAGCTCATCCCTTAGCAGAAAGTCTTCGTCTTTATAGGCTGGCTTGAATGAGGGAGACAGAGTTTGCGGCGTATCCGGCACCAACGTTTCTGCGCCAAAATCCTCCATCGGCAGAGTTTGGGAAGAGTGCTGCTTGGGTTTCTCGGGTTTACTAGTACTCACATGCGCTCTCGTTAAAGACAATCGTTACAATTTCCGGGAATGGGCCTGTGCATGACCGGCCACCCATTGTGATCCATCGGGCGAGATTCTGGTACACGCCAATCATCGACATCGCCAAATTGCGTTTCATACTTCCCTTAATCTGCGCATCGTTTCACCCGAAGCCTCTCCCTGCAAAGCGGCCATCTCGTCCGTGCCAAGCAGAGTGTTTAACTGGACGTCTTTCAGAAGCAGCACAGCTTCATGGACGATATGAAGCCAGCTTTGCTTGTTCGCGTAGAGCATGCCAAACACATCAAGGGTTCCACCTTTGTTCCTGTAACCCATGAACCGGGTGGAGTCAGCGCCAGTATCGAGCTTTCGCAGGACGCCGGTCATCACCTCGGCATGGGTGTGACACACGACAATGCGCAGCGGACAATCGGGTAGCTGCCGGGCTTGGTCACCCACACAAGTAGCTTCCATAGCGTCTCTGGGTGAGCGGAATTTGCCGGGCTCGATCATGGCGATCACCGAGACGCCGATACCGTTGGCGCGCAGGCGGCGGGCCGCTGTTTGAACCTGCTGAAGCTGATACGCGCCGATAGCAATGAGCTGTATCCTGGTGTCTTTATCGTGCGCCAATAACAGAGCTCCGTTGTGCACAGCGGTTTCGGCTTCCAGGTTAGTTGTCTCGATCGGAACTTTATTCTTCGGAATTACCACTGCAGCAACTTTGCCGCAGCTGCTATAAATGTGGCTCAGGCACCGTACCGCGGTATTCGCATCGAAGGGAAAGTACACGGGGGCCACATCAGACATCTCCTGAAGCCAGGCTTCACACAGTGTCGGGTCTTGATGAGACTGCTCGTTCTTGCTGTTTTCCCATGTATGGGAGGTCAGTATTACCGGTACACTAACCCAGTTGGCGGTGCGGCCAGATTCTGCCAGGCGCCGTGAAAAAACAATTTCCTGTCGCATCGCTCCAAGCATCTTTACCGCAAATGCCTCATAGCTCACCGCCAGGTTAATCCCTTGCTTATTGGCTAATGCCGCGGAGATTACTGCTTCTTCGTTAAGTGCTGTAATTACACTGCCAAGCGTTGCTTCCGCCACGCCGCCTTCTGGCGCTGTCACCCTGTGCAGAAGTTTATCCAGTGTCTGATTCATCCGGTTGCTGCGCATTTCATCCGGATTCCCGATTCTGAATCGATGGGCAGGGTTGGCCTCTATAAATTCACAATACCAGGCATCAAGGCTCGCCATCGGCGATATCTGTGCTGACTTTTCCTGTTCTGTAACATCGGGTAGCTGTGGCTTCTTTACGACCAGATTGCGCAAGTAGTGGTCTTTTTCCTGAACGCGATTCTGCTTTTTGTGTTGCCTGAATACATCAAGGGCCTGGTTAAATACCTGTGGTGGAACATGAAGATTCCTGCAGCTTTCGTTAAACAGCTCGCGAGTGTCTTCACGCAGGGCTGGATTACCATCTAGCGGTAAATTGTGAGCCGCATTAGTCCCTGCGCCGGGAAAACCGAACCCCTTGATCGATTCGGCAATGGTGTAGGGGAGTTCCACCGGGTAGCGATCCAGCCCCTCTTTTATGCGCTCGTATTGACTTACCAGGTCTTGCTCCATGGTTATAATCGCCCATGCAAAGGCGGCGGGATCATTGCCATCAATGGCTCTCGGCGAGAAATTATTCAACGCCAGATGGGAATGTAGCCATTCGACCCCGCCAGCCTGTGACAGGGTTGTTCGTTGATCAATGCGTCGGCCGTTGGCGATCATTATCGGCAGGACGTTCCCTGTATCTTCACCGCGCCACCAGCGCGGCGCCCAGTCACTGCCTCTTTGCTCCTCGAACGCACCATCACTCAGAAAGGTAACCAGACTCTGCCCGGGCAAGGGCATATGTGCGTATTGCAATTCAGCGAAACCAAGATAACCCCCTTCACTAATGCCACCCGCGGTGAAAGGATTTACATGGCTGCCCAACGGCGCGACGGGTCGACCATCGCCATCTGTGTCATAGCTGTAAAAGTCCTGGCAGAGCTGGCTTAAACCACGATCCGATAATGGGTAGCGCTGATCCTGTTCCTGGTCTAGATTTCCCAAAAGAACATTTACCGCATCGATTGCCGCCACGCAGTGCCCTTGCCCCATCAGCCACGCGTTGGTTTTCCCGGTCAGATTGTTAGCCAGCAGATAGCCAATGTAAGCGGGAACCATATTGAGAGCACCACCAGTGTGTCCCTCAGGAGACAACTTGAAGTCGCTCGCTGAAAGTGGTCGACCGTCCAGGTATACATTTTTTGCATAAGTCATGTGGACTGTAAGCCACAGTGCCATGTTGCATAAGATATCGGCTGCACGAAAAAGCTCGGCAGCAAGTTCTCGATCACATAATTCCCGGGCATCAAGCTCCGCTGTCAATTGCTCAATTCGCTCTATTGTCTGAGACTTGTGCTGGATGACGCCTTCTCCCTTTGACCATTGCCTGTTAAGAGCAGTCATATCTTCTCCTGGCCTTTAGCCAATGCGTTGAATTGCCGGGCCATTTGGCGAATTTCGTCCACCGGCGTCAGCCACAGTTCTGTCTGACTGCTACTATCGTGGAGTGCAGTGAAGCCGCTGGATCGACTATTCTTGTCCTCGTCCAGGACAATGGACAGGTTCTTTAGCGGGGACAGGATTTTATGGCGGATAGCGTCCTGGTTTTCGCCAATTCCCCCTCCGAAGGTAATTGCATCGACACCACCGAGCACAGCAATGTAGCTGCCAATTGTTTTCTGAATTTGATAGCAAAAATGATTAATAGCGCGGGTCGCGCTTTCGTCATCGCTATCCATCAATTTTCGTATATCTCCCGAAATTCCACTTAAACCTTTTAAGCCTGAATGTTCCGAAAGCAGTCGTCGCAGACTGGATGTGGTATGGCCATCTTCATATTGCAGCAGATGAAGCACGACGCTCGCATCAATATTGCCGCATCGGGTGGCCATGGGCAGGCCCTCAAGGGGAGAGAACCCCATGGTGGTATCCACTACTTCGCCATTCAGCCAGGCGCTTGCTGAGCAGCCACTACCAAGCTGCAGCGTGATAACCTTTTCATAGACTTTGTTCTGGGTTAAAAGTGCCCATTGCGCCCGATGCGCCAGACCATGAAACCCGTAGCGTCTTATGGGCCATTTGCTGGACAGGTTTTCGGGCAGGGCGTAACCGCGGCTTACTTCGGGTAGATTGGCATACAAGGCGGAGTCAAACAAAGCAAAGTTTTCTGCGTTGCACCATTCTGATTGAACCAGCGCAATTAGCGACAGTGCGATGGCATTGTGTTGTGGTGCCACGACCTGCCAGTGTTCAATCCGCTCGCGCACATCCTTGGTGATTTTATGCGGCCGTTCATCTGAATCGCCGCCATGAACGATTCGATGTAAAGCTGCGCTGCAGGGTAAATTTTCTTGCAGATAGCGCTGCAGGGCTTTCTCAAGGTCCTCAAAGCTACCTTCATAGTTGACCGGGTCGAAGCTGTCGTTGTGGGTGTTCCAGCGAGCCAGTTTCAGGGATGAGCTGCCTGCATTACAAATTAGAATATCATCGCTGCTTTGCATAACCTGGCCCGCCAGTCTCGCCTTTATGATCTTCGCTATCTGCTCAAGACTAGAATTCTATGGAGTCCCCTTGGGAAGGTATCTCGCTGGCAATGTTGTGGTCTTCAAGTAGTTTTGCAGAGAGCGTTTCCATCGCGCTTATTTCACCATGGATCAGGATCAAGCGTGGCACAGGAGAAAAATTGTTGGCCCACTGAATTAGCTCTTTCTGTCCGGCATGGGCAGAGAACCCGCCCAGAGTTTCGATGTTTGCCTTAACGACAAAATCATCACCAAACATTTTTATTTTTCTGACACCATCAACCAGTAATCTGCCAAGCGTGCCCTGTGCCTGAAAGCCTGCAAAAATTATCGTATTTTTCCTGTTCCAAATGCGATGCTTGAAATGGTGTCTGATACGACCCCCGGTACACATGCCGCTCCCCGCGATTATTATCGCGCCGCTTTCAATCTTGTTAATTGCCATGGATTGATCAGTACTATCGGTCAGCCGCAGCTTTGGTAAAAACTCTTCGAGGGATTCCCGGCCCGAGTCGGTCAAGCATTTGATGTCGTCACGGTCCAGTATATTTAACCAATTGTCATACACCTGGGTAACGTCAATTGCCATGGGGCTATCCAGGAATACTGTCCAGTTATCGAGCTTGCCTTCTTTGTGCAGGCACCCCAGGTGATAAATGATTTCTTGCGTGCGACCCACCGCGAAAGCCGGGATCATTACCGTTCCGCCCCGCTGCCAGGCTTCGCTGAGAATAGTGGAAAACTGCTCGAGGGTATTGCCCATGTCGCGGTGATTTCGATTGCCGTAGGTGCTTTCCATTAGCAGTACATCGGCTTGCGATAACTCTGCAGGGTCCCTCATCAGTGCCGAATCGGCATTCCCAAGATCCCCCGAGAAAACCAACCGCTTATCTTTTCCATCTTCCGTTATCGTTAGCTCAACAATAGCCGAGCCCAGGATATGACCTGCATCGTGAAAACACAGGGTAGTGGAGGGGCCCAGCTTGTACTGGGTCTTATAAGGTACAGGCTCGCACAGTTTAAGCACCTTATTCACATCGCGTTCGGAATATTCAAGGGTGAGCAGCTTTTTGCCAGCACGCTGCCTGCGTCTATTCGTGTGCTCTATATCTCTCTGGTACAGGCCCCAGGAATCTTCCAACAGTATCTTCAATAAGCCCTTGGTGGCTGGCGTGCAGTAAATTGGCCCGGAGAAACCTGAATGCACCAGCTTGGGCAACAACCCGGAATGATCGAGATGACCATGTGAAAGCACTACGGCGTCGATGGTTGCGGGATTGAAGTCAAACTGTTCTTTGGCCGCGCACCCGCTGCTGCAGCAGCTCCAGCGGCGCCTCGACGTAGACGACGCACGCGCGCGTGCGCAGCAGGTCGCGGGTCGCGT
>JBKAGC010000229.1:0-5938 GCA_046290215.1 Pseudomonadales bacterium | reverse complement strand
GATTTACAAAGCCTGGCTGCCTTCGAGGCAAAGTTTGTCACCATCTCTAACATCGATAGCAGCAACCCTGGTGTGGTGATCTCCGGTAATGAGAAGGTGATTTTACCAAGACTTTCAGATGCTAGATTCTTCCTTGAGCAGGATCAGAAGACCAGTCTGGAAGAAAAACGCGCACGACTAGCGAATGTTGTGTTCCAATCAGAGCTAGGTACTTATCTGAACAAAGCAGAAAGAATTGAGGTTCTGGCCACTAAGTTGGCTGAACTAGTAAATGCTGACAAGACAATTGCCTCGAAGGCAGCCAGGCTTTGTAAATCCGACCTGGTCTCTGACATGGTAGGAGAATTCCCCGACCTTCAGGGCGTTATGGGCGGCTACTACGCTGAGTATGCCGGAGAGTCTAACGAGATATGTCAGGCGATAAGCGAACACTACCTGCCGGACGCATCAGGTGGCAGCTTACCCGTGTCGTTAGAAAGCAAATGTGTCGCCATTGCAGATAAGTTAGATACTCTGGTGGGAATGTTTGGTATCGGTCAACCACCTTCAGGCTCTAAAGACCCTTTTGCCTTACGCAGACAAACCCTTGGCATTCTTCGTATGTGCATTGAAGGTGAGCTCGATATTAGCCTCGATCAATTGTTCGAAAGCGCCATCAAAGCCCACAACAAGAACTTTGAAGCAGAACCTATCAAGGCCTACGCAATCGAACGCCTTAAAAACTGGTATCAGGAGCAAGGTGTGCGCTTCGATACGGTGGATGCGGTAGTTTCAACACCGCAGTGGTCCGGCAACCTTTATCGATCACATTTGACCATTCAGGCTTTGGAAAATTTCCGTGACGCCGAGCAGGCCACGGCTTTAATTGCTGCCAACAAACGAGTTGCAAATATTCTTAAAAAACAAGCCAGCAGCGGCTCGCAACAAGTTGATGCGGGTAAGTTCACAGAAACTGAAGAACAAGCGTTATTCGATGCTGTGCAACAAACCCAGGCTAATCTAAGCAACCTTGCTGAAGATAGTGAGAAGCTCGCGCTCCTGGGCACACTTCGAGAACAGGTGGATCAGTATTTCGATAAAGTCATGGTCATGGCTGATGATGAGTCTATCCGAAATAATCGCATTGCAACTCTGGCTACGCTTCGTGCGCTGTTCCTTGAAGTGGCTGATATTTCTCTGCTTCAACAATAATGGCCGTCATCGCCTTAGACCGGGATGGAGTGATTAATGTTGACTCCAAGGATTACATAAAGTCAGCAGCAGAATGGCAACCAATCCCCGGCAGCATTGAAGCTATCGCGCAACTTTGCCGCAAAGGTTACGACATTTATATCGCCACCAATCAAGCCGGGCTGGCCCGCGGTTTGTTTCAAATGTCTGATCTTGAGGCCATGCACAGCAAACTTGTGCAGTTGGTAGAGGTTGCCGGTGGCAAGATAAATGGCATTATGTTTTGCCCTCATCACCCGGATGAACAGTGCCAGTGTCGTAAACCCCGAACTGGGCTACTACAGCAAATAGAGGCCCATTCTGGTGAGTCGATGCAAAACCAGTATTTTGTCGGTGATTCCAGCAAAGACATTCAGGCAGCAAGAGCCATCAAGGCAATCCCGGTTCTTGTGCTAACCGGGAATGGAACCGACACAAGAGAGAAACTTGAGGATCCCGTACAAACCTTTACCAACCTGGCTGCGTTCGCCGACTTCGTCCCTGATTTAAGCCAGCCTTAAAGTTTCAATTGGCCGGCTAGCAGTTACCGCTCCGGGTTACCGGCTTTACACGTCGAGGTTCGCCACCGACAAGGCATTTTCCACGATAAAGTTCTTGCGGGGTTCCACATGATCACCCATCAAGGTATTGAACATCTGATCTGCGGCGATGGCATCTTCGATAGTGACTTTCAGCATGGTTCGGGCAGTAGGATCCATGGTGGTTTCCCAAAGCTGGTCTGGGTTCATCTCACCGAGACCTTTATACCGCTGCCTGGACTGACCGCGAAGTCCTTCTTTTTGTAACCATTCAAGCGCTGCTTCAAAATTGTCAATGGGCTCGGACTTTTCGCCTTTCTTTACCAAACCGTCAGGTTTGATCATCTCCGACACATGGCTACCAAATTCAGTAAAGGCAACGTAATCCGTGGACTCAATGAAGTCCAGGGTAAGCACATAATCCTTACGCTGGCCATGATGAACAACGCCAATTCGTGGGTAAAAAATGTGCCGCTCCGGATCCTCAATAACATCAATATGATATTGCATTTGCGAAGTGTGGAGATGCTCTAATGCGCCCTCTAACAGTTTAACCCAGTCTTGCACTTGGTCCTGGTGATTCAGCACATCGCGAGTAAGACGCGGTAAATAGACGATTTTGTGCAGGACCTCGGTGGGGAAAATGCGTTTTAGTTTTTCGATACGATTTTGTATTTCATAATACTTCTCGGCGAGGCCACGTAGTGCCTCACCGCTCACACCTTCAGCCCCTGCTGTTGGGATAAGTTCAGCGTCTTCTAGTGCTGCTTCTAGTATGTAACTTGTAAGCTCCGTCTCATCTTTGATGTATCGCTCAGATTTTCCGCGCTTCATCTTGTATAGAGGAGGTTGAGCGATTAACACGTGGCCACGTTCTATCAGTTCCGGCATGTGTCGAAAAAAGAAGGTGAGTAGGAGGGTTTTAATGTGTGCACCGTCCACGTCAGCGTCAGTCATAATAATAATGCTGTGATAGCGCAATTTGTCAGGGTCAAACTCATCGCGACCGATGCCGCAACCCAGGGCAGTAATCAAGGTACCAACCTCCTGGGAAGACAACATCTTGTCAAATCTAGCTTTTTCCACATTCAGAATTTTGCCCTTTAAGGGCAATATCGCCTGTACTTTACGGTCTCGGCCTTGTTTGGCTGAGCCGCCCGCAGAATCACCCTCTACGAGGTAGATTTCCGATTTGGCTGGATCTTTTTCCTGACAGTCCGCTAGTTTTCCTGGCAGACCTGCGATATCAAGGGCACCTTTGCGTCGTGTCATTTCTCGCGCCTTTCGGGCTGCTTCTCTTGCCCTGGCAGCATCTATCATTTTTTGCACGATGGCTTTAGCTTCAGCTGGGTTTTCAATGAGAAAATCCGAGAATTTGGCGCCCATTTCTTGCTCAACCGCAGTTTTTACCTCTGAGGAAACCAGTTTGTCTTTGGTCTGAGAAGAAAACTTGGGATCTGGTACTTTTACCGAGATGATCGCGGTTAAGCCTTCCCGGGCATCATCGCCCGTGGTATTTACTGCGTCCTTTTTGCCCATACCTTCCGATTCTATATAGTTATTTAGAGATCGGGTGAGGGCGGAACGGAAACCCTGTAAGTGAGTGCCGCCATCGCTTTGCGGGATGTTATTGGTATAGGCAAATAGGGTTTCCTGGTAACTATCATTCCACTGAAGGGCCACTTCTACCCCAATGCCATCTTCACGCTCCATGGCAAAGTGAAAAATACTGTTCAAAGGCGTCTTATTTTCATTCAGATACTCAACAAATGAACGTAAGCCACCTTCGTATTTGAAGTTTTCCGATTTTCCGGATCTTTCATCGGTTAGAGTGATACTCACCCCGGAATTCAGAAATGATAGCTCTCTTAAGCGTTTTGCCAATACATCGTAGTGAAATTCAATGTTTGAAAAGGTTTCTGCAGAGGGTTTAAAGCGGGTAAGGGTACCGGTTTGGCTAGTTTCGCCAACTACCGCCAGGGGCGCTTCGGGTACTCCATCATGATAGGTTTGTTCCCAGATCTTGCCATCTCGCCAAATCGTTAATTTCAGCTCCTCGGACAAGGCATTTACCACCGAGACACCCACGCCATGAAGTCCTCCTGACACCTTGTAGTTACTATCGTCAAACTTTCCACCAGCGTGGAGTACGGTCATGATGACTTCAGCCGCAGACTTTCCTTCTTCATGCTGATCGGTCGGTATGCCTCGGCCGTCGTCTGATACGCTGATTGACTCGTCTGGATGTATCGTGACTTTAACGTCGGAGCAATATCCTTCCAGAGCCTCATCAATGGAGTTATCAACGAGTTCTTGGACCATGTGATGAAGACCGGTGCCGTCATCAGTGTCGCCGATATACATTCCCGGACGTTTTTTTACTGCTTCGAGTCCTTTAAGGACTTTAATACTGCTTGAATCGTAAGTTTTATCATCACTCATTGGTCTTCTCCAGCTCTCTAATAGAGCCTTGTTCCACGTGGAACATTTTTATAGAGCCTAGATCCCACAGGGTCTTCAGCCGATTAGGGTCAGTTCCTGTCACCAATACCTGACCCCCAATTTTTGTTAATAACTCAGCTACCAGGGATTGATGGCAAGCATCCAGCTCAGCCATCAAATCATCCACCAGGAACACGGGAGATGACTGTTCAGACTCACTTAATATCACCCCCTGAGAAAGTATAGCCGCCCATGCAATCAGTTTTAGCTCACCCCGAGAACACATATCGGCTACCGGTTTACCATCTACAGTAAACCGCAAGTCTGCTCTTTGAAAACCACTGTGGGTAAAGTGCCGATGTCGGTCAGTAGGGAGCTGCTCCTGGTAGATATCTAACAGATCTCGATCTTTATCCCAACCTCGTCGATAACTACATTTTACGCCTTTGAGGTCCAAGAGAAAACGATAAGTCTCGGTAAATACAGGCAAAAATCGCTCGAAATAGGCCAGCCGCATTTCATCAATATTGTTAGATAGGGCAGCTAGTTGGTTTGTCCAGGTTGTTAACTCCTGATCGGAAGCTTCGTTACGTAAAAGGACGTTGCGCTGCTGTAGAGCCCTAACACCCTGGCGCCAGATCTCCGAAAAGCCATGTTCCACGTGAAACACTCCCCGATTAAGAAAGCTACGACGCTCTGGGGGAGGACCGAGCAACAGTTCAACAGACTGGGGACCTAGCAAAAGCGTCGGAAGATGACGTGCTAGCTCTGATGCCTGAGATTGATTCTTGCCATTTAGCCTGATTCTTCTTTCACCAGAGTTATCTCTACGAAACCCTAATGAAATCAGCCCAAGCTCTGAAGACGACACCTCACCGGAAACCAGAGTATAGGTACTACCGTGCCGGGTAAGTGGGTCAATCTTGGCGCCTCGAAATGACTTACCAGAACCGAGAAAATTAACGGCCTCTAGCAAGCTGGTCTTACCACTGCCATTGCGGCCTGTAATGATGTTTAAAGCGGGATCTAGGCTAATAGAAGTTTCTTCAATATTCCTGAAGTTTTCGGCGTGCAGCCTGTTTAACTTCATAACTTCATGGGCATAACCACATAGACGGAATCATCGCTTTCTGGTTCTTCGATTAGCGCGCTACTATTTGCGTTATGCAAAGTGATCTTGACCTTATCGGCTTCTATAACACCCAGGACGTCCTGTATATAGCTAACATTGAACCCTACTTCGAGATCATCACCCTCGTAGTCCACAGTTACAGTTTCTTCAGCCTCTTCCTGCTCGGGGTTATTCGCCGACAACTGCAAAGCGCCACTAGCCAAATTCACCCGAATACCGCGGAACTTCTCGTTAGAAAGAATGGCTGTACGATTTAAAGCCTGGCGCAGTTCTAGACGGTCCGCAAACACAACCTTATCGCCGTCCTTGGGTATCACGCGATCGTAATCAGGAAACCGACCATCCACCAGTTTACTGGTTAACGTGAACTCATCTGATTCCAGGCACAAATGATTAGTGCCAATAGTGACTTTTACATCACCGTCTAACTCATTTAACAGCCGTTGAATTTCAAGTACCCCTTTACGAGGCACAATTACCTGCTGGCTGCCTTCACTGCTGCCTTCTCCATCAAAACTACACAGCGCGAGACGATGGCCATCTGTTGCCATGGCCCAACAAGATGTCCGATATTTTCTCAATGGTATGTTGTTTGAGATTAGTGGGGATAGTGTTA
>JBKAGC010000228.1:0-5940 GCA_046290215.1 Pseudomonadales bacterium | reverse complement strand
ATCTGTATTTGAGTTTCATCGGCCGCGGCCAGCGCGACAACAAGCCAAAGCCGCCCTCGGAGTTATTAAGTGAGTTGCATGATTACCTGATTCGTTTGTACGGCAGCTTCGAGATAACGGAGCATCCACTACAACCTTATGACGTACGCTACTTCGCCGAAAACAGCGTTTTAAAAAGCTATGCGACCCATTGGCGAGGGGCGCTACAAGGAGCGGAACCCGTGCCGCCATTTGCCAGTACCGCGCTAGAGCAGGTAGTGGATACTGAAACCTTACAGGAGTTAAGCGATCTCACACGGTTTTTCCGCCATCCAGCGAGATACTTCCTCAATCGCCTTGGGGTATTTTTCCCAGAAGACGACGTTGGTTTAAAAGATGCCGAATCGTTTAGCCTGGATGGATTAGAGCGCTACGACATTGCTACAGCGGCGCTAGACACCTTGCTTAGCCCATCATTCCAACCACAATTGATTGATGCTTGGATCGCCCGGACCCGCGCCTCCGGAAAGATGTTACCTGGCCAATTGGGTTATCAGCAGCTAACAGAACAACTCTCTCTTGCCCAGCGAATCGCTGCCGTGGTGAAGGACTTAAGCCCTGAGAAAATTGAAGTGTGCCAATTTGACCTGACGGTTGGCTCCCATCAACTCTTCTGTGAACTCGCCCTACGGGACGACCAACTCATCACTGCCCGCACCGGCGAGTTACGGGCCCGGCAAATCATCGAAACCTGGATACAGCATCTGGCCCTGTGCGCTCACGGGCATCAACGCACCGCCACGCTGGTATACCGCGATAGTCATCGTAATGTGAAGCACCATCAGATCAGGCCGGTGTCTGAAACCGAGGCACAGAACTGGCTTTCGGAACTGAGTAAGATTTTTGTGCAGGGCTTAAGCCAGCCGATTTTATTTATGCCAGAGGCATCATTACTGGCAGCGCGGGAGCAGGACCTTGGTAAAGTCATCCGCGGCTATCATTCTGACCAGGACGGCGAACACAGAGGCCAGGAAGCCCACGACCCTTACTATAATCGAGTGCTAGATTTTCCTGAGGCGTTTTCCGCAGACTTTTTGCAACTTGCCAATCAAATCTGGCAGCCCTACCTGGCACACGAGGAGAAATAGCCAATGCAAACGCTTGCTCCTGACACCCTGCCACTTAACGGCCGCTTGTTGATTGAAGCCAGTGCCGGTACCGGCAAGACCTACACCATTTCAAGTTTGTACCTGCGCCTGTTATTGGGTCGCGACCCGGCGCTGGATAGACCGCTTCTGACCAGTGAAATACTGGTGCTGACTTTCACCATTGCAGCGACTGATGAGCTACGTACGCGAATTCGTGAACGGGTAAGTGTGGCCAAGGCGAAGTTCAGCGGTCAGACAAACACCGCTGAAGATGCCTTTATCGATCATTTGATGGCTGAGAGTACGGACTTAACGGCGGACCGCAGGTTACTGGCAGTGGCCTTACAAACCATGGATGAAGCAGCCATTTTTACTATTCATGGCTTTTGTGCTGGCGTCTTGAGTGAACAATCCTTTGACGCCGGCATGCTGTTTGACCAGAGTCTCGATGGTGACCGGGATTTACTGCTGCAAATTGCCGCGGAGGACTGTTTCCGCAGCGAGATCATGCCCTTACCCCCAGGTATCCAGGCCCTGGCGCTGAAACACTTCAGGCATCCAGAAGCCATTGCCAACACCGTCAAGAAGTTTCTGTTTCGCCATAACTTGCATTACTTGCCACCAGAACAACAAGAGGTTGATCCCCAGCAGCTAGAGCAAGCTAACATCGAACTGAAACAGCAGTGGCTGGATGAAAACATTACCCAGTTGTTATTAGACGCTAACTTAAGCGGCAATAAGCGTGCTGCGCGACGTTTAAAACCAACCGATAAGAACTTTATTGAGGCTTACTGTCACGGTCCAGACTTTGACCCAGAGGCCTGGCTACCCTTTACGCCAGGCGGTCTAGAAGATGCACGCAAAGCCGCCACGGTGCTACCGGAGAACCACATCTTTACCGCCATAGAAGAATTCTGTGGGCTCGCTGAAGCGTTTGAGGTAAATCTGTATCACCGGGTCAGCCGTTATATCAAAGCCCATTTGCAGCAATCCAAAGTAGAACTTGGCCAGCTTACTCTTGACGATCTCTTAACCGAGGTGCATCGCGCGGTGCAGAACCCGGATCTTGCCGGGTTGTTGCGCGCCAGATGGCCGGTGGCAATGATTGATGAATTTCAAGATACCGATGACCTCCAGTTTGAAATTTTCTCAGCCATTTACCCGCCAGCAAGCACGGTTCATGGCAGCTTGATGTTTATCGGTGATCCCAAGCAAGCTATCTACAATTTTCGCGGCGCAGACGTTTATACCTATATCAATGCTCGCCTTAGCGCCGACCAGGCTTATTCGTTAGATACTAACTGGCGTTCAACACCGGCCATGGTGGATGCTGTGAATCATCTATTTCAGCAACCTGACAGCTTTGGCGACGATCAACAAATCCGTTTTGAGCCGGTAAAGTCCGCACCTGCCAAGGCGGATTTAATTATCCAACTAGAAGGCGAAACGCCGCCACCAGTCAGCTTGTTTGTGGACGCCGCGCCTAGCGCCGCTGAGAACCGCGACAACCTCATGAATCACGCGGCCGAAGAAACCGCACGCTTGCTCAATTTGGCCGCCGAGGGCAAGGCTCTCATAGAGAACCAGCCTATTACGCCTGGACAAATCGCATTTCTAGTGCGCAGCGGACGAGATGCCAGAGCGGCCCGTTTAGCACTAGCAAAACGCAACATTCGCAGCGTCTACGTCACTCTGGAAAGTGTGTTTCTGAGCGAAACTGCCGATGACTTAAAACGCATCTTAGAAGCAGTGCTTGAACCCACCAATGAAACCGCATTGAAGTCAGCGCTCGGTACTCGCCTGATGCAATCCACCGCCCAGGAAGTGTTTGAGCTCAGTAACGACTGGACCAAGCTGCAAGATGTCATGGAGGAGTTCCAGCACTATCATCATCTCTGGGCCACCATGGCGGTTGCGCCCATGATTGAAGCCCTGATCAGCCAGCGCAAGCTCGCCGAAAAGTGGTTACGTCATCCCGACGGGGATCGCCAGATCACAAATTTGCGCCACCTGGCAGAACTGTTACAGGAACGCAGTCTCAGCGCGCCAGGTATGCGCCGACTATTAAAATGGTTTATCCGCGAGCGCATTGGCACAGAAAATGTCGCCGTGGAATCGCGCCAACTGCGTCTCGAGAGCGACTCCAACCTGGTGCAAATTGTGACCATGCATGCATCAAAGGGACTTGAATATGACATTGTCATGATCCCTTCCGCAGGTTTTGGTGCCGCGCCATTAGATACCAAACTGCCACTGTTTCATCCGCAAGATGATCGGGGCGACTATTATCCAGCGATTGATTTTCGCGCCAGTGACACAAGTAAATCACTACATCGAGCAGAGGATCATGCTGAAACCACCAGGCTCCTTTATGTGGCGCTCACCCGGGCAAGATATCGCTGCTATATTGGTCTGGCTGCAAGCCGGGATATCCTAAAGACACCCTTAGCAAAACTGTTAAACCTTGAAGTAGGAAGCTTTGAGGGAATCTCTGCGACGCTGGAGCAATTACCCCAGGCACTATTTACCACGCAGTTGCTACATAACACGGTGACCGCCTTCAACACTCAGGCAAAAGTACCACCAATGGCGGAGCCACTACAGTTACCTACAATCCGCGACCGTTGGCGGATGCACTCCTACACTGGCTTGACCCGCCTACTCACCTCCGGTGACGAGAGCGCAGCCACGCCGCAACCTCGACCAGGCTTTGGTGATGATGAACAACAAGGCAAAAACCCGGAGCAGAATAAACTACCGTCTCGCTTTAGTTTTCCGCGCGGCGCCAAAGTGGGCATCGCCTTGCATAGCTTTATGGAGAATCTGGATTTTGCAGCGCTGCCGGAAACCGTAAGTAAACAGGCACAACTTTGTATCGCCAGGCTAGCCCTGAGCGACGAACCAGACGTATGGCAAGCGGTACTAGAAGATTGGTTCACTGAAATTGTCAGCACGCCACTGGATGCCGAATTCAGCCTGAAGGATATTTCTGCGGGACAACGTCTGGACGAAATGGAGTTCCACTTTCCCATTGAGGCCAATCAACAGTTGATTAAAGCGCTCAAACAATCAGGCGTGTTGCCTCCGCATATGCAGTTAAGCGTGGATACCTTACAAGGCATGATGACCGGTTACATCGACTTGATTGTTGCTTATGACAACCAATTTTATTTGATCGATTACAAATCCAATGACCTTGGCCCTGAGCAGACTGCTTACCACCCAAATGCGGTCACTGAAGCTGTCAAACATCATCACTACGACTTGCAGTATCTGATCTACTGCGTGGCATTAAACCGCTATTTGGCCCAGCGGATTCCTGATTATAGTTACGCCAGGCATTTTGGTGGCGTCCGATACTTGTTTCTGCGAGGCATGAACGGTGAGCCTGGCGCCGGCGTTTTCTCCGCAAGACCTGAACAAAAGCAAATAGAGACCCTTGACGCACTATTGAGCGGGGCAAGTCATGACTGAACCCCTCTCTCAATCAGCATTTGCCTCCGTAGATCGACACTTTGCCAATTTGTTAGTCCGTAAAGGTGCACCCGTTGAGCTTGGCAATGTTTTCGCCAGCCTTAGCCAAACCCTCGGTCAACAAAACAGCTGCCTGCCTATCAATGATGAGGCGATATTATCGGCACTGACTGAGGCAAGCTGCGTCACGCAGTTCTCAGCCGCAGAAGCACAGTTTCAACATGACATCCGGACTCCGCTTGTTTTGGTGAGAGCCAGGCAAAATGAAGGCTTTCTCTATACAAACCGTTTCTTTCAATATGAAGTGCGTATTGCCAGCGCTATTGTGTCACGCAACCAGCCAATGGCAGACGGCGCGGCAAAAGCTAAAGCCTTACAAGCATTTTTGACAGATGCAGATGACCCTCTCCAGGTAACCGCAGCAACCCAGGCGGTACTGCGCCAACTCACCATAATTACCGGCGGACCGGGCACTGGTAAAACCAGTACCGTGGTGAAAATACTAGCCGGCTTACTCAAAGCGGAAGGAGACTTGCGCATTCGGCTCGCCGCACCCACGGGTAAAGCCGCCATGCGCCTGTCGGAGTCTATTTTGATGGCGGCGACGCGTATGGATCTCAAGGTCCCGGCCGAGGTTAGTACCCTACATCGCTTGCTCGGGGTACGCGGTGATGGTCGCAGCTATCGATATCATGGTGATAATCCACTACCAGTGGATGTACTCATCCTCGATGAAGCATCAATGATCGACATCGTGATGTTTGATCGTTTGCTTGCTGCCCTGCCCCAGGATGCACGACTCATTATGCTAGGTGATCCCTTCCAACTGCCCTCGGTGGATTCCGGTTGCGTACTAGGAGATTTAACCGCGCAAGGGACTTGCTACAGTGCACAGTTCCGCGAGCAGATTGCTGAACTTAAAGATCAGCAGCTAACCGCTATCACGCTAAGCGGAGAAGCGAGCGTTCATCCTCTCGCGGACAGTCACTGCGCACTCAAGACCAGTTATCGCTTTAAGGATGATGCCGGCATCGGCAGGCTGGCTAGCTTGTTGCGCGGTGCAGAGCTGCCGCCAGGACAAGCTGAAGACTTTAGCAATGATGACGCCGTGACAATTCAGCGACAGTTTTCTCCGGACACCGTCCTTAATGCCATGACTGAGCTCTATGCAAACTATTTGCAAGCCTGTCGTGCCCATGAAGATGCCTCGCGCTTGATTACCCTATTTGAACAAGCGCGCTTGCTGACGCCGATAAAAGAGGGCGACTTTGGCGTGCATCAACTGAATGAACATTTTACGGCAGCCAATTTCCCCGACGCAGAGCCTTACTTTCACGGC
>JBKAGC010000227.1:0-5952 GCA_046290215.1 Pseudomonadales bacterium | reverse complement strand
ACAGTTTCCACACCGGCAGAGTCATGCAACCAGCGCACTCCAGCATCAATATCAAGCAGCGCGTGTTCTAGTAAGAACCAACCTTCGTTGCCGCGGAAGCGGGTGTTCCAGCCGAGGAAGCCAAAGCCGCGGTCTGCCAGCAACCTCGCTAAATAATGCTCGGAGAAATCCACGTTGTAATGGCTGGCGATAAAAGCCACCTTCGCGCCTTCATCGGGGCAGCTGTACAAACCCTGACATGGATTAAACCCCACCGGATTGGTTTTGCCCGTGGCTGATGTGAGTGACACAAATTCTTGCCGCATGATTAAACGCCCCCTTTTTTCATCTAACTCATTTAACCAGATCGAAACCAAACCACGATGCTGGCTGCTAGCGCAAGCATTGCCGCCAGCAATGGTGTCAGATGAGAGGAATTCGGCTACACTAGCCAGCTTTTTTGGGCCGGCCTTATGAATTTAAAATCCTATCTAGATGACAGCATTACCCAGGCGCTGCTGGAGCTAGGTGCCGAGGACTGCCGGGCCATCGTCAAGCAGGCGCAAAAGCCAGAATTCGGCCACTATCAAGCCAACGGCGTGATGGCCGCGGCGAAAAAACTTAAAACGAACCCCCGGGAACTCGCAACCAAACTGGTTGAGCAACTGGATCTTGATGGGGTCGAGCGTCTCGAAGTGGCCGGTCCTGGATTTATCAATATCCATCTTGATGCGGCTGCACTGGCTGAAGAGCTCAAAACTCGTCGTGGCAGCGCCAAATTGGGGATCAGCCCTAAGCCCCCGCAACGCATAGTGGTGGACTACTCAGCACCTAACCTTGCCAAAGAGATGCACATAGGTCATTTACGCAGTACCGCCATCGGTGATGCCGCCGTGCGCATTTTAGAATTCTTCGGTCACGACGTAACCCGTGCCAATCATGTGGGAGACTGGGGCGCGCAGTTCGGCAGCTTGCTTGCCTACCTTGATCAAAGACAACAAGAAGGCGCAGAGCTTTCTACAGAACTCAAAGATCTAGAAGTATTTTATCAAGCAGCTAACAAACTGTTTAAGTCTGATGAAGCCTTCGCAAAAGTTGCCAGAGAATACGTGGTGAAACTCCAAAGTGGCGACGAAAAGTGTCTTGCGCTGTGGCAAACTTTTATCGATGAATCTGCCAGACATTGCCTCGAGGTGTACGAGAAACTCAACATCACCCTTAGCCTCGATGACATGCAACCAGAGAGCATGTACAACGATGTACTGCACACCGTGGTTGATGAACTTGAGCAACAGCAATTGATCTCTATTTCAGACGGTGCCAAGTGTGTGTTCCTGGATGAGTTTAAAGGCAAAGACGATTCGCCCTTGCCCGCCATTGTGCAAAAGTCCGATGGCGGCTTCCCGTATATGGCAACTGACATTGCTGCGGTGAGACATCGCGCCACCCATCTAAAAGCGGATGCGGCCTATTACTTTATTGACGCCAGACAAAAACTGCACATTGCCCAGTTGTTTGCTGTGGCAAGAGCCGCGGGATACCTCACGGATCAGGACTTCCGCCACCTACCCTTTGGGGTCATTCTTAAAGACGATGGCACACCGTTTAAAACCCGCGACGGCGCGGCCGTCAAACTCATTGATGTGATCGATGAGGCGATCGAAAGAGCCTACCAGCTGGTCAGCGAGAAGAACCCCGATCTGGCAGAAGCACAAAAAAGGGAAGTTGCCCGGGTGGTTGGCGTTGGTGCAATCAAATACGCGGAGCTTTCCAAAAACCGCACCACCGACTACATTTTCGACTGGAACGTGATGCTGTCGTTTGAAGGCAACACTGCACCTTACTTGCAGTATGCTTACACCAGAATCAGGAGTATCTTCCGCCGTTCTAACCTCACACCTGAAGCATTGTCTGGGCAACTGCGCCTGGATACACCCATTGAAATCAGCCTGGCATTAAAGCTCTTGCAGCTGGAAGAGGCTTTAGACGCGGCAACAGATGACTTTCAGGCCAATGTTTTGTGTAACTACCTATTCGAATTAGCTGGCCTTTTTATGAGCTTCTACGAGCAGTGTCCGATCCTAAATGCTGAGGAAGAATTGATGCAGAGCCGCTTACTTTTGGCAGACTTTACTGCCGAAACATTGAAGCTCGGCTTATCTTTACTGGGCATCGAAACGGTTGAGCAAATGTAATGACCCTGCACCTGATTGCGGCAAAATCTCGCAACAATGTGATCGGCAACGGCCCGGATATCCCCTGGCAAGCCAAGGGCGAACAAAAGTTGTTCCGCGATATCACCACGGGCGGCACGTTGATCATGGGTCGCAAAACCTTCGCATCAATAGGCAAACCGTTACCAGGCCGAGATACGGTCATCATCACTCGTGACCGGAATTACACGCAACCAGATTGCAGTGTCGCCAACAGTCTTGAAATGGCGCTAAATACGGCGACGCAGTTAAGAAGCCCGGCCTTTATTGCCGGTGGCGGCGAAATCTATGCCCAGGCTCTACCTTTCTGCAGCGACCTGCACTTGACCACAATCCACCTGGATTGCGAGGGTGATGTTATCTTTCCAGAGTATGCTGAGGCTGATTTCGAGCTTTTAGATGAACAACACTTCAGCACCAACGTCGATTACACTTACCAACACTGGAAGAGAAAGTAGGGAAATTCTATGCCTTTTAAGAATCGCGTCACTGAAATGCTCGGCGTCGAGCTACCTATTGTGCAAGCACCGATGGGATGGATTGCCCGCTCACAACTGGCAGCGGCAGTTTCCAATGCCGGCGGCATGGGCATTATTGAGACATCCTCAGGCGAGCTCGACATCATCAAAGAAGAAATCAAAAAGATGAAGGATCTCACCTACAAACCTTTTGGCGTCAACATCGCCCAGGCGTTTGTTCGTGACCCAAACATTGCTCAGTTTGTCATTGATCAAGGGGTGACTTTTGTAACCACCTCTGCGGGTAGCCCGACTCGTTATACGGCGGATTTGAAAGCTGCCGGTCTAACGGTTTTTCATGTGGTGCCAACACTTAAAGCAGCTCTCAAGGCGGTGGAAGCCGGCGTCGATGGTTTAATTGTCGAAGGCGGTGAAGGCGGCGGCTTTAAAAACCCTAATGACGTTGCTTCTATGGTGTTATTGCCTCTGGTGCGCTCTAAGGTGGATGTACCCATCATTGCCGCCGGTGGCATGGTGGACGGCGCTACCATGGCAGCAGCTTTTGCCCTGGGAGCAGAGGGTATTCAAATGGGTACGCGGATGGTTTCGGCACTGGAATCACCAGTACATGACAACTGGAAACAGGCCATTATAGATACTGAGGAAACCGGCACGGTATTCCTTAACCGCTTCCACTCACCTGCCCTGCGAGCTCTACGCACCAACAAAACCACTGCTCTGGAGAAGATCACAGAAGAGAATATTATGGGTCAATTTGGCAACGCCAAAGACCTCTACTACGGCGGTGATATGGAAGCAGCCATCCCGCTTTCAGGTCAGGTTGCCGGTCGTATTGATTCCGTACTGCCAGTTGCCGAGATACTGCGCAACACAGAGGCGGAGTTCAACGCCAAAATTCGCGAACTCAGCACGCAATATAACTAAAGTCAGGGGCCAGCCAGCGCCGCACGGGTTTGACAAAGTGTGCCCGCTTCAAGCCCGCTCACAACCTGACAAATATCCACCAGGGGCACTTCATTGATCCGCGATTGGGCAGATTGGTGCAACCGGCGGCTTAGTTGACTGGCTGTGAGTTCGGGGTTCTGCTCTTTGAGTAAGGCTGCAACACCCGCCACAAAAGCGGTGGATAATGAACTGCCTGAACGGAAAGCATAAGTGGCGCCTGGGGTTGTGGTTAATACCTCACTGCCGGGCGCGAGCACGCCATTCTTGGGCATCCATTGATAATCAAACTGAAACGCACTGCTCACGGCGATCACACCGGGAATAGAGGCTGGAAAACCGTGCTTGCCAGTTCGATGGTCCACTGCCGCAACCACAATTGTGCCTTTTGCTAACACCGCCTGAATTAGCCGCGCCAGTATAGGGTCGTCTGGACCCGCCAGACTTAAATTGACTACATCAGGTTCCTGCTGTAGCACGGCTACTAGTGCTTTCATCAGGGAAAAACTATCACAGGAGGCATGCCGACTCTGATCATCCTCGGCACACGCTTTGAACACCATTAAGCTAGCCTCCGGGGCCACACCCACGATGCCTAAGTCATTGTTTGCCGCAGCAGCAATCACCCCGGCCACCGTGGTGCCATGTTCGTCAGTATCAAATTGCTTTTGGTCATGACTGACAAAGTTGTTTGAATAACTTACTCGATGTGCCAGTTCTGGGTGCTGCCGGTCAACACCAGTATCCACAATACCGACACTGACATTCCGGCCAGTCACGGCTTCATGCACCATGGCTAGATCCGGTCCGGGCACCGCGTTTTGTAGGTGAAAATAGGGATCGTTGTAACCTAGCAGTTCGTAGGTGTTTACCCGCTGCACAGATTCAACTCTTTGATCCCGCTCAAGCGCATTGAGCACATCTTCGATAGCACGATCACTTTTGAATTCCGCAACGATCGCTTCAACCCCAAGCGCCTTCACAGACCACTGGGCAACCTTCTTCAAATTGTGAATCCGAATAATCGAGGTCACAACCTGCTCGGCCGCTTCAATAGGTTGGGCCGCAAGGGATCTGGTACTCGATTCATCAGCTACGGTGAATAGCACTTGTTGACGAAATACATCCTCCATAGAGGTGTATTCAGGGGTAGACGCGCAGCCTGCGAGCAGACTCATGGCTAAAAATAGCCGGAACAGACAGATGCTAATCCAGGAGCGCCACATGTTTAACGCCATCTAATTGGGAAACGGTGGCCACAAACTCTGCTTGAGACTCGCCGGCGCTCTTAACCGCCTCAATCACATATCGGCCCTCTGCGTCCGGTCCAGACACAATGTAAGCGCCGGTATCGATAAAGGCTGCCCGTAATGTCGCGGAATCAATGTTCTCATCAAAGGTGACCGCAAGCCGTCGACTCTCACCACCAGGCAAGCTAGTTTCTGGCGCTTGTAAGACTGGCGCAGTTAGGGTTTCGGCAGGTTCGCGGCTAACCTGGTACAAACCAATACTTGCCACAACCACAAAAACGGAAGCGGCCATCGCCAACGTCACTTTGCCCTTACCACCAGTATTACGGGGAGGTGCAACAACCTCTTCAGCTTGAGTTGGCTCCAGCATCTCTCCAGTAGCCTGCGAGTCAATCCGCTCCATCAGCTTAGCGAACGCCGGCTTATAGTTTGCTTCCAGTTCGTCCTCATCGCTCAGCACCAGTACAGCCAGTTCCTGCTGTCGATCCCGCTCTGCCTGACACACCGCACAATCATTAAGATGATTTAGCACTCGCAAGCGCTCTTTACCTTCCAGAGTGTCATTGACCAACCAGGGAATCAGTTCGAAAACTTCCTGATGTTTTTGTTGCTTAAGTGTTTCTTTCATAACCCTGGTCGTCTCGCCGCGGCGAAGCAATCTCGCGCTCTTTCTCTTCTAGATCCATCAAATCCAGTTCACTAGTGTTGTGTTCCTGTAAAACTGGTAATAGTTTCGCCAATCGCTTCCGGGCGTGAAACATTCTCGTTTTCACCGTGTTCACCGGGCAACCCATCAAGTCGGCAATCTCTTGATAGGAAAAACCAGAATAATATGTCAGTTCCACTACCGAGCGCTGATCCGCAGAAATTAGCTCGAGTCCGCTGGTTAGCCAATCATCCAGCCCAAGCCGGGTGATTAAATTCTGATCCTCTTCCAACTCCTCGGCTTTCGCCACAACTTCTGCGTTTTGCTCAGGTCGCATTTTGATGCGGTCCAGCGCTTTAATCCCTTTTAAATAGGCAATACCTGTTATCCAGGTAGACACCTTGGAACGTCCTTCGAAGCGGGCAGCTTTTTCCCAGACGACA
>JBKAGC010000226.1:0-5986 GCA_046290215.1 Pseudomonadales bacterium | reverse complement strand
GAAATACCGTTACCAAAAAGCTTACCGGTATCACCCACCTGGCCCCCTGACTCGGCATAAAACGGGGTCTTATCCAAAACAATCACCACTTCAACGGGCTCTTGCTGGGCAGCAACCTCGTCTACCTGGTTGCCATTTTGAAACAGGGCAACTACCTCGGACTCCCCTTGCAATGCTTCATAGCCAATAAACTCTGTTACCTGATCAATTTCGATTGCGCTGGTATCTTCAGAGCCGAATTTGGACGCTGCCCGGGCCCGACTGCGCTGGGCTTCCATGGCCTTTTCAAAGCCATCCATGTCCAATTCCAGACCCTTTTCGCGAGCAATATCCGCGGTCAGGTCGGTGGGGAAGCCGTAGGTGTCGTATAGCTTGAACACCACTTCACCGGGAATAATCTGCCCATCTAACTGCGCCACAGCATCGGAGAGAATCTTCAAGCCCTGATCCAGAGTAAGATCAAACTGTTGCTCTTCTTTTAGCAAGATTTTCTTTAGCTGATCTTTTGTCTGGGCGAGAATGGGATAGGCATCACCCATCTGCACCACCAATTCGTCTACCATCTCATTGAAGAATGGCCCTGTTGATTGCAGCTTATGGCCGTGACGTAGGGCCCGGCGGATAATTCGCCGCAGCACATAACCGCGCCCCTCATTGGAAGGCAACACACCATCAGCAATTAAAAAGGCACAGGAGCGAATGTGATCCGCGATCACCTTAAGGGATGGATTATCGAGATCCGTATGGTTGAGTAAGGCTCCAGCTTTTTTGATTAGCGCTGTAAACAAATCAATTTCATAGTTGTTATGGACGTCCTGCAAAATCGCCGCAAGTCGCTCAAGTCCCATGCCGGTGTCTACACATTGCTTGGGCAGTGGCGTTAATGTGCCGTCAGCGGAGCGATCATATTGGGTGAACACCAGGTTCCAGATCTCAATATAGCGGTCCAGATCGCCATCTGGGCTACCGGGAGGACCACCGGGCACGTCAGGACCATGGTCATAAAATATCTCTGAACTGGGGCCGCAAGGACCGGTGTCGCCCATGGTCCAAAAATTATCGTCATCCCCCAGGCGAGTAATGCGGTTCTTATCAAAACCGATCTCTTTTACCCAGATGTCTTCTGCCTCGTCATCGTCGGTGTGCACGGTGACCCAAAGACGCTCTGGCGGCAGTTTGATCACCTCGGTGAGAAACTCCCAGGCAAACTGAATCGCTTCACGCTTGAAGTAGTCACCAAAGCTGAAGTTACCCAGCATTTCAAAAAACGTGTGGTGACGCGCGGTATAACCCACATTGTCCAGGTCGTTATGCTTACCCCCGGCACGCACACAGCGTTGGCAGCTCACTGCACGGGTGTAGCCACGGTTTTCCCGGAACGCGAATGCGTCCTTAAATTGCACCATGCCGGCGTTGGTAAAGAGCAAGGTTGGGTCGTTGTCCGGCACCAATGAGGCACTATCAACGACGGTATGACCCTGACGTTCAAAGTAATCTAAAAAGGCCTGGCGAAGTTCGCGACTATCCATCGATCTGACTTAAATAAAAAAGGACGCTAAAGATACCGAAAAATCACGGTTTCAGATAGTTTGATGAGAAATTTGGCAGTATTTGATCAGGAAATAGTAGGTGGCGTATGGGTCTGTAGCCACCTCAGCGGGCAGCTAGTGACCATCAAGCGTCATCCAACGCCGAGATATGATCGAAAGTAAAACCCCGCTGCTGTAGAAACCGGGAGCGCCGGGCTTTGTCTTTAGGGTCCTGGGGCGGCTCACGGAACTTACGTTCTGCTACCTGCGACGCCAATTCGAACCAATCCTGATCGGCCGTTGCCAACGCCTCACTGATTAGCCCGTCGGCGATACCTTTCTGGCGCAGCTCCATTTTGATTTTGACCGGTCCCTGACCGCGATTGGCCCTGGACCTGATAAATGCCTCCGCAAGCCGACTGTCACTCTGTAAGCCTTCATCACGTAAACGTTCAATCTGAATATCAACTCGCTCTTCTAGCGGTAAAACGTCGTCATCGGAGGCAGTAAATCCAGCTTCAGATGCTGCGAATGGTGTTGCACAAGGCGCCCCATCCTGATGAGAATCAGACTCTGCTGACACATAAGCATTTTGTCTCGTAATGGACTGCTCTGCTTTGCGAAAGCGTTTGATCAGTTTGGTTTTGAGTTCTTCTGCGCCGTGTTCACGCCGCGCCAACAAATCCATTGCGGCGCGGCGAATGTCTACATCAGTGATTTGCATCACTAGCCGGAGATAGGTGTCACGTTATCGTCCATATCTTCTTCATCCGGCACAGATTCATTGAGTAGCTTGACGCGCACAGCCTGTTCAATTTCTGCCGCCAGATGAGCATTTTCAGCAAGATACTCCGCGGCGTTTTTCTTACCCTGGCCAATCTTGTCGCCCTTATAGCTGTACCAGGCGCCGGCTTTTTCTACCACGCCAATTTGTACACCCAGATCAATGACTTCACCCAGACGGTAAATACCTTTGCCATACATGATTTGGAATTCAGTTTGCTTGAATGGTGGCGCCACTTTGTTCTTGATCACCTTAACGCGGGTGTCGTTACCGATAATTTCATCACCGTCCTTGATCGAACCAATGCGACGAATGTCCATTCGGACAGAAGAGTAAAACTTCAGAGCATTACCGCCAGTGGTGGTTTCGGGGCTGCCGAACATGACACCAATCTTCATGCGAATCTGGTTAATAAAGATCACCAGGGTATTACTATGTTTGATGTTACCGGCCATTTTACGCAGCGCCTGACTCATCAAGCGTGCTTGCAAACCAACATGGTGGTCGCCCATTTCACCTTCGATTTCAGCCTTTGGCGTCAGAGCCGCTACCGAGTCAACAATAACCACATCAAGAGCGCCGGAACGGACCAGGTTGTCACACACCTCAAGGGCTTGCTCACCGGTGTCAGGCTGAGACACTAGAAGGTTCTCAGTATCCACGCCTAAATTCTTCGCATATACAGGGTCCAGCGCGTGTTCCGCGTCGATAAAGGCGCAAGTACCACCGGCCTTTTGCGCTTCAGCAATGACCTGCAGCGTAAGAGTTGTTTTACCGGATGACTCTGGGCCGTAAATTTCAACAATTCGACCCCGGGGCAGGCCGCCTATGCCTAGTGCGATATCCAGACCCAGAGAGCCCGTAGAAATTGCCGGGATTTTTTCCATTGGCGAGTCGCCAAGGCGCATGATCGTACCTTTACCGAACTGGCGTTCAATTTGCGACAGGGCCGCCGATAAAGCTTTGTCTTTTTGTGAGTTGTCCTGATTCTTATCCTGGTTGTTTGCCATGTGAATAAACCTTTTTTTAAAAATGAGTTAGAAAAAGTTTTGATTAGCTGGCCCCACAGCCGGACAAATCATAGGCAGTATTTATACTGTATATTTACACAGTACACAACCTTTTTCTGGGAGTAATCAGAATAAGGGGGTCAGGTTTGAATCGGGCTGATTACCTGACACTACTCAGCGTTAAGAATACTTGAGCAGCGATATCACATTATCAGAATGAAATGGCTTCTGCAGAAAGCCGTCAAATTGGGTCTTGAGGTTTTCATCAACGGTCGTCCCAGTCATTAGCACAACCCGCGGCGGATCTGGCAGTTGTCTGATTTCCGCGAGCACATCAGCGCCTCCTAAACCGGGCATATGCAGATCGGTGATGACGAGATTGACGTACTTTTCTGAGCCTTGAATCACCTCGACCACTTCTTCTGGCTTATTCACCTCAAGGCACTGATAACCCAGGCTCCTCGCCAGGTAAGCAAGTAACTTGGTCACTTCCTTATCGTCATCCACCACCACAATGGCCTTCTCGGCATACTTGAACCGGCAAATAAACTCGGTACCCCAGGAATGACGCTCAAGAGCCACATCACCGCCCAGATCAGCAAAGGTTTGTTTCACCATCGCCAACCCCATGCCGGTGCCTTTACCCTTTTTTTTGGTCGTAAAATAAGGCTCGAAGACACTGTCTGCAATGTCATCTGGAATGCCAGGGCCGGTGTCAGCAATCTTCAAGCAAACCTCCTGATTCGTCTGATTGCTCTCAAGTGTGACGCTAATTGACCGCTCAGTGTCCTGCTCGGACATGGCATCCCTGGCATTGGACAACAAGTTCAGGACGGCCTGTTGGTAAAGGTGCGAACTACCCCGCACCACCCCAGGACAACCGGCGATATCCGTGGTGATTTGAATGCGGTCGGTTTTATAAATTGTCGTGACAAAGTTCACCGTATCAATCAGCACCCGGGCCGGGTCAAAATCTGTGGTGTCACTTTCCTTGCGAGCAAAAGACGTCAGGGTTTTTGTGATGCGAGCAATACGTTCGCTGGCTTCTTCGATCTTGTTCAAAGATTCAAACGCACGCTGGTTGGCTTCACCTTGAAGAGCCATCCGAACTAGATCTATATGACCTTGAAGTATGCTTAAAGGATTATTTATCTCATGGGCAACACCAGCACCCATTTCACCAATTGAGGCGAGCCTGGCCTGATGCTCGTTGATCTTACGTTCTTGTTCCAGATTGCGCCGGGCAGTGTTCACTGCAATCCAGCGCACAACCAGGCCACTGGCATCATCAAAAAATAGGCGAAAGTCCGCAACCGCCTCATCGGGCAAAGCACCTGGGCGATGCCAGTATTTGACCCAACCTAATTCCTGGCCCCGGTGCATAAGCGGGAAGCGAGTTTGCTCCAGAGATTGGCCGCTACTGGCCGCCAGTTCCAGCGGGTTCTGCTTTTGTATCTGCAACTCATCATCAGAATAGCGCACACAGATTTCGCCCCGGCAGGCACTGAGTAACCTCAAGCCGCCAGACAACAATGAAGCACTGAGAAAGCTCAAACTATCGGTATCAATATAGTCCTTGCGTAGTTCTGCAATCGCACGTGCCGCCTGATCAGCGCGGCGCCGGTGACTGACGTCATAGCGAAAAGAGATAAAGCCCTGGACCCGCCCCTCCTGGGAAAATACAGGAGTAATGGTGGTATCAACCCAGTAGTAAGCGCCTTGCTTGGTTTTGTTACGAATCTCGCCGCGCCACACCCGGCCAGACTTAATGGTCTGCCAGAGGTTTTGCATGTACTCCTGGCTATGATGGCCAGAGTTAATTACCCGGTGATCCTGGCCAACCAGTTCTTCTCTTGAATATCCCGATATTTCGCAGAACTTTTCGTTAACGTCGGTGATAACACCACGATCATCTGTTTGCGACAAAATGGCGTATTCGTTCAGCCCATTTTCATAGGCCGCGAGCCGGGTTTCCTGTACCAGTTCCCGTTCCCGCGCAGCCTGCAACTCAGAGACGTCCTGCTGGGTGCCACAAATTTTGTAAATCTCACCCGCATCGTTAGATACTGCCTCCATAAAGACGCGGACCCATTTCTGCTGACCACGGGCATCGCAAAAACGAAAATCCTGAGTCTGGGAAACACCTTGCTCAGCGCAATCATCAATCATCGCCCCAAGGCGCGCGGTATCCTCGGCAGCATAAAATGACATCCCCAGGGCCTTGTCCGTATCTAACTCAGGGGGCAGGCCATAGATCTCGTAGATCTCCGAACTCCAATGAGTTTTCCCCGTTGTCAGATCGAGCTCCCACCAGCCGATCCTACCCATCCGTTGCAGATAGTATAGGTCGAGCCGCTCGGTAGCCTGATCAAACTTATGATTTTCCATGCTCTGTTAAGACTAGTCGTTTCTTGGTGGCTCTGCCATGACTTTGCTTTCGCATTCTGGACAAATGGTATGGCTGACGTTATCGCCATCGGCAACGTATTGAGAGAGAGAGACCCAGGAACTCTGCTCACCCTCTTCCAACTTAATCTTATCTCTGCACCAGGCGCAAAGATGAATGTACTCTTCGAGCTTTTCCTGGATCTGCAGGGCTCTTGTGACCTCGATCAGCCGCACCACCGAGTCACGCAGAATCTCAAGTGCTTCTAACTGCTGGG
>JBKAGC010000225.1:0-6038 GCA_046290215.1 Pseudomonadales bacterium | reverse complement strand
CCGCAGATGCCAAGGTTGCGCGCTATTTTGAAGCCGTTTTAGACAACACCGGTGACGCCAAGCTCGCCAACAACTGGGTCAGAGTGGAATTGCTCGCACGGCTCAATCGCGATGAAATTGAGCTTGATCAAGCGCCCCTCGGGCCGGATGCACTGTCCAGTCTTATCACCCGGATTAAGGACAATACGATTTCAGGGAAAATCGCCAAACAAATCTTTGATGCACTTTGGGGCGGTGAAGCAACAGACGTGGATGATTACATTGAGGTGAACAACCTCGGCCAGGTATCGGACGATTCTGCACTGGAACCACTCATCGACAAAATTATTGCTGACAACCCCAAGCAGGTTGAACAGTATCAAGGTGGCAAAACCAAGTTGCTCGGTTTTTTCGTTGGTCAAGTTATGAAGGAAACTGGCGGTAAAGCAAACCCCGCCCAGGTGAATCAGCTTCTAACGAGTAAACTGTCCGGCTAACGGGTTTTCTAACCCGCTGCGAATGCTGCCAGGAACGCTTCAATCCTTGCGGCATTCGCACCGATATCACTACGCCCGACTCTCGAAACCGACCGCACATCAATCACAGAACCCGTGCCATCTGCTTGAACCCGCACCACAACATCATCTTTGAACCCAAACCATGCCGTAGTGGCTGTGGCTTCGACAATACCCAGGCTGGTATCAACATTCGCAACCTCTAGACCCTGTGCTTCAAGCGTTGCGGCAGCCTTTTCTAACGCTGCGCTAGGCGCCAGGCTTGATGTTAAAGACTTAACGTTGGGATAGGCTTGTTTCTGTGTGGCGGCAGTTTCACTACCAACTGTTAGATCTTCATAGACCAGATCGTTATCCGTTTCTCCGCGTTCTTCTGCTAACAAAACGAATTGTGGCGGGTTTGTGGTATCCGTTGAGATATCATGTATCGCCGGCACCGAGCGAGCCTTCATCATTTGTGGGAACACAAACAACATCGGGATAAGGCTTAATGCCATCGCCACCAGAATCAAATTGCGATCTCTGGGTAATTGCTTTTTGATGGCTACCATCATCATGATGAAGCCCACCACAAACACCAGCACCGCACCAACCAGCGCAACCAGGCTTGAAATCAGAGAGGGGCCGAGACCAGTAATTTCGTACTTGTAGCCGAACGGTCCTGACAGTAACAGGAACAGGCAAAGTACCGCACTAAAAACAAAGAATTTTGACCACCATGTGGTCTCACCAGAGGCAACTGTTGGTTGGTTCATACAGGCAGCGTTTCATGTTGAAGTCGCCAACCATCTTCTCTGATTTGCCCCTGAGAGGCAAATGATCGGCTTACGCCACCTTGATGTGCCAGGGTTCGAATCGCACGCCAAACAGATTTTGCTCTGGATACCGCATATCCAGGTATCCGAGTTCAACGAGGGTTCGGTATTCGTCAGTATGGGCAAACTGAGCGGTGAAGTTCTTCGCACCAAAGCCGACTTTACCTACATCAAAATCGCCAATGCCATGGAAGCTATGTCCTGGCGGCGCGAGACTTCGTGAGGCCAGAGATAAGTTACCCTCAGCCTGGATGGTTTTCGCCAGGAACAGGTGAGTTTGCTTCACGATGCCACGAATCCCGGATGTTAGAATGACATTCTCACCCACGTCGCGACGGATCTTTTCGTACACTTGCAAGGAGTCACCCCGAAACAGGAAGTGGCCAGTGTGACTTACCTTGACCCGATCACGCTCATTCACCACCGCTGTCAGGCTATCAATCACTTTTTCACCAAAAAAGCCGTAGCGTTCCACATCATCAAAGAACACGCTTTCGAGAAAATCCAGCTCTTCTCTGGTGAACGCACCCACACTTGAGTGTTGGCGGGCATAGTTGAGCATCGCATCAAAACCAATAACATTGAAATTGCCATGACCCACCAGAGTCTGAACGCGGTCGATGCGTTGAAAGCTCGAAACCAGCAAGGTTTTTTGCTCAGGCGCCAGGAAGACATCCTCCTGGTGGCTCAGCTCAAAGTTCTGCATCTTTTCTAGATAACGAGCCAGTTCCTGCTCAGGATCCTTAGGAGAATCCGCTAGATGCTGGGTAAAAGACTCCAGATATTCGGATTTCAGCGGCGGCGGTGTTAACACCCTTTCTGCAGCGTTGGCCATTTCCAGCGCCGTTGCCGGAGCATCTTCAAGGATCGGTCCCAGTGGAATGTCGCTGCGCGTGGAGATTGGCTGATTTTTAGATAGCCCGAAGCCGACCGCTAAAGCCGAAGACCCAAGAGCCAGGGAGCCTAGGAAGTTCCTTCTTTTCACCAGGATTCACTATATCTGACCGTAACTTTTACATAGTAGCAGAAAATTCCAAATAAGCTATCAATCTGCTAATTATCAAAGACTTACCCAGCACCTTTGAGGCAGTTACTAGAATTCAATTTTAATGCCGTGAGAAGCTCTTGCTGCTGTTGTGGCGTGCTAACCGCTACATATTCACACAGTGACGCGTTTGCACCGGTGGGAAAACTGACCAGCGACTTTTGGAAATATGCCGCCGCCGCGGCTTGATCGCCCCTTGCGAGCAAAATACGGGCGATAAACTCATAAACCAGGGCATCATGTTGCTTGGCAATCGACTCATCTAGCTGGTCCTCCACGGCAAAGGCAAACTCCAACAGGCCGTCAGCGCCGGGATTCTGTGCGGTCAGGATTCTCAGGGCGCTCATTTTACCTGGCAAGGTCTGTTGTAGCCTTTGCAAGCGACGTACCCGCTCTTCTGACATTTGCTCTGTTCCTAACAATAAGGCGTGCCCCGAGTATTGTCTGGCCAAACTAACGAGCAAACTGTGCACCAATACCCGTTCGTGAGAATCTTTGATTAACCCAGACAGGTGCAGGTCCAGGATATAGTCCATAAACCGCTCTATTTCTGGCAGCAACACCTGATGCTTGTCACCCTCAAATTCGTAATAGAAGCCGTAATCTGTGTCCGAGTTAGTGAGTAATTGCACGGAAAAGATCCGGCGCCCGGTCTGCTGTTTAAACTCACGCAACGTTTCGATTCGCTCCTCCTCAGAGATTCGCCGCTTCAGCAAATTGTCCGCAAACAGTAAACCATCAACCGACTGCACGGTGACGTCTGGGCGTACCCCGCCCACCCGATTTAAAAAGCCAATGGGTCCAATTTGATTATCACCAGCCACCAGTAGCAGCGCGTCCGCTGGTAAAGTTTGTAGAACAACCCGGCCATACTCATCTGCAATTCGGCTGTTTGATCGATCCACCTCGAAATAGTTATCTGCAACTATGGCGGCAAAGAGGACGAGGCTTGCGGCAATACCATAACCCTGGCGGACCTTGCCTAAACGTCGGATCAACCACCCTGCACCAATTGCAAATACCACCGCATAGGCTGCCATCGCAATAATTGGATACGGCAGAAAAACACCCAGCACCTGGGGCTCGAAGCGGAAATTCAAGAGCATCACCAGAAGAACGGTAGAACCAAAAAAGATTAACGCGATAGACAGCAAATTCGCCTTGCCGAGTTTTTTTGGCGAAAACCACAAACCAACCACAACCAGCGGTAGCGCAAACCAACTTAATTGCTGTGCCGTTAACGGTATTAGCCAGGCCAAATATTGCAGTTTGTCTGTGATTCTCGCGCCCACGAAATCATCGTTGTAGTACTCCCGCAGCACATAAGGCACAAAGTTCCAATCTCCTACTGGCCCATACATTGCGATATCAGGACGATCCTGAAACAAATACAAATAGGGCGTCAGACCAAGTAGCAGCAAACATAAGGATAAAAACACGATTCGAGGTGTTAGCAGGCGCAGAAAAGTCTGCAGGTGATACGCCAACAAACCCACAAAGCCGAGGCTAGAGAGGACAAACAGTGGCCAGTGATTGGTTAAACTCAAACCAGCGCAAAAACACAGCGCATACCAGTAATTTGTTTTTTCGGTTTTGACAAACCGTAGTAGCAGCCACCAGCAAAACAAAAACTGAAATGCCGCGAGGCTATAAACCTCAATAATAATCGCTTGTGACCACAAGCATCGAGTAACGCCATAAGCGGCTGCCGCAAGCAACGCGACCAAACTGTCATCGGTTAATTCGAGGACAACATAGTACAAGGTCGCAACCGCAGCCAGGGCGAAGTAAACCGACATCAAGTTGCCGGACCAGGTACCGTTACCAAACGTCAACAATTGGCAAAGTCCTGTGAATAACGGGTAACCGGGCGGATGCGAGATACCACCTAGATGACATACCATCTGGAATATACCCGCGTCTTCTAAGGTAATCAGCCGCGGCATGGTGAGGAGGTAAAGTGTCCCCACAAGCGCCGTTACCAAAAAGATTGGCAAGTGTGAGCTGAGCTTGCCCGGCATCACAGCAGGGTTAGTCAACCCGCCGTCCTCTTGCTATGACGAACTCTGGTTCAGCCAGCGCTTCGAGATCTTCCAACGGATTGTTGGCATAGGCGACAATATCAGCGGCAAACCCGGGAGCGATTTGTCCTAGCTGTTGACCAAGCCCAAGCGCCTCAGCACAATCGCTGGTTGCAGCACGCAGCGCCTGGACTGGCGTTAGACCAGCAAAATGTGCAAACACGGGAATCGCACGAGGCAAATCATGATGACGAACACCGGGGATACCGGCATCAGTAGACGCAATCATTTTAACGCCAGCGCCGAGCATCTTTTTGTAGTTTTCAGCAATGACACCTTCAAAGCTTTTTGTACCCTTGTAGCGCTGCCAGCCAGCATTGATAGTGGGGCTCACCCAGACATCGTTAGCAACAATCTTCTGCACCACTTCATCACGATAATCTCTGGCCCAACCGGCCTCACCCACCCACGAACAATGTTCAATCGTCGTGACTCCGGCAGTTGCGGCGTTAGAAATTCCATCACTACCATGACAGTGAGCTGCCACCCGATAACCTGACGCCTTGGCTTCGGCGACCATGGCGCACATTTCAGCCTCATTAAATTGTGAATCAACAGGTTTTGATCCTGGGGTGATACTGCCCCCTGTCGCCATGATCTTAATTAGATCGACGCCGTGCTGAATTTGTCTGTTAATCACCTCGGATGCTTGTTCAAGATTATCGGCCTCACCACCCCAGAAGTAACAGTGGCCCTGAACCGAGGTGACGGGTTGTCCGGCACAAATAAGCCGGGTTCCAACTTTGTCACCACTATCAATCATGTCTCGAACTTTAAGTTCTAACCAACGCCCACCACCCAGGTCACGAGCAGTGGTAATACCAGCCCGCAGCATACGTTCAGCCCGCACTAACATTTGTTCAATCTGCTGGTCCTCTGGCACCTTGCCATGCGCCAAAGGGTCCTTTTCTTCTGGATCGAGGCACATATGCACATGGGCATCAATCAAACCCGGAAGTAACGTTAAACCAGTGCAATCTAATGTCTCAGCAGCCGAACTGGTGCCTCCCACACTTTTGATAACACCAGCATCAAGTTCAATTTCTGCAACCTGGCTAAGGTTTTCAGAGCGGCCATCCCAATAAGTGACATTGCTCAGTTTCATGTGAGTTACTCCCTGGTGGATCGCTTATCACTGTAAACAAACAACGAAGACGCCGCAAAGTTAAACAAGCTAGCACCAGCAATGCCAAGGATCAGAGCCACCAACTTATACTCGTTGAAGAAGTCTATGTTGGTCGTTAGATAAGTATAGGTCCCCCAACTAAGCGCGAAGCCGAGCAAACTGGAGGTTAAAAATTCTAACCACTGCCGAGCCTTGGGCCGTTTCTTCCGCTCGCCAAACGTCGAGATTCGGTTCAGCGCCCAGTTCCAGGTAGCCGCTGGCCAAAAGGACATTCCCCGTGCCGTCACATGGCTGAAGCCTAGCCATTGCAAGAAAAAGTAGAAGCATACATCCACCACAAAGCCGCTCGCACCTACCGCACCAAAATTGATGAACTCCGCAAAACTGCCAAACTTATGTAAGTACAAGCGTCGAAGATGGCGGAGGTATTTGAACTGCTGATTTAGGTTCATCTTGCTTTCGCCAATTTGCCGATCC
>JBKAGC010000224.1:0-6041 GCA_046290215.1 Pseudomonadales bacterium | reverse complement strand
GAAGCGCGGCGCGCGGCACGGGGTCAGCCTCCTGCGCCAGGTCAATGCTGCTGGCAGTATTAACCATGGGGTACGCCATTAGCATGATTGGTTTTTTGGCGTTGGCCCGGTGGTGGCAGAGCATTTTGTTTAACCCAGGTGGATTCCAAGAGGAATTCCATCAGATCAGATTGTCGCCCATTGTGGCTGGTGGTCTGGTACTAGCGGTGCTACTCAGTTTTAGTGTTGCACCGCTCGGAAGATTAGTTCAGGTATTAACCGTACCCATGATTATTGCGGGTTTGGCGTTGATGCACTGGACAGTGAAGGCAAAGCAACTATCCGGCGGTTGGCTGGTGAGTGCTTACATATTGGTAGTGTTATTGCAGTTGTATCCGGTGCTGGTGTTTGTGGCGCTATTAGACAGCTGGTTTGATTTACGAAACAAAGTACAGGTAAACGAGGAATAAACGATGGAAGTTATTCTGTTAGAAGATATCGCAAATCTAGGCGAACTTGGCGAGAAGGTTGATGTAAAAGCCGGTTACGGTCGCAATTTTCTGATCCCTCAGAAGAAAGCAGTGCCTGCCACCAAGCAAAACCTCATCGAGTTTGAAGAGCGTCGCGCTGAATTGCAAAAGGCCGCTGAAGAAAAGCTGGCGGCAGCGAAAGCTCGCGCCGAGCAAGTAAACGGTTTGGACATCACAATCACCACCAAAGCTGGCGACGAGGGTAAGCTGTTTGGCTCTATCACCGTTCGTGACATTGTTGAGGCTTGTGTGGCGCGCGGCGTTGAAGTCGAAAAGCATGAAGTGCAAATGCCCGATGGTCCGATTCGCCAGCTAGGTGAGTTTGAGTTTGCTGTTCAGCTCCACGCCGACGTGGTTGCTGAAATCAAAGTGGCGGTTATCGCCGAGCAGTAAGCGTCTGGCTCTTGCCGACTGACTATTGATCGATTATTGATTGATCAGTGAAGCGCGCCCGCCCGGGCGCGTTGATTTTGTGAAATGGTGTTATCCACATCTTTTCCCAACCGTTATGCAATGACAGATGTCTGCAGCGGGTGTAATCTTCGTTCCCCGATTTGAAGTTTCTAGAGTGACTGTCTTGGCGTTTGATAGCGACGATACGCAAACTGCTGCGCTAAAAATTCCCCCCCACTCTGTCGAAGCCGAGCGTTCAGTACTGGGTGGCTTGATGTTGGATGATCAAGCCTGGGATAGAGTGGCGGAACTGGTCACGGCTGAAGACTTCTATCGTACTGATCATCGCACCATTTATCGTTGCATGGCGGACCTTGCGCAACGTAACAAACCTCTCGACGTGGTAACGATTGCCGAAACCCTGGATGGTATTGGCGAGCTAGATAATGTTGGCGGTATCGCTTACCTCTCAGATCTGGCTGCTAGCACACCTTCAGCGTCTAACATTTCTGCCTACGCTGAAATCGTTGCGGAACGTTCAACCATCCGTGGTTTGATCTCCGTCGCCCATGACATTGCTGAAAGCGGGTTTAATCCCCAGGGTCGTAACAGTTCCGAGCTGATCGACATGGCAGAGTCGAAAGTTTTTCAAATTGGCGATAATCGCCCAAGCACCGGTGGGCCCCAGACCGTTCGGCCACTGCTAACCCAGGCAATTGAGCGCATTGATGAGCTGTTCCAAACCAAAGGCGCCCTCACTGGTTTAAGTACCGGCTTTCGCGAAATTGATGATATGACCATGGGTCTGCAGAAAGGTGACATGGTTGTGGTTGCAGGGCGTCCTTCCATGGGCAAGACCTCTTTTGCCATGAACATTGCTGAACACGCGGTCATCAATGGTGATAAGCCAGTGCTGGTGTTCAGTATGGAAATGCCGGCAGACTCTTTGATTATGCGTATGTTGTCTTCACTGGGGCGAATTGACCAGACGAAGATTCGAAGTGGCCAGCTAGGCGATGATGACTGGCCCAGACTCACGTCTGCTGTAACCTTGTTAAACGACAAAAAGCTTTTGATTGATGACACGGCGGCGTTAAGCCCCACAGAAATGCGCGCTCGATGTCGCCGCGTGGTGCGGGAGCACGGCGAACTTGGCCTGGTGGTGATTGACTATATCCAGCTCATGCAGGTGGCCGGCGGTTCTGAAAACCGTGCCACAGAGATTTCTGAAATTAGCCGATCATTGAAAGGCATTGCCAAAGAGTTTGATTGCCCGGTGATTGCCCTGTCGCAGTTAAATCGTGGTTTGGAACAACGGCCGGACAAACGTCCGATTATGTCCGACCTTCGAGAATCCGGTGCGATTGAGCAGGATGCTGACTTGATCATGGCGATTTACCGTGACGAGGTGTATCACGAGGATGCGGAAAAAGGCGTCGCTGAAGCGATCATCCTCAAACAGCGAAATGGACCTATTGGCCGTCGTAAGCTCGCATTCATTGGTCAATACACCAAATTTGAAGACCTCGCTGTGGGGTACGACGATTATATGTACGAATAGTTGGCCGGCTGATGATCGTCAACGCGCCAATCGCCGAAGTACATCTGGATAATATCCGCTCTAACTTTGAACTCGCGCGACGTTTGAGTGAGGCGAAATTAATGCCCGTGGTTAAGGCGGACGCCTACGGTCACGGCGCAGTTGAAGTCACAGCGGCACTAGGTGAAGCAGACGCCTTTGCCGTGGCGAGGGTTAGTGAGGCGGTGCATCTCAGGGCAAGCTTGCCTAACAAACCTATTGTGGTGCTAGAAGGGTTTCTTGGTGAAGAAGAATGCGTTGCATGTGTGCAACATGACCTTATCCCCACAGTGCATAGTGATTACCAGTTAAAGTTGTTGCCTAATGACCTGCCTTTTTGGCTGAAGTTTAACACCGGTATGTTTCGTCTTGGTTTCCAGCCGGAGCGTGCTGCGGAATTGGCGGCCCGTGTTCCCGGCGATAGCCTCGTGGGAATCAGCAGTCACTTTGCCAACGCTGACGTCCAGGCCCACCCTTTAAACGCGGAACAACAATCCAGGTTTGAAACCATCGCGGCATGTTTTCCAGGCGTACCAAAGTGTTTTGCAAATTCTGCTGCAGTGCTGGCAGGTAGGGCATCAGAGCTGGACTGGGTTCGTCCGGGTGTGATGTTGTATGGCGGCTCACCAAACGGCGTACATATGCCAGAGCTAAAAGCAGGCATGTCATTAAAAGCCCCGATCATTGCCGTTAATGAGCTTAAGCCAGGTGATCAAGTTGGCTACGGCGGCCTTTGGCAGGCAGATAAGGCGTGCCGGGTGGCGGTAGTTGCTTTGGGCTATGCCGATGGTTATCCGCGCGAAATGCCCGGCGGCACACCGGTGCTGATCAATGGTGAAAGGCGGATTCTTGTGGGCAGGGTATCTATGGATATGTGCACCGTGTTGCTCGAAGACCATGACGCGGTAACCCCTGGAGATTGGGCGACTTTCTGGGGTAAAACTTTGCCTATTGACGAAATCGCAGCAAAAGCCGGGACAATCAGCTACACCTTGATGGCCGGTCAAGGTGCTAGAGTGAAACGAACTTATCGGACTTAAGGTGTCATTTGGCTAAAACAAAAACAGTCTTTGTCTGCAGTGATTGTGGCTCCGAGTACGCCAAATGGCAGGGGCAGTGTAATGATTGCAAAGCCTGGAACACCCTAAGTCGGCTTAGTGTTGATTCCGCACCGGCGGCAACCCGGCGCAAAGGCTACGCCGGGGAACTTGAGGCGGCGAAAACGCTGAGCGAAGTAACAGCCTCTGATGTCCCGCGGATGCAAACCACCATGGCTGAGCTTGATCGCGTTCTTGGCGGAGGTTTAGTGCCAGGTTCGGCGGTCTTGATTAGTGGTAACCCCGGTGCAGGCAAAAGTACCTTGCTCATTCAATTGATGTGTCAGCTCGCTAGTGATCACTCGGCGCTTTACATCACCGGTGAAGAAAGTCTGGCGCAAATCGCTATGCGAGCCAGGCGCTTACAACTCCCCGAGGACAAGCTGCAGGTTATGGCGCAAACCAGTGTGGATGCCATCTTGAGTGTTTGGGATGACTTAAAGCCAGATCTTATTGTGATTGATTCAATCCAGGTGATGCACCTTGATAATATTGATTCAGCCCCTGGCAGCGTCAGCCAGGTACGAGAAGCTGCCGCGGTGCTGGTGCAGCAAGCCAAACGCACCAACACGGTTTTGTTGTTAGTGGGTCATGTCACCAAGGAAGGCAACCTTGCCGGGCCACGGGTGCTAGAGCACATGATTGATTGCTTCATTATGCTTGAGGGTGATCAAGACGGTCGTTATCGCACCTTAAGAAGCAGTAAGAATCGTTTCGGTGCGGTGAATGAGCTCGGTATTTTTGCGATGACCGACAAGGGTTTGATGGAGGTTTCCAACCCGTCAGCAATCTTCCTCTCGCGAACTGAAGAAGCCACGCCAGGTTCCATTGTGATGGTGGTATGGGAAGGCACCAGGCCCTTACTGGTGGAAGCCCAGGCTTTAGTGGATAGCAGCGGATTCGGTAATCCGCGTCGGGTGGCGGTGGGTTTTGAGCAAAATCGCCTCGCCATGTTACTTGCGGTACTGCATCGGCACGGCGGCTTGCAGGTGGGGGATCAGGATGTGTTTGTTAATGCGGTGGGCGGCATTAAAGTCGCGGAGACGAGTTCTGATCTGGCTTTGCTGATGGCGGTGGTATCCAGCTTCCGCAATCGAGCACTGCCCCAGGACGTGATCTGTTTTGGCGAGGTGGGCTTATCCGGCGAAATTCGCCCGGTGCCTAATGGCCAAGAACGGATTCGTGAAGCCGCCAAGCACGGCTTTAGTCGAGCAATCGTACCGAAAGGTAACTTACCGAAGAAGCCAATTACTGGTATGAAAGTCACCGGCGTTGCCCATTTAAGTCAGGCCCTCGACGCCGTGGCGGAGCTTACCTGAGCCTATTGGGCGAGCTTTTTATACTGGACCCGTTTCGGTGTTTGACCCTGATCGCCCACTCGCTTGCGATAGTCCACCTCGTACTCTGAATAGTTGCCATCAAACCACACCACCTGACTGTCACCTTCAAACGCCAGCATGTGGGTGGCAATACGATCTAAGAACCAGCGATCGTGAGAAATCACCATAATTGTGCCGGGGAACGCCAGGATGGCGTCCTCAAGGGCGCGTAAGGTTTCCACGTCCAAATCGTTAGTAGGTTCGTCTAACAGCAGCACATTGGCGCCTTTTTTCAGCAGCTTGGCAAGGTGCACGCGATTGCGCTCACCGCCGGATAAGTCTTTCACAAGCTTTTGCTGATCAGAACCTTTGAAGTTAAAGCGGCTTACATAAGAGCGAGATTGCGTTTGGTATTTACCAATTTCCAGAATCTCATTGCCTTCCGAGATTTCTTCCCAGACGTTTTTGCTGCCATCTAGTGAGTCGCGGCTCTGGTCCACATAACCCAGTTCCACAGTCTCGCCGATTTTCATGGTGCCGCTATCTGGTTGTTCCTCGCCGCAAATCATCCGGAACAAAGTGGACTTACCGGCGCCGTTACCGCCGATAATGCCAACAATGGCGCCCTTGGGTACTGAGAAACTTAAGTCTTCAATGAGCAGTTGATCACCAAAGCTCTTTGAAACGTGGTCTGCTTCGATCACCACATCCCCCAGACGCGGGCCGGGTGGAATGTAGAGTTCTAGGGTTTCATTGCGAGTTTGGAATTCCTGAGAGGACAGTTCTTCAAAGCGTGCCAGGCGGGCTTTGTTCTTGGCGTGTCTTGCCTTGGGTTGAGTTTTTACCCACTCCAATTCTGTTTTGATGGAACGCTGGCGATTCGCTTCTTGCTTGGCCTCAAGTTCAAGACGCTTTTCTTTTGCTTCAAGCCAGTCAGAGTAATTACCCTCGTACGGAATGCCGTGGCCCCGGTCCAATTCCAAAATCCAGCCCGCGGCATTGTCGAGAAAGTAGCGGTCGTGGGTAATGGCCACCACCGTGCCAGGAAAGTCCTTGAGAAAGCGTTCCAGCCAGGCGACGCTCTCTGCATCCAGGTGGTTGGTAGGCTCATCTAGTAACAACATATCAGGGTTGGAAAGCAGCA
>JBKAGC010000223.1:0-6048 GCA_046290215.1 Pseudomonadales bacterium | reverse complement strand
GTTTTTGCGTTTGAATCGCACTGTAGAGGTTACCGTGACGGCGTAGCCAACTAGCCCCCAACCAATCTGATTGAGGCAGCCCTGCCGCAACTTCTTGCAGCACGCGTGACGCATCAAACAGGTTCTTGACCTGGATACGCAATGAATCCACCTGGCGTTTACGACTCAGCTTTAAGGCATCGTCCAGATGCACAAAGACCTGACTTTTGTCCGCATCACTGCCCACCTCAAAGATACCCTTGACTACAAAGCGCCGGGTTCTCGGTTGCGGACCGGCCAAACTCATTTGCACGTCTGGCAAAATCACTGTGAACCTATCACCCACTTGTAGGCCCAGTTGGCTGGCCAACTCACTGCCCATAAGCGCCCCGTAGTTTGCCTCGTCAAGCAGCGTAAACGCGCCTTCGCGCATAAATTCCGGTACTTTCGAGACCCTGCTTTCCAATTCAGGTATGACGCCATTGACCTGAATGCCGGTAACCTTACCCTGATTCACGGCCAATCCGGCGATTTCTTCCAGAGGGGCAACACCCGTGACCTCGGGATGCTGATCCACCAGGGCCGCCGTAACCTGCCAGTCAGTTAACCCGGTAGGACTGGTTAACACCGCGTGGGGTACTACGCTCAGAACTCTTTCTCGCAGTTCTCGCTCGAAACCGTTTAGCACCGACAGCACCAGAACTAACACCGCGACGCCAATCACCAGGCCGCCAAGAGATAAACTGGTCATTGATGACACCAGGTAATCACCCGCCCCAGATCGGGTGTAGCGGAGTGCTGTCAGACTTGGCCAGGATTGCACAATGATTCTACTTAACGTTCGGTTAATCAGTTTGGGGAATAAAAATTGGCTTAAGTAAACTACACTTATGCCAAGAGAACACGTTCTAAATGGCCGCCAGGTGCTTTCGATGGATCGAGATAAACGCGACTACTACCGACTCCCAGACTCTATTCTTGTGGATTACCAATTCGTTTCAGAACGCGAAACGGAGACAACCCAGGCAGCGGATTTTTTCACATCTGACGGGACATTTCATTTACTGCGTGATCTCTACGAGTTGCAACTGGAATCCAAGGAGCTACTGCGCAGCATACAACAAGAACAACGCGCCCTGGGGCGCTTCTTAAGTAATCTGGATACGAGAGTGGAGTTAATTGCCCGGGCGGTGACGCAGTCCTCTCAGGAGGATCCCGAGGCCTATGACAGTGAGGTGGAAATTAGTGAAGGCGGCGTATCATTTTTGGCTCGAGAGCATATGACGCCGGGGCAACATCTGGCCTTGAGACTTGTTTTTCAGCCTTCCTACCTGGGACTGGCTTGCTTTGGCGAGGTACGCCATTGCCAACTGAGTGGCCACGATTACCGAATCGGTGTTGAGTTCAAACACATCGATCTACAAACCCAGCGGATTATTAGCCGGCATATTGTCAGTAAGCAATCGGAGCAACGTCGGGCCAGACTACACGGCAAATCCTAACCGCTGGCTGACGCCGCTGCTGAGACGTCTGTATCTTGACCCTGGACTTGACCCTGAATACTCAATGCCGCCACTCGATAAGCCTCGGCAAAGGTTGGAAAGTTAAACACCTGATCAACAAAACTGCTGATGGGCATGCCTTCAATCAATGCCATTTGGCCAAGGTGAATGAGATCAGAAGCACCTTCTGCAACAATGTGCACACCGAGCAATTGCTCACCTTTTACGTCTGCAATCATCTTCAGCACACCATCTGAAGAATCCGCAATCAGTCCTCTGGCAACTTCCGAAAATTCAGCATAACCGACGATGATATCGCCATAGGTTGCACGAGCCTGAGCTTCCGTCAAACCAACTGAGGAGAGTTCAGGGATCGCATAAATACCCACAGGAATCATGTTGCTACCCCCGCGCTGATCAATACCCAGCGCATGACAGGCAGCGCGTCTACCCTGCTCCATGGAGCTCGATGCCAGAGACGGCGGGCCAATGACGTCGCCAACGGCATAAATATGGGGCACGTGAGTCTGGCAATGTTCATTCACTTCGATCAGATTCATGGCATTGAGTTTTACGCCAGTGCTTTCAACGCCTAGCCCTTTAATGTTTGAGATTCGGCCAAGCGCAACTAACATTTTTTCGGCTTCGAGCGTTTGACCCGATTCAAGTTCAAGCGACACCTTAGAAAGCCCGTCGAAGCTCGCCTTTAGAATGTTTTGTTCACCGATGAAGCGCCCACCAGAGCGTTCAAATTCGCGAATAAATCGAGCCGGTAAATCTTCATCCAAAAAACCTAACGGCAACGGAAATCGATCTACCAGTGTCACTTCAACCCCAAGGCTAGCGAATACCGAGGCGTACTCACAGGCAATGACGCCACCACCGAGAACCAGCATGCTGCGGGGTAAGTAGTTCATGGCCAGGATAGAATCACTATCGAGAATGTGTTCGTGATCAATCGCGATATTGTCTGGCTGCCGGGGCACTGACCCAGTAGCAATGAAGATTTTCTTGGCCGTAAGTTGCTGGGTTGCTCCACCTGGGCTAATTACCGACACCGTATCATTGCTACTAAAGCTTGCTCGACCATGAATCAAATCAATTTGATTTCTTTGTAGTTGGTCAGAGATGTAACGATCGTGCCCTTCGATGACTCGATCCACATTGGACATTAATGGCGGCAGCGCCGTGGGCTGATCCGTACCCAGTAGTTTGTGCGCACTTCTATAGCGTTGCGCAGACTCCCGCAGCGCCTTCGATGGGATCGTGCCACGATGGACACACATGCCCCCTACCTTAGCAGCGGTTTCAACCATGCAAACCGACCGGCCTTGTTTCGCACCCTGGATCGCGGCCTTTTGTCCCGCAGGACCACTGCCAATCACAAGAAAATCATATTCAGTCATGACTAAGCTCCGAGCGTCGCCGCCCATTCATCTACTTGCTCAGTCTTCTGGGCTAGAAATTCCAAGTCTTCAGGATAAAAATTGAGTCTGCGCATGGTGCCTTCAGACAATTCGGTGGGACCATGTTCGGCAATTTCCAGAGCTGCCTGAACATTCACCAACAAACCACGATTGGCGCAGTTCGAATCCGCATGCTGGTGATGAATAATCACGTCATTTACAGCCGTCGGCAGAGACCACATGGCTGCGAGCAGTGCTCCGGCCCGTACATAATAGTGATCCACCATAGGTAACAAACGTTCTTCACTTAAACCGAAATCTGCTAGTGCCTGAACCACTACCGGTTTGCCCATTTGACAAAGTAAGCCCCCGAGGAAGCTTTCCTCCACGTTAGTGCGTCGCATGCGGGCAATTTCCTTCGCCCAGGCAGAGCATTGCAAGGCTCGCTGCCAGTATTGGCGTAGCAACGGCTCATAACCGGGTGCAACAAAGATGTCGGCATTGAGGCTGGTAGCCAGAGCAATTTCGCCAATGGTATTGATGCCGAGGCGAGTAATCGCCTGTTGCAATGAAACAAAAGCAGTCGCTGGTCGATACATGGGTGAGTTTGCAACCCGCATCACATGCCCTGCCATGGCCATATCCGCTTGAATCAGATTGGCTAACTCAGAGGCATCAGAATCTTCTGAAGAAGTCAGAGTAATGACGTTGGCTGCAACGTCAGGAAGAATCGGCAAGGTAATTTCTCGCCGATCTAATTGGTCTTCAAATATTAGTTTGACTTGGTCATCTTGGGCCAAACTCGACATGGCTGTATCCTTGCCAGCTACACATGTCTGTTAACTATAGACCAATGTCTGGAAGCTGCGCGGTGTGCGCGTTTTAGCTGGCGTCGTAGAAACGCCCTGGCGTCTTCGGCTCTGTTGCCACTGTTTCGCATTTGGCAGTATCGCCACCACACAGAGAGCAAGTGCCCTCATTGTTTAGGCCGCCACAGGTCCCAGAGATGGGTTTGCGCCCGTTGATCACGCCAATCGCCATCGCAGCGACGGCCGCCAACATGATGATAAATGCTAAGAAAAACTCTGCCATAATCTGTCATCGCCCCCCTGGGGCGTTTCTGGGTAAAGAATTTCACCGCCCCTGGGCTATTGCCCGGCGATGCCTTCAAGATACGAGTCAAACGCCTGACTAGTTTGCGTTTCGAATCCATCAGCGACCTTTAGTATAACCAAAATCGGTAAACCAAGCTCATTTGCCAGGCGCATACCTGTTATAGGTCCCATGACATTAATTGCGGTGGCGTAACCATCCGCTTCAGCAGACGTCTCGGCCAGTACCGTCACCGATGCCAGGTTGTGAGTGATGGGATAACCAGTGGCCGGGTCTAAAGTATGCGAAAAACGTTGCCCGTCCACTTCGAAATAGTTGCGGTAGTCTCCGCTGGTTGCCATCGCCAGATCTTTTAAGGGGACCGCTGTATAAGGCACACGTATCCCAGACTCAGGGGTTTCAATGCCAATTCGCCAGATCTGGCCATTCTGATTCACGCCGGCTGCCCTCAGCTCACCGCCTATTTCCACGAGATAATCATTGCTACCCGCTTGTTCCACCAAACGAGCCAGTTCATCGACGCCAAACCCCTTGGCGATTGCCGAAAAATCCACCGCTACCGGGGCTGTTTTGCGTACTTCAGCGCCGCGTCGTTCCAGCGCATCAAGACCCATTTGTGCCAATGCTGCTGATATCTCGGCCTCGGCTGGCACCTCGGCGCGGCTGGGGTCTGCGCCAAACCCCCAGAGTGCAATTAACGGCCCCAGAGTGACATCAAACTTGCCACCGCTTTCGGTCATCAACCGCTCCGCCAGTGTCAACATCAGTTGATTTTCATGGGACAACTGCATGGTTTCACCCACAGCAAGTCTATTCAAACGAGAAATTTCAGAGTCTTTGATGTAAGTGGACATCAAATCGTTCACTTCCACGAGTCGGGCTTCGACCTTTGCATGCAATGCTTCTTCGTCCGCCACATCTAGCGCTTTAATGCTGTAGCTGGTGCCCATGGTTCTACCTTCGAGAACGGTGAGCTGAGGGGTTCTCGCGCAGCTTGCCAACATCGCGGCAAGAATGAGCAAAACCAGATAAGGCAAAGTTAGATTGCTTGATGGCATTCGTGATTTACTAGGGGAAACTAGGAGCGTTGCAATTTTGACTCAACCTGACCCCGCAAACAATCATGTCATCACTGATTTGGCCAGCTTACAAAGTGCTTTGCACGCGCTAATACCTATCTCTGCCCACATGGGCATCACTGCCACCAGCTATGATGGTCAGCGCCTGGTTCTGAACGCACCGCTGCAGGCCAATATCAATCACCAGATGTCAGCATTTGGCGGCAGTTTGTTCTCGGTATCTGCTCTGGCGGGCTGGTCTATTTTGCAACTTAAATTAGGAGAACTTGGCATTACTGCCAATACCGTCATCAGCGGCGGCGATGTTGGCTATACGGCACCAGTGTTCGAAGACCTGGTTTGTGAGATTGCCCTGCCTGATAGTTACCCAGAGTTTGTCACAAAACTCCAATCCATCGGCCGGGCTTCCTTGTTTCTTACCTCCGAAATCAAACTCGCCACCACTAACGAAAGCGCCATGAATTTCCACGGTAAGTACGTGGTAAAAGCCTGATAACCTCTAAGCCATCGAATTAAGCGATTTTTCTTGCTCGTCATATCGAATTGAGCGATACCGACGATGCCCTTCCTGTGAGGCTTTTCGTAGACTCTTGCCATGGAACGGACGTTTGCGAATCAGGACTCGAAGCAACCACCTGAATTTAGGGTAAAACCTAATCGCCGCGTCAACGGCCAAAGGCGCCTCCAACCAGATCGTCGCCGGGCTCACGTCCACGTGCAAAACTGCCGTCGCAAGAACCTTCAGGATCGGCGCGTGGCCTCCGATCGTAGGCCCGAGCAGCTAACTCCAAGCAGCGAAACCATGATTAGCGTGCCTCATAAGAAACGCTTTACGCCGCTGACCACCGGTGTACAAACCGGTCGAATTATCAATATCTCCGTTTAACGGAGATCTGCAGCACTTTACTAACTCCCAGCAGCACTCTTAACATGGCGTTTTTCGACCGTGCAGAGCATTTATGTCAGCCT
>JBKAGC010000222.1:0-6081 GCA_046290215.1 Pseudomonadales bacterium | reverse complement strand
TCTCGCACAAAGGGCGTCCCGGTACTCGGCCCCATCGAACACGGCATGTGTCAGTCTATTTATTTTGCCGGTCTCGAGAATATGACTCTGGAATTGTCATTTTCCCGGGAACCCATCGACAACGAGGCCTGGATTGACCCAGAAGTCGTGGATTTACTTGGCATCAGCGCCGAGGAGTTAGCCGGGTACAAACAGCCAGCAGCATTCACAGATTCGAAGGGGCAGGTGCCACAGCCAGGTACAGATGCACCAGGGCCCCATATGAATTATCCCAGGGAAGTTTACGCCGGCATTTTAAATACGCCCGATGAGCAGTTTTTAAACTCCGTGCCAAGTGATCCCCCGGTCATCCCAAAGCGTAACTAGACGAGCGGTAAAACGACCTTGATAAAGGCACATCTCAACCAACCACTTTTTACTCAGGATCAGTGTTTTGCCCGTTCGATTTGAAAGAGATAAGGATTTCTTGAAAATCATCCTTGAAGGAACCATCAGCCTCGAGGATCTTTACGCTGGGGTTGATGAAATTTACGCTCAGGAGACCGTGCCGCACCAGGTGCTGTGGGACATGCATAACGGCTATCCAGATGAAGACGACGATGTTTCTGCCAGCCTCCGGGAATTCTCCAAATATGCCACTACCAAGGGTAAAGACCGCGCTAATGGCAAGGTCGCCCTGATCGCCCCTTCTGCTCTAAAGTTCGGCTTGTCACGGATGAGCACCACCTTCGCTGAGCAAAACAACGCCGCCTATAATATGAAACCCTTTCGCGATGAAAGTGAGGCTATGGCCTGGCTTCGTGGTGAAATTGACGACTAACCCTGATCTGAAAGTTAGCTCGAGTACCACCGGAAACTTCGGCGTTTGGCACCAGTAGTGTGAACTTCAAGATGCCACCTTGTGGGGTCGAATATAGGCCGTGGCTAATCGATAGATAAACATATAACACACTGGTACCAGCAGCGCTGGAGACTGATCCATCAGCGGCAAATAAGCCACCGTTAAGAGCATGAGCAGCAAGTAGTACAGCCACCGACTGGAGGACTGATTGGTCAGCCAAAGAGTCTGCAACCAGGTGATGCCGTAGCGTGGTTCAGCCGCTCGCTCTAATGAATTCAGCAAAGGGAACAACAACAGCAAGTACACGAGCACTTCCAAATCCGGCAACACTACCAACACTGGTAGTGAGAAACGCAGTGACACCAGGACTGGGTGTAACAACGCATTAAACTTACCGCGGGTACGATTGTAGATCGCAAAGGTGAGGCCCAGTAATAGCAGGCCCACCAAAAACCAACTTATCCCCGCCGCTGCAGACATAAATAGAACTAACGACATACTAATGCCAAGGCGAAACGTCACAATCTTCGATAGATTTTCCGTCACATAGGCAGTTTGAGATTCACTCAAGCGCAACGTTGGCGAGACTTCGTTTTGTACGGTTAAGGTGTCATTTTCGATATATCCCAGCTCGTACAGGATAAACCGCGGTTGCCGCTAGCAAGAGTTGGAGTAGCGCCGCACCAGACCAGGCTGGTGTAAACACGGCATGCGTCAAGCCCAGGGGCACAAAGTAAATTAGCACCCAGGACAGCCGCGCTGCCGGCGTGATCACCCGGGTCGAGAGGAAATAAGCATAGGGAACAAAAAACTGCCAGCTGTTATTCATAACAAATTGCTGATGCGACCCGTTTGCTTTGCCAAAACCGTTGCGCTTTTGCGTCACCCCTGCGGTACACCGGATGAAACTCGTCAACCAGGTCGATGCAGCCCGCATCACTAAAATTGTCCGAAACCATCAAAGCGGGGTTAGCGCCTTTTGATCTGTTTACCACGCTCGTCTTGTTACCCAGCAGATCTAGCAGCAAATGTCCCTGACACACGCCGTTTGCAAAGGCGAGCTTCGAAGCGTGATACTCATTGACGCCAAGCTCGGCTGCCACTTCAGACACCACCAGATCTAACGATGCAGAAACAAGCACTACCCGATCCCCGTTTGCCTGGGCTTCTCTAAGCATGGATTGGGTCGGCCCGATTGGCACTAGTGTCTTGACGAAACTTTTTGCCCTGGCCTGGAGTTGCTCTTCAGGTTCTCCCCGCAGATAGGCAATCGCTTTTTGCCGATATGGGTCGTGCCCCGTTAACCTGGCGAGCAACCGTGCCCAAAGCGAGCGCCGCTTTTTCATAAGCCCAGCAAACCTTGCATCATCGGCAAAGTAGAAAGCTAGAAAGTCATAGGTCGTGTTTGCCTGATACAAGGTATGGCAAACATCAAAGAGCAGGGTTTTCAATCGACCATCCGCTGCTTAGTAAGCTGCAATACACTCAATCTCAACCCTGGCACCCAAAGCCAAACCGTTGGCACCCAGCGCGCTGCGGGCAGGCGGATTTTCTCCAAAATAGCTTTTGTACACGTCGTTAACGGCTGGCCACTCGGCCATATCTGCTAGAAACACCGTGCACTTAACGACGCGATCCATCCCGAGGCCATGCCGTTCGAGAGTGCTTTTAATGTTCTCCATGGTTTGCCGCGTTTCCGCTTCAACACCACCTTCCACAAGACCAAGGCCACCTGAGTTGCCCAGTTGTCCAGAGAGAAACAACAGATCGCCAACTCGTACTGCCTCGGAGAAGGGCAAGCCAAGTTTCTTAAATTCCGGTGGGTTTTTGAATTCGATGTCCAACGATCGCTCCAGAAGTCGTAATGAGTTGGAAGCTTAGCGGGGCGTCTAGTCAAAGGTAAAGGGGGGGAGGTAAATCACCTGAGAGCGCAGTGCTTGCCGCAGGTCGAGAAGACCCGGAAAGCCTCTAGTGCCTGGACTGATCCTGGAGGATGTCCACCAGCCGGCGCATTTCCACTTCGAGCTCGGCAATCACTTTATGCAGTTCAGCTTCGCGGGCTTGTTCTGAGGAACCCGTGTGAGCTTCGAAAGAGGCAGCTACTGCCTGCTGTTCGTGATCTATTGAATCGTGCTGCATGATGGCATTTCCATGACCAACGGAAGATCATCCTAGCGCGCGAAATGGAAAATGACATTGATTAAAAGCTGACCAGTCTCAGAAATTGCCAAAAATGTGACGTAACTCACAAACCGGCTATTTAGCGTTGGATCTGGTGCTCAAACAGAGTTTCGTTATGAATATCTGTAAAGCGTAAATTCAGGGTGCTGCGGGTCACATCTAGCTCAAGAAATCCGGTTTCCGTGCCGAAAAACATCAACCCAGGGACTTCATCAGCCTCCAGCGCCTGGCCAGACTTACCCCCAACACCGACGATCACTGAGGTTGGCCAACCGCCACGGTCAATAAGCTGCATGTTGTGATCATGACCGGCCAAAATAGCATCCACGCGGTGCTTCTGCAGTACGGGTTGCCACGCAGCCAAAGCGCCTGGCTTATGGGCAAACTCGTTTCCAGAAGTGAGAGGCGTATGGGTCACCACCAGGGTCCAGGTTGCCGGAGACGCCTGGCTGAGGAGTTGATCCAGCGTTCTCGCTGCATCATCAGGATTTCTCACATATAAGCCAGTATCAATGAAAGCAACCCGCACCAGGGCTTGCCAGCGATCACCGCCAAAAGTCCTGACATAGTCACGCTCGGGCATTTGCCATCGCGTTGAACCTTGATCTTCACGATCATAGTTAATTTGCGCCATGGCATTGCCATAATAGTCGTGATTGCCAAGGGTGACGAAAAACGGCGTGGCGCTAAGGGCACCGGTATAGATGTTTTCAAACTTGTAACGCCACTGCAGGTCTTCTGGCGAGGCCACGCCATGGCTGTAGAAATTGTCCCCCAAAAAGAATACCGCGTCGGCGGGCTTTGTCTCTGCCGCCACCTCCATGGCATCGGCAACCTGCCACTGACGCAAGTTACCAACTCCTTGATCCCCCACCACAAGAAAACGGAGCTCATTTGCGCCGGAAAAATCGGTGTTAACGGCTTGTTTGGCGGCCGGCTTTAACAGATCGTACGCAACCCCTCCCAGCGCAAGCAGGCCGAGAAAAAGTACCGCTAAGAAAAATCTCAATATCATGAAGTATGTGACTGCCGCTCTGTACCCAAACGGGCACTCACAGCAACTGGCAAGACTTCAGCTGACTTTGCTTTTAGCCAGTTCAGCAGCGGTCTGAATCGATATGGCAACGCTAACAACGCTGGCGTTGCAATCAACGTCAGAATCGATGCGAACGCGAGGCCCCAGACAATCGCCTGGGACAATGGCACCCAGAACTGGGACAGCGCACCGCCATAGACCACTTCACGATTCACCAGATCAATACTGAAATTCATTGCCAGAGGTAGCAAACCGCAAATAGTGGTAACTGTGGTCAGCACTACCGGCCGGAGGCGCTGGGCCCCAGTGCGGACAATCAATGTCACATAATCCTCTTCCGGATGCTGGCGCCGCACGTGGTTATAGGTATCGATCAAAACAATATTATTGTTAACGATAATCCCTGCTAGCGCCACGATGCCTGTACCGGTCAGAATTGAGCTAAACGGATTCCCCGTGACAATTAAGCCTATCAGCACACCCGCGGTAGACATCACCACAGCAAATAAAATCAGCGTTGCCTGATAAAGGCTGTTGAACTGGGTTACCAACAACACAAACATTAACAACAGCGACAAAGAGAAAGCGGTGCCCACAAAGGCATTAGATTCTTCTTGCTCTTCATTGGTGCCACGGAAAGTAATCTCCACTCGCGGATCAAACTTTTGCGTCTCTAACCAGGCAGATATCTCCTTTACTTTGGTGTCAGCGAACACACCGGGGGCCACATCCGCGCGAATGAATTTCACCGGAATACCATCGATGCGCTGAATGGCATCCACACTGGGTTTCGGTTCCCGCTGCACAAAGTTGCTCACGGGCACCAATCCTTGTCGGGTCATGATTCGCAGGTCGTCCAGCGCCTCAATACCCCGGTCAGACTCGGGAAAGCGGACCCGAATATCCACCGCATCGTCGGCACCATCAGGGCGATACTCACCAACTTTTAAGCCATTGGTGACAAGTTGCACGGCGACACCAACCTGGGTGACATCAGCGCCAAACAACGCAGCCTGGGCGCGGTCCACATTTAAGCGCCATTCAATCCCTGGAATAGAGCGAGTATCTTCAATATCGCGAATACCCTCAGACGTTTCCATGTACTCCACCACGCGAGCAATGGCAGGCTCTAATAGTTCTTTATGATCTGACGCGAACTGGATGGAAATGGCCTTGCCTTGCGGCGGCCCCTGCTCCATCTCTTCAATTTCTACACTGATCCCAGCGTAACTTGCTGTACGTCGCCGGACCTCTTCAAAAATCTCCGTGCCGGTAATGTCTCGCTCGTTTTCTGGCCGAAGCTCAAGAAACATACTGCCAATCCGGTCTGCGCCGCCTCTGGAGGCACCGCCCGGGGTTTTCGTCCAGGTGTTCATGTCGGCAATGCCTTCCACATGGAGTATTTCTTGCTCAACCTCTTTCACCAGGCGGTTTGCCTCGTCAGCTGACAAATTGCCCCTGGCGCGAACGGTCACCCGGGCAAACATGGGCTCGGCATTGGAGAAAAACACCACGCCATTCCCGGCTTTACCGTAACCGTAAAAGCTGCCGATCAGCACGACGATGGTGGCAATCACTACCATGCCGGCATGCTTACAAGTCCAACGCACCATCCGCGCATAAGAACCTGTGATCGTATTTAATTTGGTAGGATCGCCCTCTTCCAGTTCTTTTAAGGTGCGCTTGGATTCGTCGTCCACTTCTCCCGCCTTGCCAAACACCGCACCCAGTGCCGGACCAAACACCAGTGCGAACAGCAAACTACCCACCAGAACGGTAAATACTGTAACCGGCAGGTAACGCATAAACTTGCCGGGTACGCCGGGCCAGAACATAAGTGGCAGGAACGCCGCCAGCGTGGTGGCAACGGAGGCTACCACCGGCCAGAACATTCGCTTGGCAGCCAACGCGTAAGCTTCACGGCGATGAAACCCCTCCACCATTTTGCGGTCGGCGTATTCGGCCACAGGTTTTGGTGGCACCGGTCGGGGCACCTTTAGAACGACGGGCTCTTCAGCAGATT
>JBKAGC010000221.1:0-6089 GCA_046290215.1 Pseudomonadales bacterium | reverse complement strand
CGGTGGAGCAGCGACAGTGCCCAAAAAGTGATGGATCTAAGAGCTGTAAAATTAAATGGCGACATGGAGGATTTTGCCGACTTGATGGCGCTGATATCGCCCAGTGGGATCGCGCTGCCCTTGGCCCACATATTGGTTATCTGCCCCAGGACATCGAACTGTTTGACGGCACCATTGCCGAGAACATTTGTCGGTTCGGCGAATTGGACGCAGAACAGGTGGTCGAAGCAGCCAAACTCGCAGGCGTTCACGACCTGGTGTTGCGGCTACCAAAGGGTTATGACACCCGGATCGGTTCGAGCGGTGGCGCCCTCTCTGGCGGCCAGCGACAACGCATTGCGCTCGCCCGGGCAGTGTACAAATTACCACGCCTGGTGATTTTGGATGAGCCCAATTCCAACCTGGATGACCAGGGCGAAAAAGCGCTAATCAACACCGTTGCGCGACTTAAAGAAAGTGGCAGCACGGTGATTGTGATTAGTCACCGCGTCGCTATATTGCACGTGATGGATAAGATGCTGATTCTAAACGAAGGCAGAACCGTTGAATTCGGGCCTAAGGAAAAGGTGTTAAGTACGCTTACCGCGCCGCGTAACGCGGCACAAGTCGCCGGGGAGAAATCCGCTGGAAACTAAGATGAACATCAACGCGCCGGAAAGTACTGATGAGTTAACGGATATCACGCTGCCGTTACGAATTGGCCTGGTTCTATTTGCCCTGGTGTTCGGCGTGTTTGGTCTCTGGGCTTCTATTGCACCACTCGACGGCGCTGCCCATGCCTTCGGCCGGGTGACGGTTGCCTCCCACAGTAAAACTGCCCAGCACCTTGAGGGCGGCATTATCGCGGCGATCCTCGTGAAAAACGGCGACTATGTTGAGCAGGACCAGCTCTTAATCAAGCTCGACGAGACCCAATCCCTGGCGCAACTCGATATTGTACGCAAACAATACAATGCCTTGCGGCTGAGAGAGGCGAGGTTGAACGCTGAAAAACTGCAGCTACCCTCGGTTGATTATCCAGAGCTTGAAAACGTTACCGCGGCAGACATCGCAGCAGAGGAACAAGTGTTTGCGGCTCGCAAAGCGGCGATATCTGCCGGCACCGATTTGCTAGTACAGCGCATTGAGCAACTGCGTTCACAGCTAAATGGCATCAAAGCACTTAAAGAAAGTAAGGACGCCCTTGCCCAGTCTTACCAGGAGGAACTTACCGATATCGAAGAATTGCTCGGCCAGGGTTATTCCGATAAGAATCGCCTGCGCGAGTTGCAGCGAGCGTTGGCAACAGCCAAGGGTGAATCGGCAGATCTGACCGCGAACATCGCATCTATTGATGTGCAAATCGGCGAGACCCAGTTGGAAATCATGTTACGAGAACGGGAGTTCCAAAACGAAGTGGTCGCGGAACTGGCCGACACCCAGAATCGCCTGAATGACGTTGCCGAACGCATCACTGCTCTGCGTGACGTCGTCTCTCGCACCTCAGTGCGCTCGCCCGTCGCTGGCACCATCAAAGGCATGCAGTTTCATACCGTGGGCGGAGTAATCGCCCCTGGCACCAAGATTGTCGATATCGTCCCGGAAGACGATGAACTCATCGTCGAAGCGCAAATCTCCCCGAACGACATTGACCGCATCGCTTTGCATCAGCAGGCCAATATCCGCTTCTCTAGTTTTGGCAACGCCGTACCAAACATTATTGGCAAGCTCACCTATATCTCAGCAGATATCTTTGTTGATGAAAATTCTGGTCTGCCCTATTACCAGGCAAGAATTGAGGTCACCGAAGAAGGCTTTAAAGAACTTGGCGATCTTGAACTTGTGCCCGGCATGCCTGCTGAGGTGTTTGTCGCCACCGGTTCACGAACGTTTTTTCAATATTTATTTAAACCACTTTCTAACGCGATTGCGCGCAGCTTTAATGAGGACTAAGCATGACCAAACGTAAATTCCGCTTCCGCCATCTTGCCCTCGCCGGCGCCATTGCCGTTACGCCGATGAGCGTTATGGCGGAGGGCACCATGGGCTCGACCCTTGAGGATTTCTTCACCGCTGCGCTGGACTACAGCCCGCGCTTAAAGATTTCCGAGCAACGCAAAGCCATTGGTGAGGCACGCTACGATGCCGCCAAAGGACAGTTGCTACCGCAAATTTCCGCACAGGCGACGCTCACTGACAACAAGCGTGACAATGGCACCACCTCCACGGACTTCGACGGTGAGCGTTACTCTGTGCAACTACGCCAGGTCTTGTTTAACTGGGAAGCCTTCAGCGCCCGGCGCCAGGCCATCTCGGAGCAGGATCGCTCGGAGGCTGAGTACTACTACGAACTCTCCACGGTGCTGACGGAAGTCGCGGAAAAGTACTTCAACGTGCTGCAGGCGCAAGGAGAAGTGTCTTCCAACAAAGCCGAACTCGATGCAGTGAAGAAACAGCTCTCGCAAATTGAAGGTCAGTACGAAAAGCAACTGGCGCAAATCACTGACCTGCTGCAAGCACAAGCAAGTGTTGCTGCGGTTGAGTCTGACCAGATTCGTCTGCAAAGTGATTTGGATCTTGCCAAAGAAGCATTACGTTCGGCGAGCGGCCTCGGCGTTGGTAATCTGAACGACCTGGCTGATAATGCCCGCAGCCCTTCCTCTGCTGCGGGTCTACAAGAATGGGTGGCGATGGCGTACGACAACAACTACCAGATCAAAGCCAAACAGCACGCCATCGAAGCGGCAAGGGAAGGTATTGAGCGCCGTAAGGGTACTTACTTTCCAACCGCATCGTTGATTGTTGAGCGCCAGGATTCCGACGTGGGTTTTGACAATGCACCCATTAGGAAGTCAGAAACCACTTACTTTGGTGTCGATATCAACGTGCCGATTTGGCAGGGCGGCACGCGCAAGGCAGGCGTACGCGAAGCACGTAGCTTACACGCGATTGCCGAGAGCGAGCTTGAACAGATCAAACTCGATACCAGCGAGATTGTCAGAAGCGCTTACCTGCAGTACAAGGCCAGCGAGTCTGCCATTAAGGCGGCGCAAAGCTTGTATGACTCCACAACCAAAACCGCAGACGCCATGGCAAAGGGTTTTGAGTTGGGCACCGTCACCAACGTTGATGTGCTCAACGCAATTCGTGACCAGTTCCAGGCAGAGCGCCGATTACAGGAAGCCAAGTACGACAGCATTAAGTTCTACCTGATCTTAAAGCGTGAAGCGGGTGATTTGAGTGCTGAGGATATGGTGGAGATCAGCTCCTTGTTTACGGCGAACCTGCCGGTTTCTGTTAGCGACAACGGTTCGGTGTTTGCTTCTACACTCGGTTACTAGCTTCTAACGACCGATTAAAAAAGGCGCTTCTCTTTGCAGGGAAGCGCCTTTTTTGTTGCCTGGGATTTGTTCCCGATTCAATGAGGCGAGCTAGATCAAAAAGAGATCGTTGTCGAACTCTTCATCGATAAACTTGTTACTACCGTTTGTGAGGGTAAGGATATCCACATAATCATCACCGCCGCCATCACTGTCAAACTGAATAACCACATCGCTGCCATCTCGCCGGAAGTTTAGCCAACCCTCATCGAAGGCTTGCTCCATCGTTTCCGGTGCATTGCTAACACCGGTAAAGAGGTTACTAAAATCGAGAATCTCACCAGCCTCGTTCGTGCCCCGGTCACCGAAGCTACCACCGGTTGCATAATTCGAATTGAAGTTGGTTAAAGTCGCCGGTGTCGTAGTGACGTCATACGCCACGGTCACATCGACGATCAGGTCTTTAGTGCCACCTGCGCCATCGTTCGCCGTCACGGTAACCCGGTAGGTGTTTTCACCTTCGGTGGTGCCATCCACGTACGAGGGTGCGGAGTTAAAGCTTAACGCTCCGGTGCTTGGGTCAATGCTAAAGTCAGCATCGTCATCACCGCCGGTCAAGCTATAGGTCAAATCCTGACCGTCAGCCTCTATGGCGGTGAAGGTACCCACTGCGGTATCCCCTTCTGTGATAGTGACTTCTGCGTTACTGCCTTGCTCAAATATCGGTACGCCGTTTACACCGTCCGTCAACACACCTATAAATAAATCCAGTGTTGTCGACGCACCGGAGGCATCAGTTGCTGTCAGCGTGAGTTCATAAACGCCGTCCCCGTTGGCATCCGCATCGGGGCCGAGAAACTTCGCTTGCAGCGTCGAACCAGTAAGGAAAAACTTGTCCGTTGAGAAATCAGCACCACTAGCGACCAGCGTCACCGCTTCACTCTCAGGATCGGTGGTGGTAAAGCTCACCGTCGTCAAACCACTGGGGTTACTCAAGCTAATCACGTTGGAACCGGTCGATGATGTGATGGTGGGCGCTTCGTTGACGTCAGTTACCGTCACCGTTACGGCCTGAGTTGTTGTCCGACCAGTAGTATCTGTCGCTGTGACATTCACCACATAGGCATTGTCGTTGGCACCCGGTGCTCCAGGGACATCACCTTGCGGCGTCTCAAAATCCGGTGATGCATCGAACGACAACTCACCGGTAGTGGTATCAATCGAGAAGAAACTGGCATCAGCGCCGCCATTGATACCGTAGGTGATCGTATCGCCATTGGCATCGCGAGCAAAGAAGTCTGTGACCAGCGTCGTGTTTTCCGCCAGATCAAACGCCGTTCCAGTGACAAAAACGGGAGCAATTTCCTGCTCAACAATTGTCACCGCATTGGAAATGGAAATCACCACGTTGTTCTTGGTATAGGTCGTATTGAACCCATCGTTATTTTTAACGCCAGCTCGAACAACGTTGACCACATCTCCAGCATTACCAGTAATTTGCAGTGTGCCAGCCCCGCCGCCCAGAACATCTTTAGCCTGAGCGTGATTAATGGTCAGCGTATTATTACCGGACCCGGTGAGATTAATGGATTCGATATTCCGCACGGCCCGCTGCTGCAAGTTACTAAAGTCGAGCGTTAAACCAGAACCACCAAGCGTCAAGGTGTCGCTACCGCCGCCACCATCTATGCGGAAGAAGTCGGTTGCTGCGACTGTAATGGTGTCGCTCCCACTACCTGCCTTCACTACACCAGAGGCGTCAGCAGTTAGCTGATCGTTGCCAGAGGTACCAATGACACCCGCAGCACCGGCAAAATCGCTACCAAAGAAAATATAGGCCTCGCCCTGATAGTCCGATGGGTCCGGTGTAGAGCCTTCGCCGCCTTCGCCGCCTTCTCCGTCATCAGGATTTCGGCCGGTCTCAGAAAGTAAGAAGTCATCAAAACCATCGCCGTCAATATCGCCAGCACCAGCCAGTGAGTAGCCTAACTCGTATACACTTTCGCCTGTGATCGCGAAGCCATTTGTGCCATCCAGATTCTTAAGTTCGATACGACCACTACTACCAACATCTTCACCGCCGAAAACAACCCAGGCCTTACCGATCGGTGTGACTTCTTCCGAGTCACCGCCTTCGCCGCCTTCACCGCCGCCTTCGCCGCCTTCACCACCGCCGCCACCGACGCCGGTGACGCCTTCCTCATATTCGTAGTTTGAAAGAATGAAGTCATCGTAGCCGTCGCCGTTAATATCGCCAATGATCGCCACGCGATAGTCGTCAGCATCGTCCGCATTACTATCTCTAACAATCTGGAAACCTTTACCGTTCGCAGATTCGACGTCATTGTCTGGGTTCAGGGCAGTAATCGAATCATCGAAGTTGGTCGTAAAGGAATAATTGCCATAGCCCGGATAATAACCGCTTCTTGTGTACGAGAAGTCGAAACTCCCAACAACACTGCTAATGTCCTCTGAACCAAACAGGACATAAGCACCATTGTCACCCTGAATGATCAGGTCATCAAAGCCATCGCCATTAATATCACCGCCACCTGAAATACTTTCATCGGCATCTTCGATTGCAAAACCATTGCTGCCGTCAAGATCACCCACATCAAGAGAAACGAAGGTCTCGTCGGTACCAAAGACCACGAACGTATAGCCACCTCGATTGTTGGTGATAATTACATCATCAAATCCGTCACCATTGATGTCTCCGGCGGATGAAACGTTGGCACCAACCTGCTCGACCACGAATTCTTTTGCAGTAATTTCAACCCCGGCAACACC
>JBKAGC010000220.1:0-6093 GCA_046290215.1 Pseudomonadales bacterium | reverse complement strand
TTATCGTTTTTGTGCTTTAGCCCATACTAGCGCAATCCCAAGGCGTCGCAAGTGCTTAAGATCGATGCGTTTGAGTTGTGAGGTAATGACGGCCAGGACTGTCTCACCACAGGTAGTGGTGATAGGATGTAGCAGCAATAATAAAGTGAGATAGGGATTGCACTCCTGGGGTGAACTACAACTAGCGTCGCCGGATATCGCGGAGTTCGGTAGGAAACGGCTGGACGGTAAAGTCGCTTATCTTGCGACTGTGCGAGAGAGCGGTGGACCGAGGGTCCATCCGGTCACTGCGTTTTTAAGCCCCACGCGTTGCTTCATTTTTGCCGAGCCGGACTCTTCCAAGGTTCGAGACTTCACCCGAAACCCTCAGTTTCACTTGCACTGCGCCATGTCTGATTCATCTGGGAGTAGCGGTGAGTTCCAGATGAGTGGTCAGGTGATTGAGGCCAGTGAAGCCTCTTCCAGACAGGAAGCGGAAGCTAACTGTCCGTTTCGGCCCTCTTCACGCTCAATTCTCTATGAGTTGAAATTACTCGAAGCGGTAGCCACCAGTTATCGCGGCGGCCGGCCAGATCGACGGCGCTGGCGGGCTTCCTAGTTCCTCAAGATCGGCTTGCTGCCATCGCCTCAGGGTCTACACTTTGAAGATGTAGATTCACGCCGAGCGCCATCATGTCGAAGCTTGCCATTGAAGACCTTTATATCCTGCTGATGGAGCCTTCCCTCACCCAGCGCAAGATAATTGCGGCCAAGCTTGAGGCGGCGGGCAATCGGAACCTGGAAATGGTTGCCGATCCAGAGGAGGCCTGGCAAAAGATCCAGGCCAGCCCACCGGATCTGGTGATGAGTAACATGTACTACGACAAAGGCACTGGTTCTGAACTGCTAGCAAGAATGCGCGACGATGACAGGCTCAAGGATGTGCCGTTTATGTTGATCTCTAGTGAGAATCGTTTTGAGTATTTGGATCCGGTGAAACAGGCTGGTGTGATGGCGATACTGCCGAAGCCCTTTAGTGTTGATGCGATGCGTTTGGCTCTGGAAGCCACAACTGAATACATCGCAGTGGAAGAAGACAATGAGAATTTGATCGACCTTGAGGGCATTAAGGCGTTAGTCGTTGACGATAGCCAAACGGCGCGAAACCACATTGTCCGGTTGCTGAACAATATGGGATTAGAGAACATTACCCTGGCAGCTGATGGTTCCGAGGCGGTAGACAAACTGAATCAACAATTGTTTGACATTGTGATTACTGACTTCAATATGCCCAAGATGGACGGTGAGAAGCTCACAAACTTCATTCGCAACGATTCGAGCCAATCGAGCATTCCAATTCTGATGGTGACGTCGGAAAACAGCGAGGCAAGGGTGGATTCGTTTATGCAGTCAGGTGTGTCAGCTGTTTGTGACAAACCTTTTCATGCTGGTTACGTTAAGAACTTATTGGGGCAGTTGCTCCACTAACGTGTTAGCGATGCCTTGAATGCCTGGTAGGATTCCGGCTGTATTAAATTCAGCAAGGGTGCCAATGCGGCTTGCGGCAGTTCATCTATGTCGTCTGCAATTAACATGGCCACGGCGCTGCTGCGATGGTCAGTTAGCCAGCTTAGCTTGAGCTGTTGAAGCTGGTCTTTTGTATAGGGTAAATGCGCCTCAAGGCGCCTTTCAATCTCTGTTAGATTTGCTAACCCTAGGGCAAGTTCTAGCTCTGCGACCGCCAGTTCTAGATGGAGTAAATGACGAACGCTACTGCCAACTCTGGTTTCGATGGCAGTGTCCTCGTTTACTTCGATAGCGTTTTCTAGCCACACACTTACTGCCAGCGCGAAACTATCCCGCCATGGTCTGGCCCAGGCATTATTGCCAGCAACTTCGCTGGCTGCCTCAAAAGCTACCGCTCGATATTCAAATGCAGGTAATGACAAAAAGGCAGTGAGATTAAAATCGAGGTTAGCATCTTGACGATGGAACAGGCCAAGCATGTCTTGCTCTATGCCCTCAATTGCCACAGGAATCTTTGAGTCCAGAGCGAGTAGTGCTTCTTGTAAGTTGATGACCAATAGGTCGAGCGCGATTTGCGGTGGATCTGGCTCGTTTCGAATGTCGTAGTAGGCATCTTGATAGAGTTGCTGCAAGTTGAGGGCGTTGGCGTCGATAATTTGTTGTAGTGCTTGTTTTTGTGCTGCGAGCCTCGGTCTGAGCCTCCCCAAAGCCTCCTGTTGGTCGGTTTCTGTCAGGGCAAAGGCAAGCCTGGCTTGAGCCCAGCGTCTTGCATCGGACCGCAAGTTGCTCACAGCGAGCTGAATCTTAACCAACTGTGCCTGGTTAATATCCATGTGCTCACCTTGTGCGAGCAGTTGTGCTGCGGCATCGAGTAAAGGTTGTGGATAGGCGGCACCCACCGCTACCTGAGCTGCCAGGGTGTTTTCAAGTGCTTCGGCAGCCTCGGGATAAACAGGTAATCTTTGCACATCACGCAAGTGATTTAACTGTTGCCATCGTGGTATACGAAATTCGGCAACGGCAATTGCGTCTTTGAGTCGTTTGTAAGTGCGAGCTTGTTCAGGCGCTAAGGATCGGGGATCGAGGTCTGAGCGATGGACAATGGGGTCAGCCTTAGCTAGAAATGCCTCGGTTTGCTCTTTGCTTGCCAGAGGCTCGAGGGTAGGTGGGTCACTGAGCAGTGCCTCGGCGATCTTGCGCTCGAATTCATTGATGACGGTTTGTCGATCTATACGCTGCGCCGGTTGCTGGGAAACTGGAGTGGACTTAAGTCGAATTTCAGGCAGCTTTATGGTGCTGCAGCCACTCACTAGTAAGCCAACCATGATGAAGATGGTCAGAGGCCTCATTACAGGCTCAGGCAAGGTCTTGAACAACTTTGCTAAGAATATCGTTGAGTAAGTTTTTGGTGGGAGCATATTTAGCAAGTTTTGCCTTGCCAGCAGTGATAAAGGCCGTGTCCTTGATAGACCGCAAATTGATCAAGATGTTCAGTTCCGAAGCCGTCATGGTACTCTGAAGCAGTGAGGCAGCAATACCAGTATCGGTGATGAGATTTTTGTTGCCCGCCGCCGCGATCCTTTGCAAATGCGGCACTAGATCCATTGTCAGGTCCAGGCAATCCATGGGAGGCTGCGCCGCGCCCTTTAACGCGTCCTGGATTCCTGACCCTTGTTGATAACACTTCATTAGGTGCGCAAAGTTCGCGGCATCCTGATCGGCGAGTGTCATATAACGTTCGCTTGCGGTGGCAGTGATGTCGAGTATGTCTTGCCGTTGCCGGGTGTCGAGAGTTTTCTCGGAAAAATTCGCCACCATGGATATTAATCCAGCGGCCTGGGCGCCGTTAACTGCCGCCACCGCGCCGCCGCCTGGTGTTGAAGTTTTTGCCGCGAGTTCAGTTAAGTATTGTTGAAGCGTTTGCTCAGCCAGTGACATCTAACGGTTCACCTCTGCGCCATGAAAATTCTTATACAGTCTCAGGGTATTGCGCATGCACATGGCGACCGTCATAGGCCCCACCCTGGGGATAAACACCTCGGTATGGGTGTTAATGTCATCCTCAAAATTAGGAATGCTGGAAAAGTTAACACATACCGTGCCTGGTCGAACCTCTGCGGCGCTAATCTTCCTAAAATGTTCTGAAGGTACGCCGGTAACAACAATGTCAGCCACCTGTAAGGCATCGGCCCGTGTAATGGACGACTCGGCAGCTTTTGCCGCTTGAAAAGTCAGGGGTCCATACTCATCAAAGCTGTGTACCAGGGCGCCATCATTGGACATCATTACAGCCAGGGGGCGACCGATGACCTCACTGCGATTAAAGACCGTCACTGTTTTGTTTGCTAGCGGTTTGGCTTTACTCATGTCGTAAACGCCGATTTCTGTGAGCATTTTTACAATGGCAAGTGGCGTGCAAGGTAGCAGAGCCTTCTTGGTTGGATCGCCATCTACGAATCGGTCATTGTTGTATAGCTTACGAGTCCAGTAGTTGCTGCCAGCCTCGATGTCTTTTCGGTAGTCCACTAGATTGCGCAAATAGTCATCTTGTTGGTTGTTAAAAACCGGGAAGTAAATGAACACGCCGTGGACGTTCAGATCCTCATTGACGGCAATAATTTCAGCCTCCAGGTCGAGGCGCGCCATTTTACGCAGATCGTAGTGAATGCCGATATCATCGAACTTCTGCTTCGTTGCGCCGGCGTAGGCAAGAGAAGGTTGATCGTCGCTGGCGATCAGTCCCACCACCTGAATCGTAGCCTCCACTGTGCGGAGTTCTGCTTCAGTTTCGGCGACATATTTCTTGGCTAGCTGAGTTGGGTTGAGGCTATCTGACAAGGCTCAGTCCTGACTGTCGTATTGGTGCTCCTGGCGCGCAATAGCGCCAAGGTAGCCTTTATGGTGACGCAGGCCGTATTGCTCTTTGCTGAAGTTCTTAAGAGGTATCAGAGTCAACGCGATGGCATCACAAATTGCGGACATCACGGCAATGGTTGCACTGGGCGTCAGGTTTAACGGGCAAGGCTCTTCAATATCTGGTCCCATATCCAGTGTCACTGTGCTCAGGTCGCGCAGCGGTGAATCAGGATGAGAGGTAATCCCTACAACAATGGTATGTCCTAATTCGGCGGCGTTTTTAAGCATCTCGATGACTTCAATGGACTTGCCGCTGGTGGAAAAAGCGAGTATCAAGTCGCCTGTATCCAGCATACCTAAATCACCGTGGCCGGCTTCCGCTGGATGAATAAAAAACGCCGGCGTACCGGTAGAGGAAAGTGTTGCGGCGAACCGCTGGGCCACATAACCAGCCTTGCCGATGCCTGTGGTCACGATCTTGCCAGAGCATGCCAGAATCAAGTTGACGGCGGTCTCAAAGTCCTCGGTGACTTCGATTCGGCTTATCGCCTGGGCTTCTGTTTCTATAACAGATCTCATGTTTTGCTTGATATCGATCATTGGGGGCTGGGTTCAGGCTGGCAGAGTGGTGTGAGCATTATACTGGATAGCGAGCCTAATGTAGCATTCTCAAGGTACACAACGAGGAGATAAGCATGGTGAAAATTATAGGAAACGTGAAACCAGAGGATGACTACACCCATCCCCTGGGTCCAGAAGAAAACTTTAATGAGTCAGTCTACTTTAACTTTTTCGATCGAAACTCCAATCGCGGCGGTTTCATTCGCATAGGTAATCGTGCCAATGAGGGCTATGCGGAAATGACGGTGATTGTTTTTAATCCCGATGGCTCAGCTTTCTTCAACTATAAAAAGCCTGAAATTAACTCTAATGATGGCTGGGATGCTGGCGGTGCGAGGGTCGAGGTAATGGTGCCTGGTGAAAAGATAAAAACTACTTACGACGGCTCTAGTCTATTCATGGCAAATCCCAGAGACATGCAGGACCCGTCCAAGGCTTTCAAACAGAACCCGTTCAAAAAGCTTAAGGTCGAACTGATTCATTCTGGCGTTGGCCCACTCTATGGCCATGTAGGTGAACCAGACGACGGTAATGACTTTGCCAGAGCACACTATGAGCAACACATGCATGTGGAAGGGACAATTACTATCGAAGGAGAGGAGCCGTTGAGCTTTTCTGGCAATGGTTTGCGAGATCACTCCTGGGGCCCTAGATACTGGCAGTCAATTCGTTCCTATCGTTGGTTAACTGGTAACTTTGGCGATGACTTAGGCATGGTGTTATCTATTGTAGGTGACCGCATCGGTGGGATGTTCCACAAGGGTGAAGAATTCATCAAGGTGGATTCTATCCAGCTGGATACCCGTTACGAGTCTGGGACCCGCTTCCATACGGGCTTTACCGCTGATGTAAAACTTGAGAACGGCGATGAGCACAAAATAGAAGCAGAGGTGGTCGGTTTTGTGCCGCTGCGCAATCGCCGCTCTGAGCAAATTACTTACATCGGCGAGGGCATGACCCGCTATACCCTGGATGGTGAGCGTGTCGGTTATGGTTTGAGCGAATACCTTGATCAACCAGGTGACGAAATTTAACTAACTGAAAAAGTTAAAGCCAAAAAAAAGCCCCGCAATTGCGGGGCTTTTCGTTTCTACTGTCTTAATCCGTCGA
>JBKAGC010000219.1:0-6135 GCA_046290215.1 Pseudomonadales bacterium | reverse complement strand
GAGCGGAGATCACAAGTTGAGAAAACCACGATTATTTATTGCGTCTTCAGTCGAAAGCCTTCCTATCGCTGAGGCCGTCAATGTCAATCTAGATCACGATTTTGAAGTGACCATTTGGAAAAATGGCACATTTAAGCTTTCATCTTCAACGATCGAAGATTTGGTGGAGAAATCATCAGCTGTTGATTTTGCGTTATTCATTTTTGCACCCGACGACATCAGTACAATTAGGATCAGAAGTGAGCATGTTGTCAGGGACAATGTGGTATTCGAAATGGGGCTATTTGTTGGTGCAATTGGAAAGTCTCGATCTTTTGTCCTAAAGCCGCGCGATGTAGATATGCACTTACCAACAGATTTGTTAGGTGTAACTCCAGCGGACTATGACGCAAGCCGCTCTGATGGCGATCTTGTTTCAGCAACTAATAGAGCATGCTCTTTGATTAAATCTGAGGTAGAAAGGCTTGGACTTATAAATCATGCAAGTCTTTCTGAATCCAAAACTATCATAGCCAACCCTGCGAGCTATGCGCTAAAAAAACAGGACTACAAAATTCTAGCCTCTTGCCTACAAAGCCATGTTGCCGATCCGGTAGGCTTACCGTTTCATAGAGTGGCAAATAGCTTTCGTGGGGTTAACGACGCTATTCTGCAGATCTCGCTTATTAAGCTCGAGCGTATGGGGTTGATAGGCAAAACCGTAGAGACGGATCATCAGGACGGTTATGATTTCTACGCCTACTCAATCACCGAGATGGGTGTAGATGAGCTATTGAAGAATGAGGAATATCTGCAACCAAAAGCGACTAAGCCGACGGATAATTTTGATGACGATATCCCATTCTAGTGCTGACAAAGCGCTGTTGTCGGGCTTGTTTCCCGCTGCGCTCCAAACCAGCCGCAAAGCGCGGCGTTATGGCCCATAGCCTGGTATCGAACATGGTTGAAAATTATAGTCATCATCCATCCCGAGAGCTTAACGAGCTTTTCGCCAACCAGGAGTTCCCGCACCAGGGTCAAGATCCAAGCGTAGCGTCAGTCATATTTATGGATCAAAGGGGTAAGAGTAATTTGATCATGGATCAAAGGGGTCAGAGTAATTTGATCATACCTACCCCAGGTAACCATGCTGCGCCAGTTGCAGGCTAATACCGTCAGGGTCGCTGAAGTAGAGCTGGTCGCCGCCGCTGGTGCGGTTGGCCGGGTCGCGATTCACCCGTGGTGTTATGCCATGATTCTCCAGGCGCTCGGCCATGGCGTCGGCATTGTAGTCATTCACACCGATACACAAATGGTGCATGGAGCCCGGGTTAGCAAACTCGTACAGGCCGAGAAAGCTTTCGCCCCCCAGCCCCATGTTCAGGCCGCCATTGGCGGGCCGGCTGATGATTTCCATGCCCAGCACCCTGTTGTAGAAATCAGCCGAGCGGTTCACATCAGCAACCGAAAGGGAGACGTGATTCATGGATCGGCCAATGGCGACAGGCTCGGTGGCCTGCGCCTGGGCGTTGCCGGTTGCCGCTGCGGTACCCGTGGCCAGCAGCAGCGCCATGAGCTCGCGCCGTGAGAGTTTCTTCTGGTCGTAATCATCCAGCAATCGTTCCAGTTGTTGTGTCACGGAGATCTCCTTTCCTCATTCGTTGTGCTTGTAAACTATCACCAATATGCAAATGCAGGAATAAAAGGGGCGGAGAACAAAAAAACCCGCTGATTCAGCGAAGCAACAGGGTGTAGAGAGCAAAGGGGTCAGAGTACTTTGATACAATCAAGCTCTGCTAATGGATCAACTCACTCTGACCCCTTTGCCCCCACCCCTTAGCCCCTTGGCCTTGGCAAGCTCCGCAGAATGCTGGCTACAATTAATAAGGATAGTCTGTTCCTGCTTCAGCCAAGTGCGGCATCAACCACTCTCTCAACCAGCGCCGCAGCCGCCCAGGCCAACGGCGGAATAATAAGGTACAACATCAGTTTTATAAGTTGACCGTGGAGAGGCCAATCCCAGATTGCCGCCACCCTGTCTCGATATTCAAGAACTTCCATGGCAGTAAAAGAATCCTGTAAATGGCTGACCTGCGATTTGCTCATGGCTTGCTTGTCACCCTGCAGATACAGCTCGATGATAGACAACTCCTGCCGCTTGGCTTCGATAACCTTCCGCCGCACAGCCAGCATTGGGGGCAATGCTGTTGCTGCGAAGGCCGTAAGCAATAGCGCAGTAGGCACTGCCAAAAGATAAAAACCATCAGAACTAGCGCCCTCATTGATAAACAGGAAAGGCCCGGTCGCTGCCAATAGAAATACAGGTGCAGCAAGGGCTCTGAGCAAAGGGCCTCCAACGACTGCAAGCTGATCTGTGTTGAGCAGATTGATGTCCAGACTATCGCATAAGGCTTTCATTACTCGATTATGCCTGGACTGGCTGACAATACCGAAAACCACAGCAGTGCCAATAATGAAGAACTGAAGGATTGCGATGTAGTTCCAGGCAACCAACTCGATCGGCCCTTCCAGATAAATGTATTCCCTGATGATTTCATCGATAACCACGGCGGCCGGAACTGGACCTCCAATTATGCGCCCGGTGAAGAAAAACATCGCACCGAGCAAAAAACTGCCGCACAAAGTGATGAAATTAGCCGCCCGAGTTTCATGCAGAGTGCACTGTTGTCCGTCCGAAAGGCGCTGGTTGGTCAATTTAGCAAGAGCTTCGATATCCAGAAGGTTACCCTTTGTCCGCTGAACCCAACTTGCCACAGTCAGAATGTGCATAGCGACAAAAATCACCGTAACAGTTTGCAACCCGCTTTCTGGGTTCGTCAGCACGCCGGTAAGTAGGTAAAGCAACACAAAAGGCACTGACGACGCCGTCGCAAATAAGAGGGCTGGAAAATTTGCAGTCCCAATCCATGTTAGGCCGGGGATATTGGCAAAGGTGTTAGTTTGGTTATTTACAGGGGCCATGATTTGGTTAATAGCCTAATGGAATCAAAGAATCAAAGGGGTCAGAGTAATTTGATCAGGCGGCTCAGTTATAAACCTCATGGGGACACTAATAGTTTAGTAGCTTAATGAATCTGGTTGGTGACTCTTGATTGCAATTGTCGACCCGCCCGATGGTAACCAGCCTTAGTTAAACTACAAAAATGGTGTCAGATTTGGTCTGAACTAATGCAGTTTAATCCCTCCGACACTTTACATTATCGCAACGAGTCCGCAGCAACCGGCAATAGCAGTTCACTGCCCGGTGTTCTCTGCAAGTCGAAGGCATCCAAGGTCACGGCCACGAAACTGTAATAGCCCACCAGCCCGACAATATCTGTGATACCGGTATCACCGAAGATGTCATGCAGGCGCGTGAAGGACTCCGAACTCACATCCCGGTCACCAACCAGTTCACGAATAAATTGCACCAGGGCCTGTTCCGTCTCTCCGAACCCCTCTATACCTTCGGCTTCACTCATCGGTCGTCGCCACTTGAGGAATTCAATAATTTCTTCTTCCAGCCCCGCAGCTCTTCCCAACGGCTCGTGGGCACTCCATTCATATTGATTACTGATCTCCCTCGCCGTGCTCAATATAATGAGTTCCGTGATCCTCTGGTCCTTTTCGGTCCCATAGCGAACCCTTTGGCGCACATCGAAGATAGCCTCCGCCAGCTCTGGACTATGCATCCACATGCCAACCGGACCTCGCAGCCCCGTTTCGTACCCTGTGCCTGGGCTGACGTAGGTATCGAAGGCCCGCTTACCTGCATCATCAAGATCCCCTCGTTGCACCTGGGGTAAGCGCGCGAGCGAGACTGGATCAATATCATCTGGCAGCTCGTGTGCGGGGATCGGATCAGGCAAAACAAGATTGTCCCATTGGGCATGTACGCCGCTGATGTGAAGGCCGAAAACCATCACGAAAATAGCACTGGAAGTAAATCTGAAGATCCTGGGCATAGTTGTTCCTTTTGTTCTTAGTATGTTCGGGATCAAAGAGATCAAAGGAGGCAGAGTGATTTGATCCGGACAATCTCCGGGCGTGGATAAACTAACCCGGCGCCTGTGTGCAATAAGTGGAGCGGGTGACGAGATTCGAACTCGCGACAGCCAGCTTGGGAAGCTGGAACTCTACCAACTGAGTTACACCCGCATTGGTCAATCAGACTATAGCGAACGGGCCTGCTTGTCACTATGGCTAGCCTCCCACGCCGAGTGCCTTGACTCCGGGGACACGACTCGAGAAATGGCTTAAAGTAGCGGTTCTGTGCAAGACTCCCCCTGAAACTTTTTGTCTGAACTTCCGCCTACAAGCCGCCCACAAGCCGCCCACAAGCCGCTCACAGGCGCCCACAAGCCACTTTATCAATAAAGCAAAAACACCATGAAACCTGCAAGTAAACCAACCACAACGATAACCCACTGCCTCGCGGGCCTCCTGGCATTCCTGCTTCTAGCCCCAACCCACGCAGCCGAACTAATCCAGCACACCGTCGACTCCAACGGTCACCCCATGGCGGTCTGGGAAAAGTCCGTCGACGACCCCAAGGGCCACATACTGCTGCATCACGGCCGCACCTGGAGTTCCGTACCGGACTTCGACCTCCAGGTCCCCGGTGAAAACCTGTCCTTGATGGACGGTTTTAATGAGCAGGGTTATTCAGTGTGGGCGCTGGATGCGCGTGGCTATGGCGAAACGCCGCGGGATGCCAGTGGCTGGAACACGCCGGACAAGGCGGCCCGTGACCTGGCCAATATCCTGGCCTGGCTGAGCGAACGCACCGGCGCTGCCATCGATGTCTGGGGCTGGTCTTATGGCTCCATGATCGCCCAGCTTACGGCGCAGCGCTATCCCGAGCACATTCGCAGCCTGACCTTGTTTGGCTATCCGGTGCGTCCAGGTGCCGAATACGCTGACCCGGCCGGCGTCACCGAGCCGCCGCGTAATCCCACCACGGCCGAGGCCGCCGCCTCGGACTTTATTGTCGACGGTGCCATCAGCGAGCAGGCCGTTGCCGTCTATGTTCAGGAAGCCCTGCGCGCCGACCCGGTGCGGGCGGACTGGAATCAGTTACATGAGTGGAATGCCCTGGAAGCCAGCGCAGTCCCGGTGCCCACCTTGTTGTTACAGGCCGAGTTTGACCCGTTGGCGAATACTGAGGCCCACGCCCGGGTATTTACTGATTTGGCCAATCCCAACAAGCAATGGGTGGTGCTGGCGGGCGGCGCCCACGCAGCATTACTGGAAACACCCAGACAGCGACTGATCGCAGCCTCTGTTGCGTTTATGCAGTGGCTGGATTACTGATTCTTAAAAGTATGCAGGGCATCAAGGAATACCCGGATTCCTTCTGCGTAAAATCTCAGATTGGGCTACCAGACCGGTAGCCGCTCTCAGTCTGGAAACTTGCTGCATGCGTTTACAGGGAAAGATCACGAAGTGGGATGATGATCGAGGCTTTGGTTTCATCTCCTGGCATGGAGATGGGAATACGGTCTTTTTCCACATCAAGGCCTTTCTTGAAAGATCACGCCGGCCCGAAGTTGGAGATATTGTTACCTATGAAATAGCCAGGGGTGACAAAGGTAAAGACAAAGCTGTGAAAGTCCGGCTTGCGAAACAGGCCAGGGTCGCAAGAAAACCCGCTCGGAAAACGCAGGCGGGCCCACTCCCCACGGCATTTACGCTAGTATTCATGTGTGCTCTCTGTGTTTCTGCGTATTTTGATCGCATTTCCTGGATGGTTATCAGTACTTACGCAGTATTGAGCATGGTGACCTTTATCGCTTACGGATGGGATAAATCGTCGGCTCGAAACGGCAACTGGCGCACAGCCGAATCAACATTGCATCTACTGGGCTTGATGGGTGGCTGGCCCGGGGCCATTGCAGCGCAGCGACTCCTGCGCCATAAATCCAGCAAGCAGCAATTCCAGGTCACGTTCAAAGTCACCGTAGTTCTCAACGTCGCCGCCGTTGGTTATTTAGCGTGGAGTGGTGACGGCAATTTTATTCATCAGTCTTTGGGCTCGTTCTAACAGACATAAGGGGACACTGTGAACCTCCCCCAGTTTAACGGACACCTTTAATAGGCGACAATCTCGCCAAAGGAGTGTCTGAATGACCAGGATAAGAAAGCGATTTACCAAGG
>JBKAGC010000218.1:0-6209 GCA_046290215.1 Pseudomonadales bacterium | reverse complement strand
ATGCATTAAGCCAGGTATCAAAATCCGCTGCATTTTTCTCAGGGAAATTAATAGAGGGCCATACAAAGCAAGTGGATGCGAGGCTCATACTTAGGGTCTGTCCCAAGTTACGTGTCCCCAGTTATGCAGTTACGCCCTACCCTGTTGTGCCTGACTCTGCCTTCTAAGTTACTTCCGCTTATTCGTATTCCAGTGAATCCAGCTTGCCTCCGAAAACTCTATACACGAATACGGTGTACATCAGAATGAGGGGTAGAGTTACTACTGTGCCGACAAAGACAAACTGCAGGGACTCTCTGGAGGCCGCCGCTTCATAAATGGTCATTCGCCCCAGGATAATATCCGGGAAGAGACTGTATGCCAGTCCCAGCGTGGCCATGAGGCAAATTACCACCAGGGCGCCCAGTAAAAGCCAACCAAACCCCGCCTCCATTCTGAATTCCCTGGCCTGAAACAACAGCCACAAGATTACACCGTAGGCAATCATTGTGGTTAATGGGATGGGGAGTAGCCCGATTCCGTTGGGCAGGGTAAACCATTTGTCCGCTATCAGATCACTGACCAGCGGTGTGGCAATCGATACCAGCAGCAGCGCGACGCCCATTGGAAACACAGCCAGTTGAGCCCAGCGCAGGGCCTTGTCAAACAATGTCCCTTCGGTCTTGATCATCAACCACGTCGAACCAAGCATTATGTAAAGGAACGGCAAGGATACAGCGATCAGGAAGGAGAACAGCCAGGTTAGCCCACCGCCGCTGATACCTGTGATGTAAGAGCCGACCATCCAACCCTGACTCACGGCAGCCAGTGCAGAACCCAGGCAGAACAATTTGTTCCACAGGGCACGCTTCTCATCTCCCGCCTTGACCCTGAAATCGAATGCGACACCTCTGAGAATCAAGCCGATGAGCATGATTGTAATCGGGACATACAAACCACTCAGCACAATGCCGTGGGCTTGAGGGAACGCCACCAGGAGTATCCCTACCCCCAACACGATCCAGGTCTCATTGGCATCCCAAAATGGTCCGATTGCCGCAACCATGACGTCTTTTTCGGCATCATTGGCAAACGGCAGCAATATACCGATGCCAAGATCGTAACCATCAAGAATTACGTAAATCAGCAGGCTCAGTCCCATGGTCAAGACAAAGAATAATGGTAACCAATCAGCCATGGGTCAATTCTCCACCAGTGAATCCAGGCATCTGCTGCTCCAACAGTGACCTCGCTGGCTTGGTCGCCAGATAGCGAACTGCGCGAACATAGGAGTACAACAGAAACATATAGAGGGCGACATAGGCGATAAGACTGGCCAGCACTACGCCACCGTCATGGTCTGCTACTATTTCGCTGACCCGCAGTTGTCCATAAATGATCCACGGCTGGCGACCCACTTCGGTGACATACCAACCAGCCAACACCGCAACCCAACCGGAGAACGTCATTATGGATAGCGTGCGCAGCAGAAGTTGACTGCAATTTCTTTTGACCAGCAGCGTCCATACAGCCCACCATGAAACCAATAGCATGGCCATGCCAGTTGCAACCATAATCCGAAACGACCAGAAGACCGGGGCTACGGGCGGATGCTCGCCTTCGAATTCGTTCAGGCCGAGCAACTCGCCATCCAACTTGTGGGTCAATACAAGGCTGGCTGCATAGGGAATTTTAATTGCCGCCCTGGTGGTGCGCGTCTCCTCATCCGGAAACCCAATCAATGTAAACGCAGCGCCGGTTTCAGTCTCCCAGATAGCTTCCATCGCCGCGACCTTGGCTGGCTGATGCTCGAGCGTATTCAAGCCGTGCAGGTCACCCACAAAGATTTGTAATGGCGCAACGACAGCGGCAACAATCATTCCGCTTCGCATCACCCGCCACGTGGCCGGACCATCCACTCCATTCAAACAGCGATGTGCGCTGATACCCGCCACCAGAAAAGAGGCAGTAAGCAAACACGCAAGAACCATGTGTGCAAAGCGATAGGGAAATGATGGATTAAATATAATTTCCCACCAGCTCTCGATCTGGAACACACCATTCTCTATGGTGTAACCCGCCGGGGTTTGCATCCAGGAATCCAGAGACAGAATCCAGAACGCGGAAAACGTAGTGCCAATTGCCACCAGCGATGTTGCCAGCAAGTGCACCCGGTTGCTGACACGACGCTTACCAAAGAGCATGATTCCCAGAAACGAGGCTTCCAGAAAGAACGCGGTAAGCACTTCATAACCAAGCAAGGGGCCAGCAATGTTTCCAGCCTGCTCCATAAATCCTGGCCAGTTAGTGCCAAACTGGAAACTCATGGTTATTCCGGAGACCACACCCAATGCGAATGTCAGGGCAAAGATCTTGACCCAGAAATAATAGGCATACTCCCAATTTTCGTCACCGTGCCGGCCATTGCTATCGCGCGACAAGGTATAGCGCACCCTGAAGTACAACAGGAACCATGCAAGGCCGATGGTAATGGTTGGGAATAGGATGTGAAAACTGATATTGGCCGCAAATTGCAGGCGTGACAAAACCAGGGGATCAAAATCCATTATTTAACTTCCTGCATCTGGCGCTGCAATAATACAAACATACTTGGCAACGATATCTTTCCACGTTGGACGGTTATCTGTTTGCATTGGCCCACGCCCTGTTTAGTAATTCCGGTTAAGCAACGAAGGACTGATCGCAACTCACCAGGCACAGCTGCCCCGATATGTCACATACAGTTTGTTTGCGCATTCGGGGACAGACTTACTGCGACCCTGTTTAATCCACCTTGGTGGTACGAAGGTAGGGCCGGATCTCATTCCATCCCTGGGGAAAAATATCCCTGGCATCTTCATCGCTGATTGATGGCGGGATAATAACCTCGTCACCGGGCCGCCAATCCGCCGGTGTTGCCACACGTTTGGCATCGCCCAACTGCAGGGCATCTATGACCCGGAGAATTTCGTCGAAATTTCGACCGACAGCCATTGGGTATGTCATGGTCAAGCGGATCTTCTTGTTCGGATCAATAATGAATACCGAGCGCACTGCCGCCGTCTCACTTTCTCCCGGATGAATCATCCCGTAGAGCTGGGCAATTCTATGATCGGCATCAGCTACGATCGGAAATTCAAGCCTGGTATGCTGGGTGTCATTGACGTCCAGTATCCACTTTTCATGTTCGCCCACAGTATCTGTTGATAGACCGAGTGGCTTCACATTGCGCTTTTCAAATTCATCTGACAGCTGTGCAGTTCTTCCCATTTCGGTCGTGCAGACCGGCGTGAAATCTGCCGGATGACTGAAAAAGAAACCCCATGAATCGCCCAGCCATTCGTGCAAGGAAAGACTTCCTTTGGTTGACTCTACGGTGAAATCCGGAGCCGTCTCGCCTAAACGTAAACTCATCTTACATACTCCTCAGTTGTTGATAACACACCTGTTAAATACAGGTTTCAAAAAAGGTACACGTTGTTTCTGATTAGCACTTACCTTCCCGCTATTTCGAGGTCGCTGCCTGTCTGACAGAACTGGCGTTGTGCCGGCCCATTATTCTTGCCAGCCTGGCCTATTCCAGAGCGAAGCGTAGACTGATGCCGCCCCGGACGTCGCCTTGTTCATAACCAATAGCAAGATCGTCCGGGTAGTAGTCATGCAAGGCTGAGGCGACTTCCTCAGTCAAATCAGAGCCGTGGCACGTAAGGCACAGCGGCATAGTGATCTGCGCTTGCATGTATCTGAACTCTCCGTCGATGATCTCAAAGTCGTTAAGAGTCGCGGCTGTTTCACCGGCCTGCTGCCTGTCATCCAAGCTCTCGAGCATCCCGCGCTCCCAGTCGTCCGGAACGCCGCGCTGACTATTGCGCGGTTTCAGACTGACTCTGCTGATTGACCACGAGGTCTCGGCACTGAGTTCATTAGCTATCGCTGGCGCCTCGGTAGAGCAGACTTCGATCGCATTGACCGGACCGCCACTGGCAAGCGCTGCCTGCAAAGTGGGCTGCAGAGTAGCCATAAACTGCTGTGTAATGTCTTGCGCCTGAAGCGCCAGGGCATCCTGATCCACGTCAGGTGTAGTACAGCCAGCCAATGCAGCCGAAAACAGCGCGAGCAGCCTAAGGCCTGGTTGTTTTTTAAGGTTAGTGCTCATGGACTTTACTCCCTGGATTGCAATTGGCAGCTGCATTTCTGGCACCCACCGGTATGTGCATTGGCGTCAAGTTGAAACTGTATCGGAGAAATCGGGAGTTGATTGCCAGGCTCCACCGGCGAGCTTTGCGAATAATTATCGCTTGTAGAGTAGAACTGGTTTGGCCGAAGGACCGAGCAGGGGCCAATACTGACCACTCTGTTAGCACATTCGCTCCTGTTAGATTCTCCATAACATGAAGATTGCGAATTATGTGCCAACTATTCAGTAATTCTGTTAGCTGGCGCTATGGGGCTGATTTACTACATGTTTTGGCGTACGGCTTGAGATTTCTGGATGTTGCTTTGCAGTGTGTCTGCCGAGCTGGAAGGATTATTGGTCATTTCTGGCAAGAGCCATCGCCAATTCTGTCAAGGACCAGGGAAGGGTCGGAATACGTACAGTTCACGGAGGGCTTTAAATACGGTCGATCAAATATAGAGACAACAGAAAGGCTGGATAACTCCGTCTCGTTTATTGATGATTATTGCTCGACCGCTTTATCGACTTCGCCATAGTCAAAGCGGCGAGAAATATCCTGAACCGCTTGATAGTGACTCAGGTAGATGTGTCCGCTTAACCTGCTCTGGAAGTCCACCCGATCCAGCCTGTCCTTGACCGGCCCTTTGAGTTCGCTGAGGTGGAGCATGATGCCCTGTTCGGAGAGCCGGTGATTCAGTTCCTCCATGACCTCCAGCGCGCTGAAGTCGATTTCATTTACCGCAGTGCAGGACAGCACAACGTGGGCGATGCGGTCGTCGCGATAGAGGCGCTCGAAAACCAGCTCCTCCACCGCGTTGGCATTGGCGAAGAACAGGCTCTCATCCACCCTGAGGCTCAGTATCTCGGGGACAGTCTCCACCCGATAGCGCAGCACATTACGAAAATGCTCGGTGCCAGGTACCAGGCCAACCTCGGCTATGTGTGGCCGGGAAGTTCGATAAAGATGCAGCGCCAGGGAAACCAGTACGCCCGCCGATACGCCAGCCTCAACACCTGAAACCAGAGTCACCAATATTGTCAGCATGACCGCAAGCCAGTCGCTTCTGGAAAAACGCCAGGTCTTTCTAATAACCGAAAAATCGACCAGGGCAAGTACGGCAATGATAATCGTGGCAGCCAGGATGGCCTTTGGTAAATTGTAGAGTAACGGGGTGAGGAAAATCGAAACCAGTGCAATAAACACAGCGGTGAAGATGCTTGCCGCCTGGGTACGGGCGCCAGCATCGAAGTTTACTACCGAACGGGAAAAACCGCCGGTTACTGGAAATGCACCCGATACCGACGCTGCCAGGTTGGCCGCACCCAGACCCATTAGTTCACGGTCGGGATTGACTCTTTCACGCCGCCGGGCACCAAGAGTCCTGCCGACGGAAATTGATTCCACGTAGCCAATCAGTGAAATCAGTACAGCCGGCAAGAACAGTTCACGTATCAGTTCCGGGTCAAACTCTGGCAGTCCTGGAACAGGAATACCGGGCGGGATATCGCCAACAACCTCAACGCCGCTCGCCTCCAGATCCAACAGGGCGACGGCAGCGATGGATAACAATACGCCAATCACTGGCGCGGTCTTTACTACAATAGCGGCTGACCGCGGTGCCATACCCAGACGGCAGAGATAAACAGTGCCAAAACGTCGCACCAGCAATAAGAAACTCAGCATCGCCAGACCAATAACCAGGGTTGGCCCATGCACATCGCCGATGGATTCTGTCAGGCTGTGCAGAATCTCCAGCAGATTGTCGCCGCCAGCATTGACCCCAAGAATATGACGCATCTGGCTCAGGGCAATGATCAGTGCCGAGGCGGTGATAAACGCCGACACTACGGCATGCGAAAGGAAATTGGCGAGGAAACCAAAACGCAACAGCCCCAGGCCCAGCAAAATTGCGCCCGATAAAGCTGCCAGAGTAACGGCACCGGTCAGGTAGTCCGTATTGTTTTCCGCCACCACGTTGGACAGAGCCGCTGCGGTCATCAGCCCAGGTAGAAGAAGACTCTTTGATAGATTTGGGCAAGTGTGTCGACTTGA
>JBKAGC010000217.1:0-6245 GCA_046290215.1 Pseudomonadales bacterium | reverse complement strand
TGGGAAAGGTGAGATGGCGTAAACCGTTACTCACGGTACCCTGGGTCAGTCTTGGTGCTTCAGTCATGTTGGCGTATAGCTAAATCAAGCAGGTGCGCTAACCGCAACCTCCTCGCTGCCGTCGTAAGTCTCAACCTTGTAGTTGAAAACGGCATAAAGATAAGAAATTACCGGGCTTGCCAGATTAAAAACACAGAACAGTAGATAGTCCTGGGTGGCGACCCCCAGCGTGGCGGCCATAAAGGCGCCGCAAGTATTCCACGGAATCAGTACCGATGTCACGGTGCCATAGTCTTCTAGCACCCGGGAGAGGTTTTTGCTCTTGAGGTTCATCTCAGCAAACCGCTCGGCGTACATGCGCGAGGGCAGCGCAATAGAAAGGTACTGGTCGCTGGTGACAAAGTTTGAGGCCAGGGAAGTCATGCCAGCGCGGCGCATCAAGGCAGGGCCGTTCCCTACACCAATCAGCAGGTAGCGGGTCATGACTTTAAGGGAGCCGGAGGTTTCCATCATGCCGCCGAAAAACATCGCGGCGATAATGAGCCAGACAGTATTGAGCATACTCTCCATGCCGCCCCGTGAGAGCAAATCATCCAAAACCTCGTTACTGGTGCTGGACTCAAAGCCATTGGCGGCCACCTGCCAGATAATCTGCAGGGCATTGCCAGTCATTAACTGTGGCTGGGTAACGAGGGCGATTAAACCTGCGGTGGCGGCACCAATGAGCAATGACGTAAACGCCGGCTTGCGAAAGGCTGCCAGCCCCAATGTCACGATCAGCGGCAGCAGTAACAATGGGCCAAGCTCGTAGTTTGCTGCAATCGCTGCGGATATATTGCTGATGCGAGATTCATCAATTTCTGCGGCTGAGGTCAGAGAGAAGTATCCAAACACCAGCAGTGCCATCAGTAAGGCTGGAATAGTGGTCCAGAGTAAAAAGCGGATGTGCTCAAATAGTTCTGTGCTGGTCACGGCAGCAGCAAGATTGGTGGTGTCTGAGAGGGGCGATAACTTGTCACCAAAATAAGCGCCAGAAATCACCGCACCCGCGGTAATGGGCACAGAAAGACCAGAAGCCGCAGCAATGCCCACGAGGGAAATACCCACGGTGCCTGCGGTCGTCCAGGAGCTACCAATAGAAATGGCGACAATGGCGCTCAACAATACCGCCGCCACATAGAACACCTCGGGCACGAGGATCTGTAAACCGTAATAAATAATGTAGGGGATGGTGCCGGAGAGCATCCAAAGGCCGATCAGGGTGCCCACCATCAGAAGGATAAACAGTGCTGGCAGGGCACGGGTAATGGATTGCGCGGCGCCTTGTTCTAAGTCTTGCCAGGTTTTGCCACCCAGCACGCCAATACAACCTGCCAGGACACCAGCGGTGATGAGGGCAATTTGGCCGGGGCCACCGGTGGTGCTATCACCAAATATGTAGATAGAGGTGCCCAGCATCAGGATTAATGCCCCAAGGGGCATCAGCGCTAGAGCCGGGCTTGGCAGTTTGTATTCAGTCATTGAGGCTACCAGGCAGAGAATGCCTGAGTATACTCAAAGAAAGTCGGCAGCGCCTAAATCCAGGGCATGACGACTGTGGCGGTCGGCCATGGCGGTAAACATCTGGTCGCCGCGCTCGGTTTGCTGCACCAGCATTGAGGCCACCACTGTCACGGAAAAACCAGCAAATGTGGCGCGGCGGTAATCCTGCCAGCAGTCGGCAAAGTCATAGCCGCTAATGCCCGAGTCTGTGAGGGCAGTGTGGTAAGCCTTCACCAGGTTTTCTTCCTCGGCGCGGCGTTCGTCGGCGAGGATGCCAGCACCAATAAAGTAGGCCACGTCAGTCATGGGGTTGCCCAGGGTGATACTTTGCCAATCCACGGCGGTGGCTTGTATGCCATCTGGCGTTTGCTTAAGGAGTAGGTTATCGAGCCGGTAGTCAATATGGACGAGGCTAAAAGGGTTCGATAGCTCGGTTTGTTTGATCTTCTCTGAGCTGCCGAAGGCGCTAATGATGTCTTGCTGGTCTTTATCAAGAGCATCGCCGTAGCGCTCCAAAAAGCCAGGTAAAACCATTTGATAAAGGCCGGATACCATCGTGGCGGCTTCCGGGTCAGGTTTGCCTAGCCAGTCGATATCCACCAGTTCCTGTTTGTTCCAGCTTGGGCCGTGTAAGCCCACTAATTGTAAAATTGCCGATTTTGCTGTGGCGGCGTCGCAGCCTTTGAGCTGATCCCCTTGTTCACCGGGGGCAAGGTCCTCCAGCAGCAGCATAAATTCAGGGCCTTCATCGATAATCTCAGCGTAATAACATTTTGCGGTGTTGATACTGAGGCTGGATTGCAACTCCTGGTAAAACTTCACTTCTTTAATGAAATTCTTGAGCTGGACGCCGGTGGCGCGGCTGGCGGGATCGTCCGACGGGAATTTACCCACCAGAGATGCCGGTGCATCACCAGGGTTGCTGGCGAAGTCCAGGTCATAACGAAAGCACATGCCGATTTGGCCGGTGCCAATACGCTTTTGTGTAAAGTCTTTCACAACACAGTCAATGCCGTTGTTGTTGAGTTGTTCGGTAAGCCACTCCGGGGTGACAGATTCAGGTGTAGGTATTTGACTCATGGTAGCTTCTGTTTAAGTTAAGTTTGCAAGAGATGACTAAGAGATTCTTTATTCGTTGTGGCCGCCAGGATTAGGTGCCATATGTGCGTGACGTTTGGCGTCGCGGCTTTTCGCGTAGTGGTTCACAATAGGGGCAATCTGCTCTGGGGAAGCGCCATGCAAGATGACGCCATCACAGCCAAGATCAAACTGATGGTTCACCGCTTTGACGCAGTTATCTGGCGAGCCAGTGGCAGCGACCTCTAGCCAGTGTTCTGGGATCAAGCTGGCCACATGTTCCAGTTCTTCTGTGGTGGCTAGTTCATCCAAGGCGCCGCGGAAGTTCTGGACAAATTTGTCTTCACGAAAGCGCTGCAGTGCCGCCGGGTCCCAGTCGTTGGTTTTCACCATCAGGTCACCATAGGCTTGTAGATAAGTGGACATGCGGCCCACCAGCTTTTTGATGCGGATGTCTTCTGGCAGGTGATCACCAATGGAGGCAAGGCATGACCAGACTTTCACCTTGGCCGGGTCGCGGCCCGCTTCCTCGGCGGCTTTTTTCACAGTTTCCACACAGCGCGTGGTGGTCTCATCAGTGAAGAAGGTATGTAACACCACAGCGTCAAAACAGCGCCCACCCAACTTCAAACTGTTCGGGCCAAACGCGGTAAAGGTCATAGGAATATGTTCCTGATATTGCGGGCCCATGGTGAGCATGGGGTATTTGCCCGCCGGGCCGTCGTGGTTGGCCACCACTTCACCGCGCCAGATGCGGCGCATAATGCCCACAAAGTCTTCTATTTCTGCGGTTTTAATGCGGTTTAGGCCATAGGCATCAAATACTTTATCAATGCCGCGCCCAAGCCCTAAAGAGAACCTGCCATCGGTGAGCTTGTGCATGGTCATGGCATAAGCAGCCGTAATCATAGGGTGGCGGGTATTGTGATTGGTGGCAGCCGTGGCAATACCCAACTTGCTGGATACCGCACCGGCGGCACCAGAGAGAGTTGCCGCCTCTTTAATATTGAAGCGTTCACTGATAAACGCCGAGCCCATGTTGAGTGCTTCACCCTGGCGTACTTCATCTAACAGATCGCGGGGTGATTTCGGTGCCCCGGCGAGCGTGTAAAAAGCCAGCTCGTTCATTTGTTCCGTCATATATTTTAAACCTCCGCATCAGGCGACCGGTATTGCCAGACGCCTGTAAATAGAATGCCAAACAAGCACAGCCCTAACGACACCACAATGGCAGGTAGCAGGGCGTTGAGTGTGCCAAAGATTTCAATAATGTTGCCCAGGACAATCGCGCCTATGGGCGCGCTCCCCATCATGCCCAGGGTAAACACCGACATGATGCGGCCACGGAATTCCGGCGCCGCTGATTCTTGCACCACGGTGCGGGCGAGGGTGGTGGTAAAACCCATATTTAGTCCCCAGCCGATGGTGGCGGCCACTAGTAACCACCACGAGGGTTCGATCCAAAACAAGAATAAGATGGCCATGCGAGTTAGCTGCATGAGCAGGAATAAGCGCCCTGGCCTGGCCAGAGGCATTAGCTTATAAATCAGCAGGTTTGATACGGTAGCGCCAGCGTAAAACACTGCCATCATGGCGCCGAGCAGGAACGCGTCCCCCTCGTAGATTCGTTTAATGATAAACGGGAACACCGTTACAAACGCGCCGGCATTAAAGATGCTGGACACGAAGTTAATGCTCAGCACATGGTAGATGACTTTGTGTTCGTAAATGGCTTTTAAACCAGCAACAATCGTTTCTACTGGGGTTTGCTTAATGGCTGGCGGTGGCAACTCAATGGAGTCGATTTTGCGGATGGCGAGGGCACCCAAAGCAAAACAAGCGCCTTGCACCAGCAGCACGGCGGCAAGACCAATACTGTCCATTTGCCCGGCTAACATGAGGCCCGTGATTTGCACCAGAAAACCGACTGCCGTGGCGGCAGAAACGGCTCGTTGTACATTACTCCCTGCCACGCGGTTCAATATGGCTTGCTGCGCCGGTTGGGTAAAAGACATGAGTACGCTCATACCCAGACCCCAGAGGGCCACGGTCCAAACCGTCAGGCTGCTAAAGCCATCCACGGCAATTAAGAACAGCGGTAACAGCGGCGCTAAGGCATAACATTTCAGCAATATGCCGCGCGGATCCACCTTGTCGGCAGAGGCGCCGCCCCACAGCATCAAGAAGATGCCCGGTAACCCCATCATGGCCTGGAGCAAACCCACGTCGTCAGCGGCGAGTTGGAGGACGCCAATTAAAATCCAACTGAGCAAGAGCTGCTGCATGGCGAAGGCCATGCCGGTGTATCCAGTAGAGTTGATGTAAGCGCGAAACCCCTGGTTCGACCAGATGGTGGGGTTGGGTTGGGGTTGCGCGGTGGTCAAAGGAGGTAGCCAATGAAGATTTCCCCGATCATAGCCCTTATCTCCTTTTCTTGGCCAGAATCGGGCTTGCCTGTACAGCGTGAAGTGCTGATTCAAGCTGAATACACGAGCAATTTTCGATTCGTTTCAATCTGCCGAACGGCACTTTTGTCAGGCCCCTTAAGGCTGGCATCATTAGAGAAAACAAAAGGCGAACGGGATGGCGAAGTTTTTACTGTGGCTTAATGGCCTGGGTTTTGCCGCGCTAGGCGCGGTGTGTATCGTGTCGCCGGAATTTGCCACTGGTCTAAGCGGTTTAGGTTTGGTCGGCGGTGATGCCCCGGCTGAAATCCGCGCCCAGTACGGCGGCTTGTTTCTTGGTCTTGGCATCTTTGCCAGCGCCGGTGCGCTGCGAGCAAACCTGCTTTCACCTGCACTGCTATTGATGCTGCTGGTTTATCTAGGCCTGGCCAGTGGTCGGGCGCTCGGCGTATTACTAGATCCAGGTCCTTTTGGCAGTTATACCTTTGGTGCTCTGGGGTTCGAAATCGTCCTCTCAATACTGCTTACCATCGCCGTGCTGCAACGCCGGCAGGCCCCCCAATGACGGGGCTGCACGGGGTTCGCAATGTGGTACTCTAGGGTAAAAAAAGGGCGTTAATGTGACTGATCTCGTGGCATGCCATGAATGTGGCATGTTGTTCCATCGCGATGAGATACCACCCGGTGCAAAGGCCGAGTGCACTCGTTGTGGTTGCGAGTTGTATCGGCACATTCCCAACAGCCTGGATCGTAGTCTGGCGCTTTATCTTTCCACATTGGTGTTCATGATCATCGCCAATGTCTATCCCTTTATTACCATGCAAACCGCTGGCATCGAGGCCACCAACCTGGTGTTCTCTGGCGGCCTGGCCCTGTATCAGTTCGGCATGGCGGAGCTGGGTCTGGTGGTGTTCTTAACCAGTATCCTGTTCCCGTTTGTGTGTGTGGCGGGCATGATTTATTTGCTGCTGCCGGCGAAATTCTCCCAGTTGCCACCTTATTATGGGCTGGTGTTTCGCCTGGTGCGAATGTTTGAGCCCTGGAGCTTGCTCAGCGTGTTTATGCTTGGCACGCTGATTTCCATCGTTAAGCTGCAAAGCCTGGCGGCGGTGGTACCTGGGCTTGGCATGATTGGTTTTATTCTCATGCTCGTGACTTACTCTGCCGCGCGGGCCAACTTTGATCCTGAAGTGCTGTGGAAGTTGTGCCCGGTGAAGCAGC
>JBKAGC010000216.1:0-6276 GCA_046290215.1 Pseudomonadales bacterium | reverse complement strand
ATTCTTTGTTTGGTGTGGGATTTGCGGCATCCGGGCTACTCTCTGCAACTACCTTAATTACCCGGTGGTTTGCAGCGAAACGAGCCCTGGCACTGTCCATTACCAGTACCGGTTTGTCAGTAGGTGGCATTCTAATCACCCCCGCCAGCGCTCTGCTCATTGAAGCTGTAGGTATTGATGATGCAGTGCTAGTGTTTGCCGCCGCCTACTTAATCGGCGTTATCCCACTGACCTGGTTATTTTTAGTGTCCTGGCCCGCTGACATTGGTCTTCAAGTAGATGGCGGTGCGCTCACAGCGGATAGTGTTACCACCCCTACCGGAGCCCACTTTCACGAATCACTACGGGAAGTGTATTTCTGGGGCCTATCTGTGGCGTACGTATTCTTAATGCTCGCCCAGGTGGGCGCATTGGCGCATCAATATGGCCTGGTGGCAGAGCACCTGAGCGGCGAGGCGGCAGCGCTGGCACTGGGGGTTATCCCCATTGCTAGCATTATTGGGCGTCTTGCGGGCGGCGTGCTACTCAGCCATTTTGCCTCGGCACCCTTTGCCATGGGCATGATGTTATTGCAGTCGGCCTCGCTACTACTGCTTAGCCAAACCAGTGGCCTGGCCATGTTTATTATAGGTTTGGCCCTATTTGGCGTTTCCGTGGGTAACCTGTTGATGCTGCAACCCCTGTTAATCGCTGAGACTTACGGTCAGCGGGATTACGGCAAAATTTATGGCTTATCGAATATGCTCACCACTGCTGGCATTGCCTGTGGCCCTTATTTATTGGGCCTGGCGTACGCTGAGTACGGCTATTATAGCGCTTCCTATCTGATTGCCAGTGGCGCGGGCTTAATCGGATTTGTCATCTACCGCATGACCAAATAGCCAGCAGCGCCTAGGCACTACGCCGATTTTGGCCGCGCCGCTCCTGACTTCTGCGGCCTTCTGGACGAAGCCGCCAGCCACCTTCGCTACGTCTTATGACCTGACGTCGATCCTGCTGCCGACGGTCATCACAGCTTCTGCGTTCTACAACCATATTTATCCCCCCCATTTGCCACAAATTTTCGCAAATCAATGTCCTGATGGCAACGCAGCCAGAATCCATTATTAGTGGCAAACAAACATCAAAAATGCCTTTCGTTACATGTACTTGCGGCTATTTTTTACGGATGCAATTTAAGTTTTTCTGACTTACACTAGGGCATAACTGTGTCTGCAACTTAGCTGACACGCCCGACCCTGGAGGCCGATCATAATATGTACCTTGAGTACTTTGGCTTGTCTAAACCGCCGTTTCGCATAACGCCGGATACCCACGTGTTCTTTGAGGGTACTGAAAGAGGGCCAACTCTTCAGGCATTGGTCTATGCCATAGAAAACGGCGAGGGCATCATCAAGGTGGTGGGAGAAGTGGGCACCGGTAAGACCATGTTGTGTCGCATGCTCCCCACTAAAGTTTGCGGTGACATCGATTGGGTATACATTGCCCATCCCCGTCTGTCGCCGGATCAAGTACTTCAAGAGGTTGCCCGGGAACTACACCTCAGTCTGGGTGACTACCCCGACAAACTGGTGGTTATGCGTCAGTTGCAAACGGCGTTACTGGAGCGCTACGCAAACAATCGCCGCGTAGTGGTGCTGGTAGAAGAAGCGCAAGAGATGCCGTTGGAAACTCTGGAGGAATTACGACTACTCAGCAACCTGGAAACTGACGAGCATAAGCTGCTGCAAATTGTTTTATTCGGCCAACCAGAGTTGGACGAAAAACTCGCCGCTCGCAAGATCCGCCAGCTGCGAGAAAGGATTACCCATAGCCTGTATTTGCCGCCGCTGCCCCTTGATGACATTCATGCTTATCTGAACTTTCGAATTCGCGCCTCTGGCTACCGGGGACCTGAGCTATTTTCCTTGAAGGTGGCAAAAGCCATAGAGAAGTACTCACATGGGTTAATTCGGCGCATTAACATACTTGCTGACAAAGCCCTGCTCACGGCTTACGCCCGCGACAGCTACGACATCAACATCACGGACATTCAGGTGGCCGCACAGGATAGCCAATACACGGCAAAAAAACGCCGCTGGCCCTGGTCGGAAGCCCTGGCGTGTCTGGCAGTGACAAGTGCTCTAGCCTTATTTCAAATGGAGACAATTCAACCTGAGTTGATTTCCGCCTCACCAGTAGGACTGTTTACCCATGCCAACGTTTAAGTTCATCCTGCTAACACCAGTTTGCCTACTTCTGGTTAGCTGCCTCAATGCACCCCGCGAGGTAACACCAGCCGAGGGGCACCTTGGCACAACCGCCCCGGCAAACCCTTCCCCGGACGCTAGCGAGACAGCGAGCGCAGACGAGGCGCAGACCCCAACAAGTATACCGAGTCTTGTTTCCGTTACAGCCAGCGTGCCGGAGCCAGATATCGAGTTCAACGAATCGACACACACGGTTGTCGTGTATGAAGTACCGGTAGCCGAATTGCTCTTTTCATTAGCACGAGATTCAGAACTTAATCTGGATATTGACCCGGGTATCAACAGCACAGTTAGCTTGAACGCCATCGAACAACCACTAACATCAATCTTAAATCGTATCGCCGAAGTGGCTGACATTCGTTACGACATTAGCGGTGACGTACTCAGAGTCCGGCAAGATTTGCCGTTTATTCGCAGCTATGCCGTGGACTACTTGAACATTGCCCGCAGCAGTGTCGGCAGTGTAGCGGTGTCTACCCAGATCAGCTCTACTGGTCAGGGCGCAGGTAGTGATTCCAGTTCTGAAAACGCCGGCAACAGCTCAGACACACTAGTACGTAATATTGCGGAAAATGCTTTTTGGGAGACCCTAGAGAATAACATCGGCCGCATCATCAATCGCCAGATCGACTCTGAAGGCTCCGATGATGAAAACCCCGACATTATTGTCAACAGTGAATCTGGCACCCTGGCGGTACGCGCTACTGAACGTGAGCATGCCGATATCGCCAGGTTTTTAAATCAGGTCCAGTCCAGCACGCAAAGGCAGGTGATGATCGAGGCGACCATTGCCGAGGTAAACCTTAGCGACACTTACCAGGCTGGTATCGACTGGAACCTCGTTAGCCCCACGGGCACCAGTAGCGTCACCGTTGACCAGACCCTAACGGACATTGAGCTTCCTTCCGCTCCCAATTTCTTCAACTTAACCCTTTCGGATCTCAACATTGGCGGCGGCAATACATTGCAAGCAACCCTGAGTGCGTTAGAGACGTTTGGTGACGTAAGCGTGATGTCTAGCCCTAAAGTGATGGCCATGAACAACCAGACAGCGTTGCTCAAGGTGGTAGATAATCTGGTTTACTTCACCGTTGAGGTAAATATTGATAACACCGGAGGCGCTGTGGGCGGCGGTACCGTGACCACCTTCGAGACAGAGGTAAATACCGTACCGGTGGGCTTCGTCATGAGCGTCACGCCTTTTATCAACGAAACTGGCGAGGTGACACTGAACGTCCGGCCGACGATTTCCAGGGTAATCAACTTTGTTCAAGACCCCAACCCCACCCTGGCCCAGGCCAACGTGGTGAGCCAAATCCCAGTCATTCAAGTGCGCGAAGTGGAGTCCATTCTGCAAGTGAACAGCGGTGAGGTCGCGGTCATTGGTGGTCTGATGCAGGATGAAATCAAGAACAACAGCCGCAGCGTCCCGGTCTTGAGTCACATGCCGCTGGTGGGTAAAGCCTTCAACTATGACAATAATGAAACAAGCAAAACCGAGTTAGTCATCTTTTTGCGGCCCACTGTGATTCACAAAGGCATTAGCAGCTTTAGCGACATGCCCACCGCTTCAGGTAGCGGCCGATGAGTTTATTGCTCGAAGCCCTAAAGAAGGCCGCGCTCGAGAAGCAAAGCCGCGAGGAGCAAGCGCCACACGCTGAACAAGCAGCGGAGCCTAAAACCACGCAACCTTCCCTGGGCGATACGCTCCAACAAAAGGACGATGTTGCGCCAGTTGCGGAACCTGATGTGCAAGTGACAAATGCTGCCGATCCGAATGACGAAGACCTACTACTACTCGATGACAATAATCAGCCCATTGAAGAGCTCGAAGAGCAAGATGATCTAGAGATTCATTCAGCGCAACAGACAGAAGAAGAACTTTTGTTTGAACCGGAGTATGAAGAAACGCCGGACCAAGACAGCCTCAATACCCAAAACGCCCTCGAAGATATCGACGAACTCTCTGGCCATGACGACGTGCCAGGCGAATCGGAATCACATAACGAGAATGCAGAGATTGCCGCAACCACGGGCACGCGCACTGAAGATATTATCGACGAGGCGGAGATCGCCGCGGCAAAGCAACAGCTCGAGCAGGAGCAAATTCTTGCTCAACGTCGAATCGAAGAGGAACAAGCCCGTGAGGAAGAGCGCCAAAGAGTAGTTAAAGCTGCAGAGGAAGAACGGGTTCGCCAGGAAGAGGCCGAGAAAAAGCGTGCAGCGGATATTGCAGCTCAAGAACGCCGACGCCAGACCACACAAAACCGCCAGGCTCTCGATCAACTCATCAGTAGCGGCCAGGAGATACGCAAAAAGGCCAAACGCCGTTCTGCGTTTCTCTACTCACTACTTGTGTTTACAGCAATCGGCGGCCTTTCCGCGTATTACGTTTTTCTTATCGCGAATACTGGCAAAACGGAACTACAAGTTGCAGCTCCCATCGTTGAATCCATAGACGACACATCGGACGTGGCTGAGCTAATTCAAATGACCCCTGACACCAGCCTGGAGGCAGAACAACTTAATGCTGAATCTAATGAGCCACTGAGTGGCGATGCTGGTGCCTCTGCTGAGGCGGAGATCATGGAAGTCATTGCTGACACAGCTCCCCTGTCCCTCACCGGCGAGGCCAACCCGGTTGCCATTGACGCCACCAACAGCACACCAGCGACCAATGGCCCAACCATAGCCAATACCACAGGAAGTAGCGGCACGATTCAGGTTGCCGCACGAGTTGATCCACCACCTTCTGTTACTGCCTACTTGCAGCCGTTGATATTGTCCGCGAATGGTGAGGCACAAACCGAGAACCTCGCCGAACGCGTGATTGTGCATCATAAAGGTCAACCCACCGAAACCAGTGAATTGATTCGGGAAGCATTTGATGCCTTGCAAGCGAACCAAATCGAGAAAGCTGACCGCCTATATCAACAGGTCTTGCAACAAAAACCCCAACAACGAGATGCTTTGTTGGGAGCAGCCGCCACTGCGACCTCCCTCGGTAATTTTGATCAAGCTATGAAGCACTATCAGCAGAGACTTGCTGCTGCGCCAAACGATACTTACGCCAGAGCCGGACTGTTAGGCCTTGCTAGCTCAGCTTCAAGTCGCGCCAGCATTCAGGCTGAGGTGAACAGCTTACTGATGGATAATCCACAATCAGCACAACTGCACTTTGTTAAAGGCGTTAGCCTCGCCTCAGCAAACCAGTGGCGTAGCGCGCAAAGTGCCTTTTATGAGGCCTATAGTCTCGATAATGCAAACCCAGACTACGCTTTCAATCTAGCTGTCTCGCTCGACCATCTTCGCCAGCCAAGCCTGGCACGAGTGTATTACGAGCGTGCCCTGCAACTTGGCAGCAATCGGAAAACCCATTTTGACCTTGCTGCTGCAGACCGTCGCATTCTGGAGTTAAGCCAATGAGCAGCGCTAACAAACAACCAAAAGTCCGACTAGGTGATCGCCTGGTCGATATGGGCCTTATCACCCAGGACCAGGTTGCCATTGCCCTGATTGAGCAAAAGAAAACCGGCAAGATGATCGGTCAAGCACTGATTGATCTGGGATTTATTTCTGAAGCTGAAATGCGCGAGGTGCTCGGTGAAACCCTGGGCCGGGGCAGTATCGATTTAAGCAGCCTGGTCCCCGATGCAGAAGCTGTCGCTCTGATCCCGAAACAACTTGCTGTGCGCCATAAGGTAGTTCCAGTGAACTACAATGCTTCGAGTAAAAGCCTCATGCTGGCCATGACGGACATTTACGATGTCATGGTCCTGGACCGCATCAATGCTAATGTTCCGCCGGACGTCACACTGGTGCCGGTGCTGGCGACAACCTCTGATATTAGTAAAGCGCTGGACCAGTTCTATGGCTACGAGATGTCTGTGGACGGCATTCTCAAAGAAGTCGAAACCGGGGTTATCGACTACGATAGTTTTGATGGCAACTCCGATGAATACAGCCAGCCTATTGTCCGATTAGTCGATGCGCTGCTCGCCGATGCGGTAAAGCGTGAGGCTTCCGA
>JBKAGC010000215.1:0-6296 GCA_046290215.1 Pseudomonadales bacterium | reverse complement strand
TCATGAGTGGATAGTGCTTTCATGGACCCCGACGCCCCAGCCCACGGCTGCAGCTTCGGTTTTACCCCCCAGCGCCTGGGCAACCAATTGATGGCCAAAACAAATACCGATGAGCGGCTTAAGGTGTTCATGCAACTCAACCACGTAAGCTTCAAGGGCTCGAATCCAATCCTCATCATCGTAAACGCTCTTCTTGCTGCCTGTGATGACATAACCGTCACAATCGTCCATGTGGTTCGGGTAGACGCCATGCTCTACGTCATAGGTCGCAAACTCCACAGACTCTGGCGCGTTATCACCTAAACGCCGAACAAACATATCTGGATAATCGCCATGCTCAGGCTGGAACTGCTCTAGCACAGAATCCGCCTTTAAAATCCCTATCTTCATTAAATAATCTCGAAGTAACGTTGTAACTGCCAATCACTCACATGACGTTCATGCTCGCGGACTTCCCAATCCCGACTGGCGGCAAAGTGATCCACAAACTCATCACCAAACAGAGTTCGCGCTGCACCGCTGGCGACAAACTCACGATTGGCATCTTTTAGATTACCGGGCAGTTGCAGGGTTTCCGGTAACTCATCCTGAATCTCATAGGCATTGCCCTGCACAGGATCTGCCAACTCCAGTTGTTCTTTGATGCCGAGCAACCCAGCACCCAGGGTCGCTGCGGCCACCAGATACGGGTTGGCATCAGCGGAGCCAACACGAAATTCAACCCGTTGAGATTTTTCACCGCCTGGAATGACCCGCAGGGCTGTGGTTCTATTGTCCACACCCCAGGTTGCTGCCGTGGGTGCCCAAAACCCTTTCACCAACCGCGTATAACTATTTATGGTAGGTGAAGTCATGGCCAGGAATGGCCGCAGGTACTTTTGCATCCCCGCCACATACTGCCGTTGTATTTGACTCATACCATACTCGGCGTTGCCATCGGCAAACACACCACGGCCCGTGTCCAGATCCACCAGAGATTGGTGGAGGTGACCACTCTGGCCCGGATAATCCATGGACCACTTCGCCATAAAGGTCGCCAGTTTGTCCCGGCGTTGGAAAAAGCCTTTGCTAAAGGTCTTAAACAATGCAGCTTTATCCGCTGCCCGGGCTGCATCATCCACCGCAATGGCCGCTTCCCAGACCCCAGGGCCAGTTTCACAGTGTAAGCCTTCAAGGGGGAAATCATGTTGCAAGCAGAAGTCCATAAACTCGTTAAACAGATCACCATGGGTCTGGGTGCGCAACACCGAATAGCCAAACATCCCTGGCGACAGCGGCACTAAATCTCGGTAGTGCTTGTCCCGCGCTGATTGCGGCGTTTCATTAAAAATAAAAAATTCATATTCGAACGACATTTTGGCAGCAAAACCAAGCTCAGCAGCCTGGGCCAAAATTCGCTGCAGTAAGCTCCGCGGGCAAATGGGATGCAGGCTCTGGCGGTCACTAGCCACAAACTGACCAACGAAATAAGGAATTCGGCCCTCGTCTTCGAGGCGTCTTTCGCTGCTTAGGTCCAATTTATACAGGGCATCGGGAAATGCCGTGTGCCAACCAGTAAAACTGGCATTGTCATAAAGCTCATCAGCAACATCCCAACCGAGCACACAATCGCAAAAGCCGGAGGTATCCGCCGCGATGGCGGCAAATTTATCCAGGCTAATGTATTTGCCGCGAATCACCCCATCAATGTCGGTGACCCCTAGCTTAACCCTCTGAATCCCTTCGTCCTGGTACTGTTTGAGCAGTGTTTGTGCATCGATCATGGCTTTCTCTCCAATTTTCAGCCTACCGTCCGGTTCAAATTCAAATAATTTGCCCGGATGCTTTTGGCTAATCAGCGCAGAGCCAGAGACCCTATGCAGCGATCTTGAGAATAAACCAGTTACCTACCGTTCGTCAGCTCATGACCATTTAGAACGTTTCGACCTGTGCAGTAATCTTGACATTCTTAACAGGCATGAGATGTCCACAAATCCTGTGGATAACTAAGTGGATAAATGGCGCGGGGTATCAATCTAAACATTCCATGTAAAGAGCTTTTCCCACTTATTCCTAGGACTAAAATTTTACCTTAATAAATTCAACCACTTAGAGGCAATGTAAAGCCTTCTAGGCATATATATAAAGATTATAAACAGAGACACCTGTGAGATTGATTGTGAACAAGTCGTGTTTAACGTAAGTGTCTGCCAACCGAATTGACCAGACCTGGCGGCAGTTTTGTAAAAATCTTTTTGAAATTTTAAAAATTTAGTCTACGCTTTTCACCGCGGAATTCTGGGGTAACTCCAGCAGATTTTGCGGCAACGACTTACTCACTTTGGCTCCCAACTCGCGCATATTCTCAGCCCGGGATACAAGGCTACCGCGACCTGATACAAGTTTATTGTGCGCTTTATCGTAGGCCGTTTGCACAGAGCCGATACGACTCCCGATATCCTCCAGGTCACCGACAAAATTGACGAACTTGTCGTACAAGGCACCGGCACGCTGGGCGATTTCCTGGGCATTTTTATTTTGCTGCTCATAACGCCAGATATTTTGGATTGTGCGTAAGGTGGCAAGCAGCGTGGATGGCGCAACCAGCACAATATTTTTATCAAACGCCGACGAAAACAGTTCAGGATCTTCATGAACCGCAACAGAAAATGCTGCTTCGACGGGAACGAACAGTAAGACAAAGTCCAGGGTACGGATGACCGCTAGATTTTGATAATCCTTACCACTCAGTTGTTTGATATGTTGTCGCAAGGATTGCACGTGCGCGGCTAGTTCAAGCTTTTGTGTTTCTGGATCGTCAGCGGAACAGTAGCGTTCATAGGCCGTTAGCGAGACCTTGGCATCAATCACCAGGTCCTTTTCCTCTGGCAAGTGTACGACCACATCCGGCTGTAAACGCTTACCTTCTTCGCTCTGGGCGGCAACCTGCACCTCGTATTCACGTCCTCTGGTGAGCCCTGACTTTTCCAATACTCGCTCGAGAATCACCTCACCCCAGGTACCCTGGGTTTTACTTTCACCTTTTAGGGCGTTAGTAAGGTTAATGGCGTCCTGGCTAATGCGGGCATTGAGGTCCTGAAGATTTTTCACCTCTTTGATAAGCGAGAAGCGCTCTTTTGCTTCTTCGGAGTAACTGGCTTCCACGCGCTTTTCAAACGCCTGAATCTTATCACCAAGGGGTTTTAGCAAGCCGTCCAACTGGGTTTTGCTCTGCTCCTGAAAGCGCTTTTGCTTGTCCTCGAAAATTTCATTGGCCATGTTTTTAAACTCGTGATTGAGTTCCGCCTTGGCTTCCTGCAACAAGGCTAGCTTTTCTTCGGTTTGCTTTTGTTGCTCGGCTAGTTGCATTTTGCTGGCGGCAAGTTGCTCACGGTAAAGCACCGCATCATGATTCAAACTGGCATGCTGATCCCGTAATTCAGACAACTGCCTGGCGAGGGATTCTGCTTGTTGTCCATGGCCGTGGGCTTGCAGTTCCAACTCCCGCTGACGACTTTGCAAAGCTTCTTTGTCCTGCGCCATCGCGGCAAGCTGGTCTTCTGCTATCTGGAGTTTTTCACGCAAAGGACGCCCGTGGAGATAGAAGCTGATCACAGCAGCCCCTGTGCCGCCAAGCAAAAGACCCGCGAACAAAAACAAAAGACCTTGCATTAAACCGTCCACACGCCCTCCCCGGTCATTCTGTCTGCAACCACTACCCTACTAGTGGCAACATGGAATCTAGTTGCAGACCTCTAATTCAAAAACTGACCCCTGCAGTCTACACGCCGGGCGCGGATCTACACAGAGTCACATTTGGCCGATTCGATCGAACCTGGCTACCTAGTGGAGAAACGCAAACATTTTCCGGCGGTATGCCGTGGCAACAGGGTCGCCTTTACCCAGCAGATCAAACACGCGAATCATGGTCTTGCGGGCCAGTTCATCGGAAAACTCTTTGTCCTTTTGCAGCATCAACAAAAGCTGCTCGAGGGCCGCTTCAACCTGATCATCCACCACCAGCACCACAGCAAGTTGGTAGCGCTTGTTGAGATCATCGGGATGAGCTTCCACCTCAGCGGTGAGCGTTGCCACATCGGCAAATTCTTCGCCAAGATCAATAAACTCAAGCCGGTTTACTGGCTTGCTGATGCCATCTGTATCTGCCGGTAACGCTGCCAGAATTTGTCGGGCCTCAGCGGCGCGACCATCCATGATCAGTAAATCCGCAAGCTCAACCTGGATGGCCCCATTCCCAGGTTCTTCTTGAATCAACTGCTGTAACAAGCCGATAGCTTCGGAGCGACGCCCTTCGGCGAGCAATAGATCAATCTGGCTTTTGATTCGCTCGACCGGGCTCATGGTGATTTGATCAAGAATTTCCCTGACTGAACTCTCTTCCTGCGGACCTTCAAGGTCCTGCACCATCTGCCCCTGATAAATCACTTTGACCGTGGGTAAGCCCCGAATACCTAACTGCTGGGCGATTTGCGGGTTCTGTTGAACATCGATTCTACCCAACAAGAATTTGCCCTGATATTCATTCACCAGCTTGTTTAACATGACGGCAGTAGACTGACTTTGCTCCGCTCCCTCGGCATAAAACTCCAGCAATACCGGTGTTTCACGGGACTTTTCGATCAGTTCCTGGAAGTTCTGAACAGTGACATCAACGATGTGGGTTGCGGCACCACCTGGGGTAAGGGACTCACTCATGACTTGAATTGGCTTAGTAAAAAAAGGCGTAGCCTACCGTTTTGGCCGGGGATTTTCACCTCTACATATTTGCGCGAGCAGGGTTCGGAAATCCTTTTGGCGCTGCCGCGAATAGAGCACAATCGCTCTGCAGCCGGGGCAGACCCGGTGCGCACTGAGGAGGTCTATAGGCTTCTAGACTTAGATATCTGCAAGGCCAAATTGAGGCGCAGTCTAGAGGCAAAATAGGTGCGCAAGACGAAATACTATTAGGAAACTAACTGAAACAGCTTGCCTTCACGCTTGAGCGCTGCGGCGACCACACTAGGTGACTGCCACGGACTCTGGGGGCCACGATACAAAACTTTGTTACCTTTGCTTAACAGCCAAACGTCAGTAGATCGAATATGGATGACTTTCATGAGCTAACTCGCCGCAACAGATACTGGAAATGCATACAGTACTGTATGAACAACCAGGGCGCAAGCTAAATTTCGATCCAATCAAAGCCTTCGTTCTGATTGGCGATTTTCAGATTCCCCTGCCAGTCAGTTAATACTTCGCGAATCGCCTCGCTGGCCAGGTGCGGCGAGTTATTCTGCTCGCTGATATGAGAAATCACCAGGTGGCGTAGCTGCGCCAGTTCTATCTCCGCCAGCAAACTGGCTGCCTGCTGGTTGTTTAAATGTCCGTGGGGACCGCCAACTCGCTGTTTTAAGGCATAAGGATACGGACCATCATTAAGCATTTGCACATCATGATTACATTCCAGAAGCAAGGCATGACAGCTTCGATACTGCTCGATCACAAAACGCGTGATATGCCCTAGATCAGTTAGCACACCTACCTTGTAGCCATTGGCCGACAAAATGTACTGGCATGGTTCCCGGGCATCATGGGGCACTGGCACAGGCTCGACACCAAGATTGCCAACACGAAACGGCTTGTGACAATTGATGGGCCTGGCTGCACTGACATTGCCTAATTTGGTACTACGTTGGGTTCCCGGTGTTAGATAAACGGGCCGTTTATATTTTCGGGCGAACGGACCAACACCATGAATATGATCGGTATGTTCATGGGTCACCAGGACCGCATCAATATCAAGGGGGGATATATTCAGGCGTTCGAGTCGTTTCTCAGTTTCTTTCAGGGTGAAGCCAAGGTCGATGAGCACGCAGGTTTCACCACTGTCGACCAGGGTTCCATTGCCCTTGCTGCCGCTACCAAGTGAGGCAATTCGCATGGTAGTGGCGCGCCTTAAGTAGAGGACTCTTTGATGATCTTGAGCAAACGCTCGGCAATTAGCGCATCGGCCGGGGTCGAGTCGCTATTCAAGATAGACACCTGGACCGCGTCAGGACGATCATCAAGACGTACCTGATAGCGACTGCCAAGTCGTTCCTGCTCCTCGTCATCGGAGAAAAAGCGCCCCAGGAAACCCGGTTCACGTTCGTCTACTTCGCTGTAATAAACAAAATAGGTTTGTGCCGAGCGATCCAGGTCTTCTACTTCCAAGCGAGCTACATCCAGGGCGCTACCAACAGTGGCCCAGGCACGATCAAAGTCGAGTTTGTAAAGCAGTAACGGTTTAACGCGATCTCATTGTCGTCGACAAAGAC
>JBKAGC010000214.1:0-6307 GCA_046290215.1 Pseudomonadales bacterium | reverse complement strand
TTGGGCTGCTTACTAAAAATGGGCTTGGCAAGGGGCGGGCAGTCTTCATCCGCTCGCGGAGATGGATAAAGATTCGCGGCAAGTGCGGCTTCTCCAAACTGATCTTGAAGCCGTCCGAACGCCAGATCAGCCTCCTGTTTTTCGAGGTCGGTGAAGCTCTCATACACCTTTGCCACTTGTTGATCTATTTGATCATGGTGCCCCTCAGCAAGTTTCATCCACGCATAACCTTGTGCATAGTCTTGCTCTGCATGCTGACCGTTGTAATACATGACGCCAACATTAAAGCGAGCATAAACGTGGCCAATTTCAGCCATACGTAAATAGATAGGAAAGGCTTCGGCGTATTTTTTCTCAGCGTAGAGTCTGTCAGCTTGATCAAAATCCGCGCTGGCAATAACAGCACTCAATAGGGTGAGCACAAGTAACATGAACTTCTGCATGGTTTCTGCCGCCTCTTTTTTTTAAGAAAATCCTAAGCGTGATTTGCTGCTTAATCAACTAGGAACTTTTTTGGTATTCTTGGGTCAGGACCAAGTGCCAGGTCCAATTCTGATCAAATTCTAAGCGACGTGCGCAATCTGGTTAAAAATTGACTAACGACATCTTTGTGCTGCTCAAAAACTAATCAATGGTTACAGTGAACCAGAGCAGAAGGGAGCAGTATTTGATATAACCTCTGTACTTAAGAGAGTTACTCAGAGTAATAACTCTGAGTAATCTGGAAATCAAATTGCGCCAACAGTCTCTGAGCGGCGATTCCTGGAGAGGACTTAAAGTGTCTAGAGAATTCAGCTCGTATCAGTTAGAACTTGTTGTAAACGTCTTCAGCAAAGCCCTTAACCTTTTCAAAATCGAGCACACTGCCATCATCCAGAATTGCTTTGCCGGTAAAGTATCCAAACACCTGATGTTGCTCACTCTTGATAATAAGTAAATCTGTTTGACTGGCTCGATCTACAATAGGCTGAAATGTCGCCTCGAAACGGCCGTTACTGCTGGTGATCTGCCACGGTTTCATATAGTCGCCAGTATCAAAGTGGAACAGAACATCTTCTAGTTTGTGTGCCCTCCCGTCATAAAAAAACATATTTTCTGACGCAACGCTTCTATCGGTAAAGCCATAACCGAGGTTGAATCCAAAGGGTTTACCATCAAGCGTTGCGTTCGCCGACGACCAGTACCAACGATTTTCATAAGTCCAATGACCTCGCCCCCAATCAAGTCCTCCCCAGCATGAACCTCTCTGAAACACCACTTCACGAGTACCGACCCTAACTATTCCGGCCACTTCCAGATTATTGATCTTGTGGTTGTAATAGAAAGCAGTAGGTTTCTCCTGCCAACTGGTCGCAATGTTCATGGAATCTGAACCAGGTGTTTGCGTAAATGTCAGCTCACCTTCGATGCCAACCTCACCCTCAACCTGCAACTTGCTAGATGCAAACTTCAGTCGCCGCTCCTGACCAGAAACTTGATAATGGATAGTCAAGTTTGGCAATTGCAAATCGACCTCGGCGTCACCCGTATCCTCTGCAAGCCCGATCTTTGCTCTCGTCAAAGGCTTCAATCCATCTACTTGATAAGTTTTGCCACTATTCAAATCTATCCAACAGATAGCAGAAAGCCCCGCATAACCGAGGTCACTGATGGTGATAGCCACCGCAACGTTGGTTTTGTCACAGATAACATAGTAATAATCCCATTCCTTTCGACGATACCAGGGAGCCTTGATTTGCTTCCGCTCATAATGCCAATAGGGTTGCCTTGCCCAACCTGGTTCAGTGAGAGTGCCATCAACTGCTAATAACGGAATACTCTGTTTTACCTCATGCTGTTTCATAATCAATTCTTACTAAAAAAGTCTGTAATCTATCGGATTTGTTGCAGTCACGCATTGGTTGCGCTGGTCCCTAGAATCGCTGTTCCCTCACATCGAGGTTGTTTAAAGAGTTACTCAGAGTAATGACTCCGAGTAGTTTAAAACACCGACTATTGGCTAGCCTCAATGATCAGCTTAATAGTTTCATCTCTCATACTTCGATGGGGGACGTGTCCGGTGCGCCACTCAAGTACTCGCCAACCTCTTTCTTCTGCGCGTTTCGCCATCGGGGTAAAGTTATCTTCTGTTTCTCCAGGGTCGATGGTAAGGACATAGGTCCCAGAGAGCTTTGCCATTACTTCGTCATCGATTGAAATGGGCTCCTCGTACGTTGCGAGAGGGTGCGGCTCGTGCCTGCCGGGATTTTCCCATTGGGGTGAAAGCGCCCATGACTCACCGCTTAGCATCGCCAATCCCTTTAGCATGGTGGATCTCGCAATTCCCATCATTGAGAACACAGACTCGCCGTCGTTAGGCAACGCTGCATCAAGGTAGACCAGGTGGTGAATTCTGTCTGGCTCTTGGTTGGCAACCCCGGTGATCACCATTCCCCCATAGCTGTGCCCAACCAGCACGACATTGTTCAGCTCTTCGTAGCGTAGGACGTTCACAATGTCCGCGATATGTGTACTTAAATTAACATCTGGCCCGCTAAGGTGAGATCTTTCGCCAAGGCCAGTCAGTGTCGGCCGGTAAACGCTATAGCCTTTTTCTTGCAAGCCGCCCTGCATATCCTTCCAGTCCCAGCCGCCACTCCATGCGCCGTGGACAAACACAATGGTTTTAGAGTTGTCTGCATGAGCCAGTGCGCTAAACAAGCAAAAGAATATGCTGAGAAGCAGTTTCATAGGCTGCGTCCTTGATTCAGGTGGTAAGCAAATAACCCACTCAGAGTAACCACTCTGAGTAGCCAACATCAAGGTGTTCATGCTCACGTGGATTTAGCAATTATTGTGAACAATGATTTTCCAATAAGGGAGCTTATTCAAGAATGTTAATCCAGTAACGTCTCTTCTCACATGCAATAGATGCAGATATCAATGGGAGATTTACAATGTACCTTCGGTTTCACTTAATACCTCTATTTTTTGCCACAGTCCTGTTAGCAAACACATCGCAGGCTGATGACGGAAAATCTGTCGTTAACCCTGCGCACCTAAACGATACAACTCAGTTTGGATACTCCCAGGCTGCAGTAGTGCAACCAGGTGCGCGAACAGTCTACGTTGCCGGTCAAATCGGCACCTCGAATTCGGGACCTAATGATTTCCGCTCTCAAGTGGATCGCGCATTCGAAAACTTAGCCGCGGTATTGAAAGCTTCAAATAGCAGCGCAGAGCATGTCGTTAAGATCACATTGCTCGTAAAGGGCATGGACGAAGACAAGCTTGCATACCTGGTGGAAAAGCGCCGTAGCTTTTTCGGTTCCAAACCACCGGCAAGCACATTGATACCCGTACCAGAGCTTGCTCTTCCATCATTAACTTTCGAAATTGATGCGATCGCAGTCGCTGCTGAATAGCATAGGAGAGAAAATGAGTACTACTATCCCATTTAACATCAAACAGATTGATCACGTTGTGCTTCGTGTGATGAACTTGGAGAAGATGATTAGCTGGTACGAAACAGTGCTCGGTTGTGAGCTAGAGCGGGGGCCTGGCGACTTCCGACTAGCTCAACTTCGAGCAGGCAGTTCTCTTATCGATCTGGTTGACGCCAACAGCGAATTTGGCAGGCGAGCAGGGCTTGAGCCCGATCACAATGCGCCAACAATGGATCACGTCTGTCTGCAAGTGCAACCCTGGGATACGCATGAAATTCAGGCTCACCTGCGCAGCCATGGCGTTGAGTTTGGTGAAGTCGGTGAGAGAAACGGTGCAGCAGGTGTAGGGCCGTCTTTGTACCTGAAAGACCCCGAAGGTAACTCTATTGAATTGAAGGGTGTTTAGAGCGACGACTCTAAGTTATCAAAACCCAAACTGCCCACAAGCCTCAATAAACTGCTCCGCGCCACTAGAAAGCTGTCGGCCGGTTCGATAATACAAACCAAACGTCAGCGGTATGCGCGCAAAGTCTAGTTGCTGGGTTAATGGCACCACCTGATCAGAGCGCTCATCGGCGGCGAGCATTCGCTGGTCGATGTAGCTCATGCCGATGCCATCAGCTACTAACGAAAGTCTCAGTTCACTGTCGTTAATCTCCGAGATGGTGCCAAAGGCATCTCTCAGCCGATCCATGGTGGGCCGTAAATCTTGATCGTCCAGGTGAGATACCAAGAGCGGCACCTGCTTTAAAATGGTCTCTGGCTCGGCATTGAGCAGAGGATGATCGCGGCTGATCATTAGCACGCGCTCATCATCAAACAGAGGCACCGTGGTGAAGTAATCCGGCATGTTTTGTTGGAACGGACCAAAGCCCACCTCTACGAGTTCCGATGCCACCGCCGTGATGATTTGTCGGCTTGGCATAATGCTGACTTTGAGTCGTGTCAGCGGGCTGGCCTGGCAATATTGCTTGAGAAGCTCCGCGCCATATAGATGATTCACGGTGCCGCTCATAGCGAGAAGTAGTGTGCCGAGGATGCCTTGCTTGATGTTACTCAGATCGTTTAAAACCGCATCTTCTTCACCCAGAACCAGCTCGGCGTAGTTGAGAAACCGGATGCCCGCCTGGGTGAGCTTAATCGGGTTACGCTCGATCAGTAGGCAATCAAGCTTCTTCTCAAGATTCGAGATGGTCTGGCTCACGGCCGATTGCGTGACAAATAGCTTCTCGGCAGCACGGGCAAAACCTTGCGCCTCATACACAGCTTTGAACGTGCGAATCTCTTGTATTTCGATATGAATCGGCATGGTTCAAAGATACAGGAAATGTAGATTGAGTCTAGATTTGCCTGATCACAATTACTAATGGGCGCTTAAGCAGGGCTGATATCGCTGTAGCTAATGGCTCGATAAAAACGTTTAATTAGCTTTGCGTAAATCTCTTGCCAATACTGTTTGCAGTTTCCAACAAATGAAATGAGGTGAAGTATGGGCGCAGAAGCCATTTACGCAAAAGGTCTAGAAGGAGTGATCGCCGGTGAAACGTCGATCAGTCATGTAGAGGGTGATATTGGTCGCCTGAGTTATCGCGGCGTAGATATTAATGAACTGATCCAGTGGCCGTATCTGGATGTGTTGGCTCTGGTGTTAACCGGCAAACGTAAGCTTGATTCTGAGGTGGCGGCCATACTCAAGCAAGGCGCGTTAAGCACTCGTGAGCGCGCCTGTTTAGCTGCCATCGGCACAGGGCATCATCCCATGCGTATGCTTCAGGCGATGTTGCCATTATTGGATTCGAGAGCGAGTGAAAGCGCTCTTACCGAGAAAACATCAGAAGAGGCGATCGCGCGGGGTGCTGCCATCCTGGCCAAAATGCCAACGCTGATTGCCACTTACCATGCCCAGCAGTTAGGCAAACCCGACCCCGAATACCATAGCGACGAGGATTACCTGGCCAACTACTTGCGCATGTTTACTGGAGAGGTGCCGAATGAAGAGGCACTCAACGTGTTCCGCACTGTGCAGATCTTGCAGTTAGAACACAGTTACAACGCCGGTACGTTTACTGCCCTCGTGGCGGCAAGTACGCTGGCGCCAGTAGACTCGGTGATGTCGGCGGGTGTGGGTGCGCTGTTTGGCACATTACATGGCGGCGCAGATGAAGCGGCGCTGCGGGATGCTAAATCGGTAGGTACGCCTGACAAAGCAGCAGAGTTTGTAGAACAACTGCTGGCGCGCAAAGGCAAGTTAATGGGTATGGGGCATCGCGAGTATCGCCTGGTAGACCCGCGGGCGAAGATCTTAAAGCCTCTAGCAAAATCACTCTGTGCTGGCACAGAACACGAAAATACTTACGCCACTCTGGAAGCGTTAGAAGTTGCCTTCAATAAGAAGATGCAAGAGAAGGGCAAGGAAGTCTGGGCTAATCTCGAGTTCTACAAAGGCCCGGTCTACGAGGCATTAGGCATTCCTGCTGAATACTTTACTGCAACCTTTGCCATCTCGCGCGCGGTGGGTTGGCTGGCGCACTTTATTGAGTCACGCCAGGATAACCGCATCATCCGGCCAAAAGCGGCTTACATTGGCAAATTACCGGGGGAATAATTCCGCATCGCCATAGAAGCCAACTAAGGCCCGGTAAAGATGATGGGCATCGTCTTTACCGGCCAACTCGCGAATAGAGTGCATGCCGAAAGTGGGCACGCCCACATCTAGAGTACGCACGCCAATTTCTTTGGCGGTGATGGGGCCAATGGTGGAACCGCAGGCCATATCTGTTCGCACCACAAACTTCTGACACGGTACATCTTGCTTGCCACATAAAAAGCTAAAGTAGCTGCTGGTTTCACTGTTATGATGACCAAAACTGAGGGGCAGTCCC
>JBKAGC010000213.1:0-6314 GCA_046290215.1 Pseudomonadales bacterium | reverse complement strand
GGGTTCTTTGAATCATGTACAAGGATTTTGCTGTGGCCCAGCTCTGACGACCGCCAAGATGTTCATAGAGAAGATCCAGGCGCGCCACAACAGCACCCGGACCAGAGATGTTTTCATAACCCGTTGCAGGAGGTTCTTCAGCACAGCTCAGGCATGGGAAACCGATGATGCAGATCAATAAGAGCAAGTGATGCATACGCAGACATTAGAAATCTCGATAGGCTGAATAATAGCGCTAACATCGCCAAGCCCCGCAAAATATGCGATCTTCCGAGCCTGTTTCACGGTAAAAGCCTCTTCAGTCATCATGACGGACTCTGAACAATACAAACAAAAGCGCGATTTCTTTGCCGGCCTGTTGACCATTTATGGCCGTAAACCGGTACTAGACGCCCTTGAAGACCCATCCATTCAGCCTTACCGGCTACACCTGGCAGACAGTAACAAGCACTCGAAGCCTATACAGGTGATGTTGGACCTGGCGCAATCACGGGGAATTGAAATCGTGACTCACAGCCGGGAAGCCTTATCGCGCATTTCAAAAAATCGTCGCCAGGATCAGGGAGTGGTACTAGATATTGCCGCCCCCAACTACCAAAACGTTTCTGTCCTAAACCCTGATGAGCATCCTTGTGTCATCGCCCTCGAGAATGTCACCAACCCCCAGAACATCGGCATGGCGATTCGCTCTATTGGTGCCTCCCCCGCGGCGGGATTAATTCTGCCCAGGCAAGGTTCTGCACCACTAGATGCCCTGGTAATCAAAGCAAGCGCTGGAACGTTGTTCAAAACACCGGTGTTTTATTGCGATAGTTTGCCTAAGGCGGCCCCTCAACTTGGCGCCCTTGGTTACAAAATCTACGGTATGACAGGAGGTGGCGCTCGTTCACTCAAAGACATTCCCACGACTGAGCCGGCAATTTATTTACTTGGGAATGAAACCCACGGTTTATCCCATGAGCTGCTAGCCCTGTGCGATGAACAGGTCAAAATACCCATGCGACCAGGCGTGGAATCGCTGAACGTTAGTGTCGCGGCTGCCCTGGTAGCATTTCGGGGCGTGCTTTAAACCGCCCTGGAGCGTTCCTAACTGGTATCGCAAACAGAATTGAATTATTGTTGCGCCCTGCAATCTAACCCCCAGATTTTTCCGGAACCCATAAGATTTATGATTCGTTTTTGTACTGCGCTCATCGTAGCCTGTTTATTATTGACGTCCTGCGGCGATGATGAAGGATTTACCAGTTCGCCAATTCCATCGGGTCGACTGACCGTGATTAACGCGATCCCTGATTCCCCCACTTTATCCGTGGTTACCAACAATATATCCGGCGGCAATATTAGCTTTGGTGAAGCGACCCCCGTCACCAACGTTTTACCGCAAATACCCCTGAACTTCCGAGTTTCATTTAACAGCCTTGCAAACAACATCGACCAGACAGTAGATGAACGCGAGATCACCCTTGATATCGACTTCTCCCGTACCATTTTGTTGTCCGGGCCTTTTGATAATCCCGTGGTCACAGAAATCTCCGATCCACCTTTCGATTTTGCTGCGGATACCACGGACACCCGGATTCGGTTTATTAATGCCACCAGCAGTATTGCCAGCGCCACTGCAAACCTGATTAATCCCAATGGCACCAATCAAAGCATCGCATTTACCAATGGTCAGCCCACCGCATTTACCACAACCACGGCAGGCGCTGATGTTCAGCTAGAAATTACCGATACCAGCAGCGGTGCAGTGTTATGGACTTCTGGCACGTTTATTCTATCTGCAGCGGGAAACCGTACCTTCGTTTTGATCGATAACTTTGGCCCGGGTAACGACACCGTGCAGCTGATTAGCGTCAACGATCCATCAGGTACAGCTTTGTTTTTGAATGCAGAATTAGACTCAACACTGCGAGTAGCTAATCATGCCGCCGTCCAGGGGCCGCTAGACGTTTATGTGGATGATGTTCTGGTGGAAACCGTGGCCTTCAACGAGGTTTCTGATTTTAGCGCCACCAATGTCGGTGACGCAGTGGTTCGGGTAACCCCTGCAGGAGACCCAAACACTGAATTATCCAGTACCGAGCGTACTTTCTTTGGCGGTTTCTTCTACACATTACAAATCGTCTCAACAGCGGATGCAGATGTCGTCGCCACCAATCTCTACGGTGAGTTTCGTAGACCGATTGCGAATCTCGCCACGGTCAATGTCACCAAACTAGCACCTGCAGTAACTAACATTGATCTGTACTTTCAAAATCGCGGTGAAGGCGTCACGGGTGCTCCTGAAGGTAATCGTTTGCCTGACCTACAGGCCGGCGCAATTACTTTGCTACCGCAAGAGTATGACTTGTATGTGACCGAGGCTGGCACTGCAAACGTCCTGGTGGGCCCAGTCCCCGTGACGCTAAATGCGCGGAGCACCTATACTCTGCATATCACTGACGCTGCTGGTGGCGGACTACCCCTGGCGGTGCAATTGTTAGACGATTTTCAAAACTGAAACTGAAATAGCACCTTGTCTATCGAAGGGTTTTGCGCGGCGTTAAATGCCTCATTGAAATCTTGCAATGGGAACAGTTGGCGCCGCATGGACCTGAACACTTCCGGATAGTTCTTTAGAAACTGCAGCGCCGCGGCCATTGGGCCACAACGGGAGCCAACGATTCTTATTTCGTCAACCACTACCCGGCTCATATCTAGTTGCAACTGATCTGCATAGGTACTTTTTACGACCAGCGTACCTTTTGCTTTTGCCGTTCATCCAGAGCGTCAGCATTACCAGTGCAATCGATGGCGATATCGAACTCAGGGGCAATCTCATTGGCCTTAAGTAACCGGGCGCTGTCAGGTAGTTGCTTAGCCCGTTGTGGACTTCTCACAGCCACGTGGAGATTTACCTCTGGTTTTAACCTGGCAATGACCCAGGCAATCATTCGCCCCAGGCGCCCTGCACCCACGAGCAGGACATGCTGTTGAAGCATGGGCACCTGCTCTAAAATCTGAAGCGCTGCAGCGAGGGGTTCTGCAAACACGGCATGTTCATCCGGAACTGTATCTGGCACGGTGAGTAAATTCTTATCCGGGGCAAGCAAATATTCGGCGAAAGCGCCAGCAGCCTGGTTGATGCCTAGCGTGCGGCGATGCAAACAGTGGTGTTCATCCTGCTGGCGGCAGAACTCGCAATGACCGCAACCAAAATTGATGTCTGCTACCACTCTCTGCCCTTGCCTGGTTCCAGGCGATACAATCTCGCCGACAAATTCGTGGCCAGGGACTCCAGCAAAGCCGTAGTAACCGCGCAAAAGTTCTAGATCAGTTCCGCAAATACCTGCCATGCGCACTCGCACGAGCTGCTCATCTCCTTCAGGAATTAACTGAAGATTGTCACGCAGTTCGAGACTGCCTTGGTCAATCCATAAACCTTGCATATTGAAGTCCCACTCCTGGCAGCGATGCAATCACCGCAAGGGTTGTTCTAAAAGCTGCCTAGTTTATATTAGTGCCCAAATTAATGAACAAACTGAATACTGATATGAGCAATACATCCTGGGAAGTCACTCGTTTGTCCGGTTCCCTTGGCGCGGAAATCAATCATTGCGATCTGAGCCAGACAAGCGCTGCCGATATCACGCAGATTAAAAACCTTCTCAGCGAGCATATGGTGTTGTTCTTTCCTGGGCAAAATCTTAGCCCAGCCGAACATGTTGATCTGGGTCGCCAATTTGGTGAACTAGAGGGTCACCCACATCTAGAGAATCCTATTGAAGGCTTTCCGGAAATCTTCCAGCTGAATGCGTCTAAAGGTGGTGTGGCTGATGAATGGCACACGGATATTACTTTCCAGGAAAAGCCTGCGCTGATGTCGATCTTGAAAATGGCCAAATGTCCCGACACCGGTGGCGACACCATGTGGACCAACTTGTGCCAGGCGTACGATGAGCTCTCTGAGCCAATGCAACAACTGTGCGATGGCTTAAGCGCACTCCATGATGCTCTACCGCACAATAGACCAGAGCAAATGGCGATACATCCCGTCGTACGCCGTCACCCGGACAACGATAAGAAAGTATTGTACGTAAACGAACACTTTACGCGGCGGATTGTTGAAATGAATGCCACGGAAAGTGACATGTTACTTGGTTACTTAACCAACTGGGTTAAAAATCCACGTTTTACCGTGCGCTATCGTTGGACTGAAAACACGATCGCAATGTGGGACAACCGCTGCACCCAGCACTTTGTTCTGAACGACTTCGACGGTGAGCGAATCATTCAACGGGTCACGGTTATGGGTGATGAGGTACAAGGCGTTACCGAACCAAAATTCAAACCATGGATCAGGGAGGGTCGACTCTCCGCCACCAGCCGCCACGATCGGCAATTGTTTATGTACCTGAAGTCGAAAGGTCAATAGCCAACGGCAGAGGCCAGCTAGAGTTGTAAACCGAAGACGATTTCGCTTTCGGTTTCAACAATTGGCTCAAAACCAAACTTCGGATACCAATCGATCGCCCGTTGATTTGCCTTGCCTACCCCAAGATGGACACCCGGTACGCGTCGGGTCCGCAGCGCATCCAGGAATCTGAGCATTAATTTCGAGCCGTAACCACTACTTTGCACCGACTTCACCAAATCAATGTGTAGATGCGCTGGATAGGCATGGTAATAGTCAGGCTGCCCCTTCACTGGCTGATGAATCATTCGAACCAGAGCACTTTCCCGCGCTGTTAAGCGATCATTACCAGGATCATATTTCGCCCTGATTTGCGGCCACCAGTGCTTTTCTGTCCACTGCTGGAACCCTAACGAATCACTTGTGCCGAGTATGTAGCCCGAGGGCCAACCGCCCCTGGTGATCACAAAACACAAGCTTGGATCGGCAAACACATAAGGGGCCGCGTATATGTGGCCGAGCAATTCTGGGTCAATCGTGCCCGTGGCGTCCTCACCGCTGGCACCCGTCTGCAAACAAATCTGATAGAGCTGAAATATGTCGCTGGGTTGGTAAGGGCGAATCTCGATAGTCAAATTACTTCCCAATCTTTTTCGCGTACTATAGCGCTTTTTTATCCAATCGGTTTCGGAGTACTTGTGCGAGCACCACTTGAAGATATTACTGTTATTGCCATCGATAGCTGGATGGCTGCCCCAAGCACCGGCGCAATCATGGCCGACATGGGCGCACGGGTCATTAAGATAGAGCCACTCTCCGGTGACCCCATGCGAGACAGTGGCCGCGCGCCAAAAATTGAGGATGAAGCACTGAAAGCTTATGACTTTCAGTTTGATGTGGACAATCGTGGTAAGGAATCCGTTTGCGTTGATCTCACCAAGCCAGAAGGTATCCAGGTGGTTCATAAGCTCTGTGAACAAGCCGACGTGTTTCTTTGTAATTTGTTAAGCCAGCGTCAGAAAAAATACCAATTGGATCCAGATACCTTGTTCGCCATTAATCCAAAGCTAGTCCATGCGACTTTGACGGGTTATGGCACCAGCGGTCCTGAAGCGTGGCGGCCAGGTTTTGACGTGACGGCATTTTTCGGCCGATCTGGTCTGTACGACTCGATGCGTGAGGGTGCTGACGGTCTCGTGCCCATGGCACGCCCTGCCCAGGGTGATCACACCACTGGGTTAGCATTGTTCGGTTCCATAATGGCGGCATTGCGCATGGCGGAGAAAACCGGTGAGGGTCAGGCTGTAGAAACCTCATTGTATGAAACGGCGGTTTGGACCCAGGCCACAGACTATGCCACTACTGCAAATGATGCTGCACCTGTTCGCCAACGCGCCCGGGATGAATTGTTTTTGCCCACTGCAAATCGCTACCCTTGCGGCGATGGTAAATGGGTGGTGTTTAATATGCCGGAGCCCCGTTATTGGCCAGTATTCTGTAAAGCCATCGGCAAGCCAGAGTGGCTGGAAGATGAGCGCTTAGCCGATGTGCGCTCAAGGTTCCGTTTAATGCATGAGCTGGTGCCCGCCATTGATGCGGTACTGGCGACGAAAAGTCGTGATGAATGGGGCAAGATTTTCGATGAGGCTGGCATCATCTGGGGGCCAGTTCTTGGTTTGCATGAGGTCGCCACTGACGGTCAGGCCGAGGCAATTAACCTGTTCCCAGGTATGGAGCATGAGCAATTAGGCCCGTATAAAACTGTCAACATTCCCATGCGGTTTACGAACGCAGAAGTGAAACCTCGCGCCACCGCACCAGAATTGGGCGCTAATACGCGCTCAGCCCTGGCACAGGCAGGGTTTAGCGAAGCAGACATTGCCAGTTTGGCTGAAGCCGGCGTCATCAATCAGACGTAAAT
>JBKAGC010000212.1:0-6347 GCA_046290215.1 Pseudomonadales bacterium | reverse complement strand
TGCAGCCGATCATAGTTGGTTTCATAAATTGTCTTTTTCATAATTTTTCCTCGCTTGTTGTTAACGAGCGCAGCACCCGTCTGCGCTCCTGCACCGCTGGCGAAGCGTGGGGGTAGCAAATTGCAGGTGGCTCACCGGAAGCCGCAGCTAAGTGGAGGAGCAAAGCGGGGGAATCTGAACGGGTGAGGAAGCGCGAAGCCTTGCACTTGCAATGCGCGTGGGGCAAAGCCCCTAGCGGGGTTGGATCAGCGTGGGGTTATTACTGAATTTAAGCAGCCCGGAGGGCTGAAGCGTTAGGGATTGAAATGGCAGCAGTTCCCCATCGGGGAATGAGCGTCTAGCGAACCCGGTAAAGCCCGCTAAAACGCTTGGCACCAAGGGTAAATGAGCCCAATAATGAAAGTTAGCGGAAACGTGATGGCTGGCATAATAAGAGTACGGTAAGCTGGTTATCACGCTATATGCATTAATGGCTAATCAGTAATGTGGGTAAATAGGTCAGAAGTAGGGTCGAGCTAAACAGCCACAAAATAGTTGAATAAGCATTTTATTTTAGTGAGGGGAGTTAATTGAGTAAGGTATTTGTAAGTTCTGTGGTCGGAGGAATGGAGGTTTTTCGAGAGACTGCTAAACAGGCTGTCACGCTAATGGACTATACACCGGTCATGTGCGAAGCATTTGCCGCAAGACCGTATTCGTCAGAGAAAGCGTGTATTCACGAGGTTGAGCAATGTGATGTGTATTTGCTCATATTGGGATCAGCCTATGGCTATGAGACGCCCGAGGGTATATCCGTTACACAAGCTGAATTCGAAACCGCTAAGGCAACCGGAAAATCGATATTGGCCTTTATCCAACAAACACCGGTTGATGATGAACGCCAGCAGGCCTTTATTGGCGAAGTAGAAGCGTATCAGGGAGGGGTATTTCGAGCCAGTTTCAGCACAGAATTGGAACTGAATAATGAAATCGTCAAAGCTTTGCGACAAATCGATACAATGAGTCAAGCGATCTCGGAAGACGCCTTCAAAATGCTTATTGAGCAAGTGATAAACGAGAGGCGAGGTTATCGGGATGACCCTCAATTAATGCTCGCGTTTCTGGCGCAGCCGGAGCGAGTGGCTGACATCATTGCTTTAGAGCAGCAGATGGATGACTACTTTGCGCGCCTTTGCAAAGGCGGTGTTACCCAATTTCGAGATGGGTATGAATTGATTGATCATGCGCATTGGACGGGCTTGAACAGCGGGAAGTGCACTATCTATTTTTGCGCAAATGGTTTGACGGTACTCACGGCTAACCCGACACAAGCCAATGACGGGTTCTTCTCGGGACATTTTGCGCCGCCACAAACCATTGTTAACCTGGCGAAAGGCTTTAGACATGTGATCACCGCTAACTCAGGATTCGCGCATATTGCTTTGCATAATATGGAAAACACTTATGTCGCTAATTCACCAGGCGGCTCATCCATGACCATGCGGATGTTCTCGAAAGATGAAGAGGTAGATTTCAGTCGGCTCTTTCTGCCCTTGACGGAAGGCAGCTACAACGAATGGGTTGAGCAATGTGTTAATCGAATGGCGAGAATATTCCGTTACAACTCAAACAATGAATAATTATGCAAAGATGCTATCCCACGTCACTGCAAATAAAATGCAGTGACGTGGGATGCGATGAATCTATAACCCCCATGAAAACTGACTTCAATTAAAATTCCTGACATGACGAAAGCATTATTAGGGTGCTCATTGCTTAATCCATTGATAATACAACTTCCATATGTGGCTATTGCATTCTCAATAGCAAACCGGCTCGAAAGGGCTTTTCAAGTTGACTCATGCAACCGCAATGAGTGGCTTATCATTTAGCTGTCTAGATAAATAAGGAGGGAATGCCTGGCAAAAGAAAGTAAAACTGTCTAAAGCGTGAAAACGAAACAGCGTCGTACCCATCCGGGGATTGGCACTGTTGGTTATGCCGCTATTCAGGTTTTGTGGGAGTGGTGTCCCATGACGTTAGCAATCCGTTTTTGAGATTGCTTCTCCATCCACTGTGGTGGCTGGACAGTCATAAACACTGACCGAAACTTCAACACCGCACTGTTCCAGCTTGAAGACGACTGTTCTGAACGGTCGCACGTCTGTTCCATAGGGTAACCTGTCCGTTCAGAACAGTCGTCCCAGGTAAGGAACGGACAACAAGCCTGACCGAAACGATTAGACAATTTGACCAATATATCTGTAACGCACGATCTGCCGTTTATGTGTCCTGTTACTGCTGGCACCGGTTCGCTATAACAGAAAATATGGAGTCAAGACAGTAGGTGAGAAACCCAGTAGCCTACAGAATGTTGTAGATTGAGGAAAAGATTGGCACGCCCTCTCAGAAGAGGGCGTACTTTTTGGTTATTCGGCTTTAACAGCTTGTGTGTTATGACGATGTACCCACTGATAGAGTACCGGCAAGACAAAAAGTGTTAGCAACGTCGAAGAAATAATACCTCCTATCACAACAGTTGCCAGAGGCCGCTGTACCTCAGCGCCGGTTCCGGTATTAAGGGCCATGGGGATAAAACCAAGGCTCGCTACCAGTGCAGTCATTAATACTGGGCGCAACCGAATTAACGCACCATCAACCACTGACGCTAGAAGATCACCTGTTTCATGCCAGAGATCGCGAATAAAGGCCAGCATGACTAAGCCATTGAGAACGGCGACGCCTGACAGTGCGATGAACCCAACACCTGCCGATATCGATAGCGGCATATCCCGAAACCAAAGAGCAAGCACACCGCCGGTTAGCGCCAAAGGTACGCCGGTAAAAATGATCAATGCATCCTTGAGCGAGCCGAAGGCCATGACCAACAAGCCGATAATAATCAGCAGGGTGACGGGGACAACAATGGCCAACCGCTGGCTTGCAGACTCCAACTGTTCGAAGGTGCCGCCGTAATCCAGCCAGTAGCCCGGTGGTACATCGACATCACTGCCAATACGCGCTTTCACATCGGTAACGAAGCTACCGAGATCGCGACCTCGCACATTCGCAGTAACCACAACGCGACGTTTCCCGTTTTCCCGACTGATTTGTGCTGGCCCTGGTGAGATATCCAAAGTGGCCACTTCTTCTAATGGAATATAGTCACCATTGGGTAGGGGGACAGGTAAAAATGCCAGTCGGTCGATATCGCGTCGCAACGTTTCGGGTAAGCGAACAATGAGTTCGAAGCGCCGGTCTCCTTCGTACAGTAAGCCCGCCGCTTCACCACCAATGGCGGCAGATACCCAGCCTTGTAACTCAACGACGTTTAATCCGTATCGACCAAGCGCTGTGCGCTTGGGGATGATCGACAAGGTTGGCAAACCAGTTACCTGTTCTACTCGCGCATCAGCGGCTCCAGGCACCTGATTAATCGCTTTCAGTATTTCGTTGGCGGTTAACACCAATTGATCGAGGTCATCGCCAAAGACTTTAATACCGAGATCGGCACGGACGCCGGAGATTAACTCGTTAAAGCGCATTTGTATCGGCTGGGTAAACTCGTAGTTATTGCCCGGTAGCTGTTCCAGAGAGGCTTCCATTTCTTCTACTAGCTCATCCTTGGTTTTACTGGAGTCAGGCCATTCGCTGCGCGGTTTTAATATCACGAAATTATCGGCGACATTGGGTGGCATAGGGTCGGTGGCGACCTCAGCTGTTCCAATACGGGCGAAGACCTTATCCACCTCGGGGAAGGACTTGATGCGTTGTTCAAGAATTTCCTGCATCGCAACAGCTTGCTCCAGCCCCGTGCCCGGTATGCGCATGGCGTGTAGCGCAATATCCCCTTCGTTGAGTTGCGGAATAAATTCTGAACCCAAGGTGGTTGCCAGCCAAATACAGCCTGCAACCAATAAAGCAGCAAAGCTAACAACTGCCCAGCGAGCTTTTAGCGCTAGTTGCAGTAGTGGCTTATAAATGGCTTTTGATTGCGTTATCACCACACTTTCTTTTTCACTGATCTTGCCGTTTAAAAAAACAGCGACAGCGGCGGGCACAATAGTCAAAGAGAACACCATCGCTGAGAGTAGTGCCATAACAACCGTCGCGGCCATGGGATGAAACATTTTCCCTTCAACACCCGTGAGTGTAAAAATCGGGATATAAACAACGGTAATGATGGCTACGCCAAACAAGCTGGGCCGAATGACTTCAGCAGTTGCTTCATAGACGGTATTGAGGCGCTCGCGTAACGCCTGTTGGCCGCCATTGTGCTGTGCTTGTGCTAAACGTCTCACCGAGTTTTCAACAATGATGACGGCGCCATCGACGATTAAACCAAAATCCAATGCACCCAAACTCATCAAGTTGGCGGAAACACCTGTTCTCACCATGCCCGTCATTGTTGCCAGCATGGAGAGAGGAATAACCGCAGCGGTAATCAATGCAGCCCTAATATTGCCGAGCAAAACAAACAGCACAACAATGACCAGTAACGCGCCTTCGAGTAAGTTTTTGGCAACGGTAGCAATGGCCTTGTCTACCAGTTGCGTTCGATCATACACAGGCTCGGCGATTACCCCGTCGGGTAATGAGTCCTGTATGGCTTCGAGTTTGCTGGCAACATCGCGCGCCACGGTGCGGGAGTTAGCACCGATCAGCATCATCGCCGTGCCCAGTACGGTTTCCTTGCCGTCTTGCGTCGCAGCGCCAGAGCGCAGCTCCTTGCCAATGCCAATGTCGGCCACATCTTGAATTTTTATCGGCACGCTGTCGTGCTCGGTAATGATCACATTGCCGATGTCTTCCAGCGTAGCCAATTGGCCGGGAGAGCGAACCAGTAACTGCTGCCCGTTGCGCTCGATGTATCCCGCGCCGCGATTATCATTATTGGCTTGTAGGGCATTGACCAGTTCTTCGACACTGATGCGGTAGTACAGCAGCTTTTTGGGATCGGGCGTCACATGGTATTGCTTGTTGAAACCGCCAATGCTGTTGATTTCGATCACACCTTTGACCTGTGCCAACTGGGGCTTGATGATCCAGTCCTGAATCTCTCGCAAGGCGGTCGCATCATAAGGCTGGCCATTTGTCATGGTGGCATCGGGTGATGCTTGCACGGTGTACATAAATATTTCACCCAGCCCGGTTGAGATTGGCCCCATCTCTGGCTCAATGCCGGGTGGCAACACACTTTGAATCGCACCCAATCGATTATCAATCAGGTTGCGTGCGGCATAGATGTTTGTGCCTTCCTCAAAAACGACGGTGACTTGTGAGAGGCCATAACGCGATAGCGACCGGGTGTAAGCCAATTTGGGCAGCCCATATAACGCCGTTTCTACCGGATAGGTAATGCGTTGTTCTGCTTCTAAAGGCGAATAACCGGGTGCTGCCGTGTTAATCTGTACCTGCACATTGGTAATATCAGGCACGGCATCAATCGGTAATTTTTGGTAACTCCAAACGCCGATGCCGATCACAATAAATATTAAACTGAGAAATAAATAGCGCCGCTCAATGGCAAGGCGCAGTAGTGAATCAATCATGGTGCGCCCCTTAGTGCTCGTGTTCGGCTTCTGATTTTTCGATATCCGCTTTGATCAGATAGCTGTTTCGGTTGACATAGCGCTGGCTTGCGTTAATACCATCCAGTACTTCAACGTAATGATCATCGGCACGGCCAAGTGTTAAGGGGGCGAAGTGGTAAGTCTCCTTCTCTTGAATAAAAACACCAGAACGTCCGCCGAGCTGTTGCACAGCCTCTTTTTCAACGGCTAACGACACCTTAAATTCGTCAATCACGATGCGCCCCTCCACCAGTAAACCAGGCGATAGACCTAGCTGTCTGTTATCCAGCTGTACGCGAGCGAGCTGATAGGGTTTATTAAGGGATGAAATGATATGGCTGATCTTGCCAGCAATGGTTTGTTTATCTGAGACAATCTCGACGGCTTGCCCTGTAGATACGTTATCCCGTTGCGCTGGGTAGATACGCAGTTCGGCCCATAGCGTGTCAAAATCCGCGATGGAGAATAACACCTGATCCTTGGTGACTTCGCCGGTGTTGGCGTGGCGTTGTACAACGGTTCCAGAAATGGGAGCGCGCACCGAATATTTCTTTAGGCTTTCATCGGATTCTACTTCGGCGAGTAAGTCGCCTGCTTTGACCGTATCGCCGATACTGGCCTTAACAGAGGTAATCAATCCAGAAAAACGTGCCCGCATATGACTGAGTTGTTCCGGCCCGGTTGAGAGCACACCGTAACTGGTAATGGTTTGGTGGAGGGTTTGTTCTGACGCGGGGGTTGTACCAATACCGACTTGGTCAGCCATTTCGCCACTAATGCGGCTGGCATTTTCTT
>JBKAGC010000211.1:0-6374 GCA_046290215.1 Pseudomonadales bacterium | reverse complement strand
GTCTGCGGCGCTGAATCCTTTCGCACCCAATACGCAAACCACAGCCAACAAGTTACTGGCGTTAAAGTCCCCGATCAGTTTCGATTGCAATGCAACCTCACCCCAGGGTGTGCTAACACTGGCGCTAATACCGCGTTCATCGAATGTGAGTTGCTTACAAAACACATCAGCAGTTTCGTCATGCAAACTAAACTGTAGCAAACTCACCCCAGCCTTGAGATCAGAGGCAATAGCACTGCTAAACGGATCATCTTTATTTAGCACTGCAACTTGAATGGCAAAATCGGTAAACAGTTGTTTCTTGGCAGCCTGGTAGGCTTCAAGACTACCGTGATAATCCAGGTGATCACGAGTGAGGTTCGTAAAGACCGCAACGTCAAAGTGCGTGCCCGCAAGCCGATGTTGCACCAGGCCGTGAGAGGATGCCTCGACACACACTGCGTGAGCACCTTGCTCACTGAGTTTGGCAAACAATGCTTGTAGCTTTAACGCATCAGGGGTGGTTAAACCTGGCTCTTGCAGTTCCGGAGGAAACCCCCAGCCCATTGTCCCGACAACCCCACACTCCTTACCCATGGCCGCCGCGATATATTGGGTACAGGAGGTTTTTCCATTGGTCCCGGTCACACCGACCATAAACAAATCACGGCTCGGCTCACCATAGAAGCGAGAAGCGATATGGCCACGCTTGGCATTGAGATCTTGCACAGCAAACAAGGGGACTTTGCCGAGCTTATGATGCTCTAACGATTCGTTTGCGTCGTAAAGTGCAGCGGCAGCACCAGATTCTTGAATATCTTCAAGCATCTTCTGCGCGGTGTAACTCTGCCCGCTAACAGCGAGAAACAAATCCCCACGCTGCACTAGACGGGAGTCGTCGCGTATACCCGACACCTGAATATTGACGTTTTCGAGCTCTGGTACCAGAGTTGGCAATGCGTGCATCATGCAGCCCCCTCTAGCGGTGGAATATTGAGGAGGCGTAACGCTTCTTGCATTACCCGCGAAAACACAGGTGCAGCAATCGCCCCGCCGCCGTATTCTTCACCGGTTGGCTCGTTGATCATCACAACACCAACCAAACGGGGGGAATCTGCTGGTGTCATGCCAGCGAAAAATGCCATATGCCGCGTATCCTCGTAACCCTCAGCGCCCACCTTACGTACCGTGCCGGTTTTGCCTGCAACCGAGTAATCTGCAATGGAAGCGCGGCTGCCGGTACCTTCGTCAATTACCCTGTGCAGCATGACCTTCAGCGCCTCAGCCGTTGCTTGGCTCATGACGCGGCGCCCTTCGCTGGGATCACCTTTAATCAAGCTCAGATCACGTTTGATACCACCGCTCGCAATCACTTGATAGGCAGCGGCCAATTGCAAAGGTGTCACCTGAAAACCATAACCATAAGCAAAAGTTGCGCGCTCGATATCCTTCCAGCGGCGACGATTCGGCAGGTAGCCAGCACCTTCACCAGGAAATCCAATACCCACCGGCTGGCCAAACCCCACCGCTGAAAACATGGCATAAACCTCGTACTCATCGAGACTCAACGCCAGTTTCGTCGTACCTACCTGGCTTGAATGGGCAATGATGCCGCCAAGGTCCAATTCACCAAAGTTGCGCGGATCCGGAATGGTCTTACTACCCACCTGAATATATCCAGGACTGGTATCAATGATACTGCTTGGCTCATAGAGGCCCGACTCCAACGCCACCGCAACCGTAAACGGCTTCACTGTGGAACCTGGTTCAAACACGTCTGTGACAGCCCGATTGCGAATACTCGCCAGCTCCAATCCAACGCGATTGTTTGGGTTGTAAGACGGCTGATTCACAAGAGAGAGAATTTGGCCGCTATGGGCGTCGATAATCACCAACGAACCAGACACGGCGCCGTAATAATTAATCGCACTTTTTAGCTCGCGATAAGCAAGATATTGCAAGCGAAGGTCTATACTCAGCTCCAGATTCTTACCCGGCACAGCGTCTACAAGTGGCCGGATATCACGCACCACATCCCCATAGAGATTTTTCAGCACCTTCTTCTTACCTGGCTCACCGCGCAACCAGCTATTGTAGGCAAGCTCAATTCCTTCCTGCCCCTCATCATCTATGTTAGTAAAACCAACAATGTGTGCTGCTACTTCACCTGCAGGATAAAAGCGCTGATATTCTCTTTGGCCGTACAAGCCTTTAACCTTCTTCTCAAGGATACTTTCTGCAACCTCAGGCGGCATATGTCGTCTGAGGTAAACAAAAGTCTTGTGACGATTGGCTTCAAGACGCTCGGTAAACTTTTCTGCAGGCACATCAAGCAGCGCCGCCACCAAGGCCGCCTGACCAGGTTTAGCCAACAGCTCTTTCGGGTTAGCCCAGAGTGATGTCACCGGTGTACTAACCGCAAGGGGCTTGCCAGCAAAATCACGGATCATGCCACGATGAGCATTGATCATTTCAGCCCGAACACTTCGAGCATCACCCTGACCCTGCAAGAACTCTCGATCAATGATGTGCAGGTATACCAATCGGCCACAAACCACTAATGACAGAAGCACAAAAAATGCGGCGACCAGTGCCAGGCGAATATTGATGGTCATCATGGCGTCACCACCACAACTTGTTCACCCTGGGGGATTTGCATACCCAGCTCTTCCCGGGCAACTTCATCTATCCGCGCATATCCTGCCCAGGCGCTTTGCTCAAGCAGCAACTTTTCGTACTCACTATCAAGCTGATCGCTTTCCTCGTTGAGCTTCTGTAATACCGAATATTGTTCACGGGTTTGAAAAGCCGCCAGCGACACGCCAAAGCTGGATGCAATCACAGCGATCACTAGCACTGCTACCACGAGTTGCTGCCAGGCCAACAGCCACATCACAAGACGAAACACAACGAGCTCGCGGATCATGAGGTCTTCTCCGCCACGCGCATAATAGAACTTCTGGCTCTACGATTTTCAGACACCTCAACGTCGCCAGGCTTGACCGGCTTGCCAACAAGTTTAAGATGCCGCTTGATATCCGCGTCTCGAATCGGCAACCGTGACGGCAGCGCTTCACCGCGCGCCTGTTCTCGCATAAATCGCTTAACGATTCGATCTTCAAGGGAATGAAAGCTAATCACCACCAGACGTCCGCCTGGTTTGAGTAACGGCACAATGACACCAAGGCAGTCTTCTAAATCCTGCAGCTCCTGGTTTAAGTAGATTCGAATGGCCTGAAAGGTTTTCGTCGCCGGGTGCTTTTTCATTTCACGCTGATCCCTGGCCGGGATCGCCGCGACGACAATTTTCACCAGATCCTGAGTGTTCGCCAGAGGCGCTGCTTCTCGCGCCGCGACGATGCCATTAGCGATGCGCCTGGCATGTTTTTCTTCACCAAAACGCTTAATCACGTAGGCAATATCCGATGCTTTGGCGTGATTCAACCATTCCGCTGCTGTTTCGCCGCTGGACTGATCCATGCGCATATCCAATGGACCATCATGCATAAAGCTAAAGCCTCGCTCAGCCTCATCCAGTTGCGGCGAGGACACACCCAGGTCTAACAAGACTCCGGAGACTTGCTCAAGCCCGCGCTCGGCAAGAATTTGCGCCACATCGCGAAAAGACCCATGTACTACCTCAAGGCGCGACTCCTGCGCAAAGTGCGTCTCGGCATAGGCAATCGCTGCCATATCCTTATCTATGGCAATGACCCGACCTTGCTCAGAAATTCGCTCGAGGATGGCGCGGGTATGTCCACCACGACCAAAAGTGCAATCGAGGAAAACCCCATGGGGGTCCTGCACAAGGGCATCCACTGCTTCTTGTTTCAATACTGTTTGATGAGCAGCCATTACAGGGACAGGTTCGTTAAGGATTCAGGTAGTTCGTCGCTGCGGTTTTCATCCAACCAACCATCGCGACTCGAGGTCCATTCTGGCTCAGCCCAGAGCTCGAGCTTGCCACCCTGGCCAATGAGTACTGTATGTTTCTCAAGCTGTGCGTATTCCCGTAGGGGCGGCGTCAATTGTAAGCGCCCACTACCGTCGAGCTGCACGTCTGTTGCATGACCAATCAGTAATCGCTGCACGCGACGGGCAGCCGCATTAAAACTAGGCAAACTCTCCACCTTGCGCTGAATATCTTCCCACTCCGGTTGCGGATAGATCAGCAAGCAACGTTCTTCGGTGTCTATAGTCACGACCATTTCGCCGTTACAATGCTGCATTAACAACTCACGATAGCGAGTAGGGATCGCTAAACGACCCTTCGCATCGAGATTGATGTTATTAATGCCCCTGAACATGCTTTGCGCTCTATTTGGTTTGAGTTCTTTTTAGATGAGGTAAAAAACCCCACAAAATGACACAAAATCCTACTTTTCCACACCGTGAACGATATGAATGGGGGCAAGGCTTGTCAACAACCTTCAATCGGCAATTTGTCTTTTAAACACAATGACTTACGGTTCGTTGTTGAGAACCAGAGTGCAACATGGGACTTTAGGGATAAAATACAATTCGATAGAAGGCAAAGTTAAAGTAATACTTTAACTTTGTGGCGCTTTAGACTATTTTTGTTCTTGGGGGAGGGGTTTTAATTCCGAAAAGTAGTAAGAGCTAGCCTATAAGCCGGGTTCTGTCGTGGACAACCATTCATCTGGGATCCATGTCACCATGAACCTCAAGCGACCTACCCGAATCCTTGCGCGGGTCACGCCAATGGATTCCTATTCGGTCTTGCTCCAGGTGGGGTTTACACTGCCATGCACGTTACCGCGCACGCGGTGCGCTCTTACCGCACCATTTCACCCTTACCTGACTGTAAACAGCCGGGCGGTATATTTTCTGCTGCACTTTCCGTGGGTTCACACCCCCCAGGCGTTACCTGGCACCTTACCCTGCGGAGCCCGGACTTTCCTCTACAACCACTCAAGAGTGATTACAGCGATTGCCCAGCTAGCTCTAGCCAAGACTATACGTTCAAGACCTGGCACTCAATCCTTTTTCTCACCTTTGAGCTCAATACTCAGGTCATAAAATACTTTCTTCGCCACACCGGTCAGGTTGCTGGCCACACTGGCGGCCTTCCGCGGTGGCAACTCTGCCAACAGAGCCTGCATCAGCTGGACGTGTTCGTAATCGGCAGCTTGCGCCGCCACCCCTTCCACCATGACAACAAACTCACCTTTGGCAACAATATCGCCGCGCCGCAATTGCTCTAACAAATCACCAAGTCGGCCAAAACATAACTGCTCGAACTTTTTTGTCAGTTCCCGGCCTATACAGGCCTGGCGCTCAGCCCCTAGCACCGCCACCATGGTCTCCAGGCTCGCCGTGATGCGATGCCGGGACTCATAACACACCAGGGTTGCGCCTTGTTGCGCGACTTCTTCCAGAGCCCGCTTACGTGCTTCGGCTTTCGCCGGTAGAAAACCAATAAACAAAAACCGGTCAGTGGCGAGACCCGAGGCGGATAACGCGGTGATCAGCGCACTGGGGCCAGGTATCGGTATCACCCCGACGCCTTTTTCATGGGCCAGTTGCACAAGACGATAGCCAGGATCAGAAATTAGCGGAGTGCCCGCGTCGGAAATTAATGCCACGCTGGTACCAGCGAGTATTTTGTCGATCAAGCCCACGCTGGCCTGCTGCTCATTGTGGTCGTGATAGGCAATGAGTGGCGTGTTAATCCCAAGATGCTGCAACAGGATTGCACTATGCCGGGTGTCTTCCGCGGCGATCAGATCCACCTCGGCAAGCACCTGTTTGGCACGGGGACTAATGTCCTGAAGATTGCCAATGGGTGTTGCGACAACAAAAAGTTTCAATTTAGACGCCTACTGGTGATCAGAATCGCCAAATTCCTACAGCGAGAAATTGGGATTTACGATAGGATTTGTCCACATTGTATATGTATTCAGCGGTTAGGTGACACCATGCTTCGCTTCGCGATTCTCAGCGTTTTTTTTGCAGTCCTTGCTGGCTGTGCCACGGACCCAGGCAACACGCCCCGGGCAACTGATACGCGGCCTAATCGTCCTGCACAACAAGCAGACACGGTTTTTGAATTGATCCGTGCCGCAGAGTTAGCCGCGCCAGATGAAGCCAACGTGCTACGTCTTCGTGCCGCCGAACTCGCAGTTTCCTTGAACAATATCCAGCAGGCGAACAACATCGTGCAGACTCTGGTCTTGCCCATGCCAGCAGAACTCGGCAAACGCCATGCGCTACTGATGGCGCGGCTTGCATTACTCGAAGGCGATGGCCTCAGCGCTCTAGATTGGTTGCGTAAACCCGCCGTTAGCAAAACTAATCTCAGCCAGGCAGAGCAAGTCATGTTGGGTGAAATGCGCGCCAATGCCTACGCGGCAGCACGAAGCTATCTTGCCGCT
>JBKAGC010000210.1:0-6407 GCA_046290215.1 Pseudomonadales bacterium | reverse complement strand
ACAGAGAGACCGGCATTACGGGCATCATCCAGCGGGCTTGCATGGACGGCACCTGCCAGCATAACCAGACCAAATAGTGCAGCTCTAAGCAGTTGTTTCATGTTCGCCTCCTTCACTTAAAATATGTCGGCTTCTTTTTCGAATAGGTCTTCAAGGTCTTTCTCAACCTTGATACGAATTTCATGCTCAATTTTGACATTGAGGTTAATCTCAATAGGTTGCTGAGGCGCCTCGACCTTGACCGTTGGTGTACAGGCGATTGCCCCCATCAGTAACCCAGCGAGCAGTAATATTCTCATCATGTTTGTTCCTTTACAGTTGCCCACGCTTCTGACCAATTTTTTCTGCGAGATCTGAGCCAAGTCTAAGACTTTGTAACAGCACCAGAATGTTCTCTTCCAAATTTAAGTTCAGATGCACTTCACGGCCACCCTGGTAGTTTGGATTAGCGCCTTTCAAACTTGTCCTGGCTAACATTTTGCCATCGGGCAAGTAATCAACTGACGCTCGCAGCGTATGGTATTGAAAGTCCTCCATCGCATCCAGCACAACCGCAACACCGGGGTTGGATTTCGCCAATTCCCTGACCGACGGTTCCGCCTGATAACGAATAAAGCCACCAGGAGCCACCGCAGCAATCTCTGCATTGGTGACCGTCACTTTAGCCCCCTGGAACTGAACGGGAACTGAACCAGATAACAATCCTGAACTTTCTATTTCTTGTTCCTGCAGGGCCAGTAAATCCGCTACTTTGATCTTGTCCAGGGTAAACAGTGCATTGCCTGTTTCTGCCCCAGAACCATAGGTAATGTTGCTGCCACTGACAGCGCCACCTAGCAGGCTTAACTGCAAGTCTTCTGCATTGACATTAAACAGCCCACTAGCGCTATCAAACTGGCCATGCAACTTACTTTGTACGTTTGTGATAGGCACACCCACATCCAGCGCTGCGATGGCGGCGTCCATTTCAAAGGCCACTTCAGGATAGCCATGGCTCACGAGAGCAACGCTGCCACCCTCGACCACGTAACCATCATATTCGAGGCTCAGGTCCGACACTTGTACTGCTGTTTGATGACTGGCGCTAAGCAGTTCATCAAACTGAAAACTGGCCGTGCTGGTGATCAAAAACTCACCAGATAAACTTTTGGTGATGTTCTCGATCATGTCTTTGCTTGCATCCTCAAGCTGGACTTTGTTGCTCGCATAACGACTGATGGCACCCAGCGCCGTTGGGCTTTGCCAATCAAGTTCAACTTGCCCAGAAGCCTCATCCAGCTGGTAAGTAAGGTCGAATTTTAACGCTGCACCGATCAGTTCAGCGCTCTCGGTGGTGATCTGCAGCGCCACCTCATTGATGGCAAATTTGCTATCACCCTCAAGCACTGCCTGACCGGCATCTAAATCAAACAAGGCAATGCTCATATCACCCTTCGCCTCCGGCGCTAGATCCTCTAAATCCAGCTCTAGATTGGTGACATTGACATCAGCAGCAAAGGTACCGAATTCATTGGCGAGACCCCAACTGGAATTCAGCGCCGTGAGGCTGCACTCAACACCACTGAATCCGAGACTCAAACTACAACCCTGCTCACCTGGTAATGTCACAACTCCACTACCCTCAGCAAGCGTCACTTCCACTGGCGGTAGGGTTAACAAGTTAACGTTCACGTCCTGATCGCTGTAGTTCAGATTCAGGCTTAAAGGACCGCTGATGGCGGCAGTGGCTTGCGGATGGTGGTAATTCACCTCGGCGTCTAGATTAACCTCGTTGCTGGACACCAGTGTAGCCAACAGTTCATCAGGCGTGGCATCCACTGGCACTCGAGTTAAACCGCGCACCGAGATATTCGATAAATTCATCTCAATACCAGCAATTGGCGGTGCCTCATTGAGGCGTAGCGTCACCTGCTTATTGATATCGAACGTCGCCGCGTTTTTGACGATATCAAACTCACCTAAGAACTGGGCTTGCGGTTGCTTGCCAAAAACAGATGCTGACCAGGTGGCGCGCTTACGCAGCAACAACCAGGTTTCCAGCTCCGGGAAAAATACTAGCGCGTCTAACATCTCGCCATGGCGCTGCCAGCTCATATTGGCTCTCAAGCAGGTCCAGGGCTGACAATATTGTAATGTAGCGATGCGACCAAACATCGGTACTGATAGCAGCGCCTCATCCACTGTCGCCAGTATCGCTTCGAAAGTCTGCGGCGCGCCTGCGCTTTCCCCCGGCTTTAACACAACTTGCACGGCATCAGCACCCACATAAGCCTCGCTATCATCAATCAGATATACCTCAAGGCCGTCGATAGCCACTTCTAAATCTGGCGTCTGTAAACCCAAGCGGGAGAGCTTCAAACGCATGGGTGCTAACTCTTCGATTTCAAACTCAGTGAGATCAATATCCTGCCGCTGCAGTTGATCCTGAGCAATAAACGTCAGGATCGGCGGCGCTGACCAGTAAACACCGAGCACGGCAGCCGCCAGGAACGCGAAGATGGCAATCAGTAATCTGGTCATATGATTAAGTGCTCAAAAATTCAAACATAGAGCCTTAGTTTTTAACCGGTCCTAACGCAGATACCAGCTTCTCGAGTTCACAGGTTATAGCGATAAGGGATTCGACTAGCTTTTGTGAGACTTCAACATGTCCTTCATACTCAGCGAGGTTTCGACGGTTATGAGCATCGCTCAGCAATCTGATTTTTTCTGGTTCGACTTCTAATGTATGAGTAAGCGATTGAAAAACGACGTAACGATTTTGACTTCGGTAGCCGTGCCATCGCAATGCCGCTAACGACAATGGATGTGCTGCGCCGTAAGCAAGCAAGAACTGACTACCGGTGGATATTGCAGCGCTGCGGGCATCATTCAATTGTAACTTCGCCGACTCAACCATACCGTCAAATTCCCCCTGATCTGGCGGTTCAAGATGCAGTTGTTTCACCTTCACTAGATTTTCAAGTTGTGCAATCGCCATGTTCTACCAATCTTTCACCAACAACATAGGCTGCTTGGTAATACGTTTGAGAAAGCTCGAATCCTTCTTTCGATGAAATTCATCAACCGTGTAGTGAGTAATGTTGATGGTGCGACCCAATTCTGCTTCTGCTGTTAACATGGGCTTAATCAGCTCTACGCTACTCAGTGTATCGCTGATGATGAGCAAATCAATGTCACTTTTGGCGTGGGCCGTTTGCTTGGCCATGGAACCATACACCGCCGCAAACTCGATCTGATTAAAATGCGGCGCCAGGGTGCGACGAATTACGTCTACTAAACCAAACGTTTTCACTGAAATCGAAACCAACTCGTCAAAAATCGGGGATCCTGGATTGGCCTGATAGTGGTTTTGGTTACCCTGTTCTGACATTACCACCAGACCTGAACTGGTCAACTTATTCAACTCGCGAGTGATTGCACCACGTCCAACCCTGGTTCGATTAAAGATCTCACGGAGATAAAAGCTGCGCTCGGGATTAGTAAACAACAATCCCAGCAGCCTTTGCTGTGTCTTAGTAAAGAGCGTATCCGCGATAGACATGCGGCTAGATTCATTCACTTCAGCCCCACTTTTAATTAAAAGTACCCAAAGTGGGTACCATAGTACCTATTTTGGGTACTATCAAGCTCTAAGCAGCCACTCCGCTTTACTGCAAACCCGCCCTGGACTGAAACTCTTCGGTTGAGTTAGTGCGCGGATACGGTTCGTCGGGGATTGGCACTTCAAGAAATTCACAGAGCGGCGCCCAGCCCTCTGATGCCTCAAACACCAGCAGGCGATCTTTCGGCAAAGCGTCTATGACCTGTTGATTATGTTGCTGGAACACCTGGATTGCATTGGCCTTGTCCGTTAGATCGCCGCCAAAGGTATTGTCCCGGATCAAAGTGCACACCATTTTTAAATGAGCATCTTCTGGCTCGGCACCGGCGCTAATCATGCCGCGAAAAATCGTGTTCATGGCGCTGGCGTACCACTTTTCAGGATCTCGATGACTTAGAATAAACTTCGCGTCAGGATACTTTTCAGCCAGCTCCTGCCAGAAATTACACACCGGCCAATCCACTGCGGCCTGGTAGCCTGTGAACACCGTATCCCAGTCCACCGGTTTGCCATCGGCGGCATCCTGCCACAGGGCAATATGCTCAGGCTTACCAAACACTTCCATCATATGGTGGCAGGGATTAAAGCCTAACTTTTCCAGAGCAAACTTAAGGGAGAGTGTGCCAGTGCGACCGAACCCGGCGCCGATTACCTGTAGTGTCATGGGAAGCCTTTTTCTCTTTTACGGGCAATTTACGCGGAGTCGTTACCGCTAGTAAAGGTGTCAACGCGATCCATTGCCGTGAATCTTCCCGCAATTGCAACTTAATACATGACTTGTGAGAGGCGCCCTTTATAGCTACTCCGCCGATCGCGCCTTTTTAAAGTCAGGTTCGCGCTTTTCAAGAAAGGCGTTTATGGCTTCATGGTGTTCAGGGCTCTTGTAACACTGGGCCAGGGCTTCACCTTCCCGCAGCTGCACCTGCTTCAGGTCCGTTTCCATCATGTTCTGCGACAGTAACTGCTTAATACTGCGTAACGATGACTGCGGGTTACTGCCCATATCTTGCGCCAGCGCCACGGCGGTGGATAACAGTTCATCGGGGCTCACGACCTTGTCGATCATCCTTAACTGCTGGGCTTCTTCTGCGGGCACAATCCGCCCCGTTAGCATGAGTTCACTGGCGGCACCAAAACCACAGCGCGCGGCCAGAAAATGTGAGCTGGCCAATTCTGGAACCAGACCCATTTTGACAAAACGCGCACTAAGCTTTGCTTCAGTACTAGCGATGATGTAGTCCATGGGTAAAATTTGCGTTAACCCCACACCAATCGCCGCGCCGTTGACGGCAGCTATGCAAGGCTTGGACTCGCGCAACAAGCTGACCCAATCCCGCGGCTGGCCGGTCGCACTGCCTCCTACTTCACCGCTATCTGCCTGGGTTTTAAATATGTCTTGGATGTCCGCGCCGGCACAAAAACCTCGCCCGGCACCGGTAAACACAATGGCACCAACGTCATCGTTAGCATTGGCGGCCTCAAGTGCGGCTTGCATCTCGGCGCCCATTTGGTAGGTCCAGGCATTTAGCCTCTCAGGACGATTCATGGTCACCGTGAGTACACCGCTGTTAATTTCGGTCAGTATGGTCTCAAAAGTCATAACTCCCCCTGTTGTGACGCAGCTTTTGCGCTTGAGCTAAACCCTGTGTTTATTGCATCCAGACTACCAGTAATCGCAGCGTTTCTATCACTTCGCTGGGGGTAAGCCGACAATTACCGCGACGTAACGCCAGCAGGTAAAACGCTTTACAAAGGTTGTTTCAAAAGCATTTGAACCCCGCGCCCAAAGGGCCCGGGAATATGATAGTGTTTTTAGCCAGTGCTTTGCCTGGATGCTTGTTGTGGAAATTCACCACATTACCGATCTGCATATCCCCGAGGAGAGTCAGCTCGGTGACTTCCCGCATATTCGCGATAACGTTTTACGGCAATTTGCCTGGATCGAGCAAAACTCGCCTGACTTGCTAGTGATTTCTGGCGACTTGTCCCTGGCAGATCGTTCCGAATTTGCTTGTGATTGGTTGCACGCGCATTTGCCTGATGTTCCTGTCATCGTAATTCCTGGCAACCATGATGATCCCGAGATGGTCAAACGACTATTTGGTGACTGGCCGTTCCAGCAAGAGTACCCAGACTGCAGCATCCTGTTTTTAGATACATCTAGCTGCTCTTTGCCCCAGGCTCAATTGGATGCCCTTGTACAGGCAAGCAGTGCTAAGACTTGTTTACTGTTTATGCATCATCCGCCCGCTCTTATTGGCGGCGGCTTTATGGCCCAAAACCATCCTCTGCAAAACCATCAAGAGGCGGCCGCGGCTCTGGCAGCGTCGCCGGCGCAATATGTGTTCTGCGGTCACTTCCATAACGAGGCCAGCTTAACTTGCGATGGCTTTGATTTATTCCTCACGCCATCGCCGGCTTATCAGGTGGCACTTGAGGCTGACACCTTCACCCAGGAGGATTACCAGCCCAGCGTGCGGGTCATCCAAGCAAGCGCACAAGGCATCGAAACCCATCTAATCCGTGTATGATTTGCGCGGCTTTTTGAATCAAATATCTACATAGTTAAGGAACAGCACAATGTCCCAGCCCCCACTTGGTGTCACGTTTGGAAGTCTTGGCGTGCTTGGTGCCCCCGCCATCATGGATATCGCCCGGCTCGCAGAACAACTTGGTTATTCGTCACTGTGGACTGTCGAAGCCACGGGTACCGACGCCTTTTCATTGCTTGGCCATTTGGGCTGGCCAGCACCGGCAGCACCACACTCAACCATATCGTATCTATCGTCGTCTACATTGGCAC
>JBKAGC010000209.1:0-6417 GCA_046290215.1 Pseudomonadales bacterium | reverse complement strand
TATGGGTGCGCTGCGCGGCGGTATTGACGGAGATATTAGGCACGGTGACTTCTGCAGCCGCGGCTTTGGCCCAGTCTTTACTAGTGACCAGTTCGAGGTCTGCTTCTTCGTAATCCTCGTTCATGGTGCGAATCGAGATAGCGAGCGCTTGATTCACGATAGCTGCCCATTCGAGGTCATTCATCTCAGACAGCGGGAAATTCTCAAGGATATTCAACGCTTTCACCACCAGGCCGCCACCTGCTGGTGCGGCAATGGTGTGTATCTCATACCCACGGTAGGGCACGGTAACGTAGCGGCCATTAATGGCCTTGTAGTTGGCAAGATCCTCTAACGTGACATAACCACCGTGCGCAGCCATGTCTTTAGCAATGACGCTGGCAATTTCGCCGCGATAGAAGGTTTCTGCGCCGTCTTTGGCAATCTTACGTAAGGTTGCACCAAGATTGGGTTGTTGGAGTGTTTCGCCAGCGGCAAGAGTCTTGCCATCAACCAGGATGTTTTGCGCAAAACCGGGATTACTTTGTACGGCTTCTAGCCCTCGTTCATGTCTGGCCGCAGCGCCGGGCAACATGGTCACGCCTTGTTCCGCCAGTTCAATAGCGGGTTGGACCAGATCGGCCCAGGGTAAACTGCCGTGTTCTTGATGCACGCGGGCTAGTGCAGCAACCACGCCGGGTGTTGCGATCACCGTATAACCATTGGCTTCAGGTTCCTCAGGCCGTGAGTAACTGGCGGGGATTTCAGTCATACCGTTGATGGCGAAATAGGTGCCGTCGGCTTTTCGCAGCAAAATCTGACTTCTACCGCCAATACTGTTCATGGTCGGCTCAACGACGCTAATGGCAAAGCCAGCCGCCACGGCAGCATCTGCGGCATTGCCGCCTTGTTGTAGAATTCGCGTGGCCGCTAGAGTGGCTGCTGGATGCGCAGTTGCCACCATCCCTTGTTGGCCGGTTATGGCTTTGCCCTGGGGTGGGGGCGCATCAGTATCTGTGCTTGGTGTTATTGGCGCGCAGGCCAGCATTAGTGAAAGTAGGGTAAACGACCCACCAAGTTTGAAAAATTTCATAAGCCTTCCTGTGCGCGACGTTCACGTATGTGACGGATCACTTGTTCTGTTTGTTCTTCTGCTAGCCCAATATAAGTGGTTGGATCAAGTAAATCATCTAATACCGCCTCATCAAGCAAACCGGCCAAGTCCGACTCGGCAAATGCTGCTCGTAAAGTTAACCCCCGGGTATGGGCGTCCTTGGCGATCTGGTGCAGTTTATCGTTAGCAGCGGTTTTTCCCAATTGCTCGGCCAGGGCAAAGGTCAGACGTTGTGACAGCATTAAGCCTTTGGTTTTGTCGAGATTTTCTCTCATCACCGCTTCGTTAACGCGAATTGCCTGGAGCAAGGGAGTAATGGTGCGATACATCGCGTCTGCCTCGATAGAGAGGGCTTCCAGAACTCGGTTGGGCCGACTGGTGTTGTCCCGTTCAAAATAGTTTTGTACGTCATCTAACACTACTTCAGCGAGACGCGGAATGGCCCTTGAGTATTGGATTAATGCTTCTGTGCGGCGTGGGTTGTTTTTGTGCGGCATGGTGCTGCTGCCCACCGCGGCGGCGGCTCGTACTTCCATGGTTTCGTTAATGTCGGTCATTTGTAACAAAAACAGTTCACGGCCAATACGGCCATTGGACATGGCCGCGAGGGCCAGCACCTGCGCATAATTGGCAAATACATCACGCGTGCCGTGCCAGTCTGCCAGGTACGGCGCATCCAAACCCAGTGCGGCAGCAAACGAGGCTTCAACTTCAATGGCTTTCTCACCCAGCCCCAGGTAACTGCCCACTGCGCCTTTAAGGATCGCGCTGCGTTTTAGGTCTTGCTGCACGCGGCGCAACCTTTCAATATGGCGGCGGTTTTCACCCAGCCAAACACTGACCTTTTTACCAAAGGTAATGGGCAAAGCATGTTGGCCGAGGGTGCGCCCCATCATGACCGTACCTTTATGACGCTCCGCCAGGACGAGTAGCGCTGCTTCAAGATCGAACATGCGCCCAAGCAATAAGTCTGTGGCTTGCAACAGTTGGAGCACCATGACGGTATCGTAAATGTCTACAGTAGTGGCACCGAAGTGCAGATACTGGGCCGCGTCACCTTCTAATGCGCGGCCCCAGACATTGAGCAGAGCAACCATGCGATGCTGGACCACCTCATACTCCGCGGCAATGTCCTCGGCAGGTGCGTAGCGGATATCCGCCTTACGCTGAATTTCCGCGGCGGCTGCTTCCGGAATGATGCCGTGTTGCGCCTGGGCAGTGGCCATGGCCGCCTCCACTTGAAGCACCAGTTGATTGCGATTATCGACTGCAAATACCGACTTCATTGAAGCGGCGCTGGCTGCGCTGGAGAAAAGCAGCAGGAGAATCATCGTTCGCATGGAGATTGCCTCAAGGTAGGTTGGCAACAGGTTGCCAAATACCCGCGGTTCCTTCAATTATTACTCATGTGAATCATCGTGAGCGCACGGCCGAACCTCGCTGAAAAGCGAACATTGATGAAAACAATTGCACCTCGTATATTGCCTCAAACCCTTTTGGACATTTGCCATGATACGTCGTTGCTTTGCGATCTTGCTAATTGCCTTATGTTTCCCCCGATTGGCTTACAGTGCAGAGTCTGTGAGCATCATCCGCTACGATACCTTGCACCACCCGGTGATCGCGCGGCAAGGTATGGTAGTTAGCCAGCGAGAAATTGCGAGCCAGGTAGGCGCCGAGATACTGGCGCAAGGTGGCAATGCAGTAGACGCCGCAGTGGCAACAGGTTTTGCCCTGGCGGTCACCTTGCCCAGGGCAGGTAATCTGGGCGGCGGCGGTTTTATGCTGATCTACCTTGCCGAGACTGATCAGGTCCTTGCTCTCGATTATCGTGAAATGGCGCCAGCCCTGGCCAGCCGGGATATGTTCCTTGATGAACATGGCAACGTAGATCAACAGCGGGCGCGGTATAGCGCATTATCTTCTGGCGTGCCTGGTACCGTGGCTGGGTTCGCCCAGGCGCTTGAACTCTACGGCTCCATGACACTAAAGGAAGTGTTAGCACCGTCGATCAAACTGGCGGAGCAGGGGTTCGCAGTACCCTGGGACTTATCAGAGATTTTGAAAGCGCGGCAAAAAGTATTAACAGAGCATCCAGCAACAGCTGCCGCGTTGTACAAACCTGATGGTACAGCCTATGAAGCCGGGGAGATTCTTAAACAACCGGACTTAGCTAAAACTCTAAAAGCCATTGCTAAAGATGGTGCGAAAGCATTTTATGAAGGCGAGATTGCCGACCTGATTGTGGCTGAGATGGAACGCCAGGGCGGCGTGATCAGTAAAACCGATCTAAAAAACTACGTGGTGAAAACTCGCGCGCCGGTTACTGGCACCTATCGAGGATACGAGGTGGTTTCCATGCCGCCGAGCAGCAGTGGTGGCGTTCATATTATCCAGATGCTAAATATTTTGGAGCAGTACCCCATTGCGGAATACGGCGCGAACAGCGCACAAACCATTCACCTTATGACCGAGGCCATGAAACTGGCCTACGCCGATCGCAGTGAGTATTTAGGTGACCAGGACTTTTATGACGTCCCCATTGCCGGGCTAACCTCGAAAGACTACGCCAAGGAACTACGGCAACAGATAAATGTTAAACAGGCCACCCCTTCCTCGGCAATCAAACCCGGTAAGCCACTGCCTTTTGAAAGCCCCGACACCACGCACTACAGCGTGGCAGACAAGTTCGGTAATGTCGTCGCCAACACTTATACCCTGAACTTTTCTTTTGGCTCACGAATGATGGTCACCGGGGCGGGCTTTTTGCTAAACAATGAAATGGACGACTTCTCGGCAAAACCGGGCACCGCCAATGCGTTTGGCTTGATTGGCCGGGAAGCCAATGCCATTGAACCGGGCAAGCGCCCCTTGAGCTCCATGACGCCGACCTTGATCTTTAAAGACGGCAAACCTTTTGTGGTCACCGGTAGCCCCGGTGGTAGCCGCATTATTACTACCGTTTTGCAGGTGTTGATGAACGTGATGGACCACAACCTCAATATCGCCGAGGCCACAGTGCAACCCAGGTTCCATCACCAATGGCTGCCTGACCGCCTACAACTAGAGCCCGGCCACAGCATTGATAGTGAGAACCTGCTAAAAGTCATGGGTCATAATGTGGTGCACTCGGCATCGCAGGGTAGTGTGCAAAGCATTATGCTGAAAGACGGTTTGTTTTTTGGTGCATCCGATCCAAGACGACCTGGCGCAGGGGCGGTGGGTGTGGATTAATGCCAGCCAATGCTCTAGTGAAGTATCTGCTTTGGGACTTTGGTGACACACTCGCTACTTGGCGTGGTGGTAACCCAGAATGGACGGCGGCTTATGCTGCCATCGACAGAGAGTTAGGCACGAGTGTGGCCTGGCACATGGGAAGCATCGAAACCGAAGAGATTGTTGCCCGTCTTGCCACGCTCCTTCACCAGACAGAGGCGGAAGTTCTTCATCACCTTATGCGCTCAGAGTTGTTTGAACTGTTTCCTTTTACTTATGAGTTCTTTGCCGCACAACATCTGCCGCAGTCCATCGTGACCGTCAATCCATCGCTGTTCCGAGAAATGGCTGGTGCACTCGAATTGGATTTACATTGTGACACCATCGTAATTTCAGGGGAGGAACGCTCGATTGATAAAGGAAAGTTGTGCGAAGTGGCGCTGCGCCGGGTTGGTGTTGACTGCGATAACGATCGCGTCCTATTAATAGATAACAAACAATCTAACCTTGATGCGTGGATAGCCAGAGGTGGACTTGGCTATCTCTACGCTGGTGATAAAAAGTTCCAAGAAGATACGGTGAACGGCATTGATGGTTTAATAACGAAATAATCTAACGGTTTTTGTCTAGATTTATGCAGCCTGAAGATTCGCCAAAAATGCTGCTTCTATCTTGATATTCGTTTCTTTTTCCGAACATTGGCTAATATTTCGCCAGCCCAGCGAAGTATTTTTGGTACAAACCTGTCTGGCACGGGGCGGCTGCGGTAAGCTGTTGGCATGAGAAAGCACCAAAAAATATTAGAGCTAGTTTGCCCGGAGTGGCGAACACTATGTTGTTATGTTCCTAACTTCGTCGTGACCATTCTAGTGAGTTTACTTTTCTCGACAAACCTATTTGCAAAGCAGCCTACTATCGAGCTTATCCAAGCCGATGCTGACGCAGGATTTAATTTCCCTTACGTGTTGCGTAGCCCAGATCTCCCCAACAACAAGAAGAAAGTTGTATTGCTTGTTGAGACGAACAATTCTGGGAACAACGATGACTATCAACAACAAATCAACGCCGCATTGCACTTCGCTGCCAACAAGGGTATTGGACCTGTAGCAGCCCAAAATTTAGACGTACCACTTCTAGTTCCGGTTTTTCCCAGAACTAAGAGTGAGGCGCACGTCTACACACATGCTCTTGATAGGGACACGCTGACCACAACAGACAAAAACCTCATTCGAATTGACCAGCAACTGCTGAATATGATCTCAGATGCGCAAAACCGGTTAGGACGGAAAGGGATCTACACACGTAAACGTGCCGTACTCGTGGGCTTTTCTGCTTCAGGAACTTTTGCTAATAGAATAGCCATGCTGTACCCCAAGCGAGTATTGGCAGTAGTTTCAGGTGGAATCAACGCCTTTCCCATGCTTCCAGTCTCTGAATATGGTGGTGAATCTCTGAACTATCCACTCGGAGTTGGGGACATTAGCGAATTTGTTCAAGGAGGCTTTGATTTAGATACATGGCGTGAGATTCCACAATTCATATTTATGGGGCATAAGGATGACAACGACGCAGTAGCTTATGACGATGCTTATTCGCCAACTGACAGAACAACCATTCATGCCGTGATCGGGAGTGAAATGGATGAACGATGGCGTACAGCTCAAAAAATATATTTAGATTCGGGTTCTAACTCTACTTTCGTCACTTACGGACGTATGGGACACTGGACTGATACAAGAGTCGCGAATGATGTTGCCAACTTTATTCGCTACCAAACATGGAACGGAACATAACATGTTGCCTATGGACTACCCCTGCAACCCTTTTTGTTAACTGAATTGTCATGGAGCGATAGCCCCATAAATTTCTTTTTTGCTAATTCATTCTCAACCTCTTTCCACTTTCACTATTCGTATAGATCCGGTTTTCAGTCGCCTATGCGGCCTCGTCTGTGAGAGGTCTTGCTCCCGGGCCATAATAAAATCCGTACCTGGCTGGCTCTATCGTTCAAACGTGCTTTTCGCAACTTACATGTTATCGGCCTTGCGCCAGGTCCGGGAAAACCTGTGTTATCTATTACTGCTTAGTGATACCGGTTGTTGGTAGGT
>JBKAGC010000208.1:0-6492 GCA_046290215.1 Pseudomonadales bacterium | reverse complement strand
CGAAACTGATCTCGAAGAGCATTCAGAACATCTACGCTTGTAACTGTTCCCAGTTCATACCCTTCCCGCATGGACTCGGCCGCAATTGCGGTGGATTCAACCAAGGCCTCGGCAGCTTGGGTTAATGTCTGGCTCGCCTGAGCCTGGAGGTAGGCTGAGCGAACCCGCTCTCCAGCTTCCAGTTTTACTTGACGGAGTTCGTTCTCAGCGATGCCCCTCAAGCTACGAGCCTCTCGCACTTGTGCTTTCCGGGTCCCTCCTGAATATAGGGGAATATTTACATTGATACCCAAATAAGAAATTTCAGTTTCACCAATCAATGCGTTGTCGAAACCCAGGTTAGAATTTTGACGCTGAGCTACGAGAGATACATTAGGAAGAAAAGCTCCCCGCTGTTCTGAGATACCTTCTTCCGCGGCTTCTAGGGCAAACTCCCGGGCCAGAATCTGTTGATTGTTTTCCCGGGCAAGTTCAACCCAGTATTGTGCACTATTATCGACGCCAGGAACCGTAACATTGTCTCGCAAAGTAAAAAGTTCTCCAATATCCAGACCACTTGCTGAACGCAGCGATTCTTCAGCTAGAGCCAGTTGGGCTTGCAAACGAATCTGCTGTGCCTGCACTTGGCTCAGACTTGCTTGGACCTGACGTAAGTCAGTGATCTGTGCCAGTTGTCGATCGAAAAGGCTCTGTACCTGCTCGAGTTGGTTGCGGAGTGCATCCAGTTCTGCAGAAATTGACGTTAAGGCGTCCTGCGCCTGTAATACAGTAAAATACTTTTCCGCGACATCGGTGAGCACGAACGCGAGTTCGTAGTAGTACTCTGCTTCTGCTTGATTTTCTTCCGCAATGGCCCTATTGCGAGCGGAAAATGTTTGCCAGTTGAATAGCGTCTGTGTAAGTTGCAGGGAATAGCGGTTGCCGTCAAATTCTTGAAATTGCAGACCTTGCTGACGACGGTTGTTGTTAACGCTGGCCGCCGCGTTTACCTGGGGAAGCAGCAGACCCCGCGCCTGTTGTTTGCGGGCACTACCGATATTGAGATTTTCTTCTGCAATCCGGAGCCTCGGACTGTAGTCGAGCGCTGCAGCAAAAAAATCTTCAAGGCTGTTGCCTTCAACTGCACCGGTGGGGGGCATTGTCTCTGCTGCCATGATAGTGCCGGTCAATAATCCCCAGCATAGTGCCGGAACCAAAAAAATTCGCATATCGCTCGGCCTATTAGTCTTCGTTGAATGCGCGTGCCAATGCGTTTGAGAACGGCTTAAACAGATACTGCAGGAATGTACGCGACCCGGTATTAATGAATACTTCTGCTGGCATCCCAGGCATCAACTCGAGATCACCGAGTTCTTGTAGTCCTTCTGGAGTTACTTCAATCCTGACAAGATAGTATTGTAAATTGGTACTTTCATTGGTTCTCGCATCAGCAGATAGGCTCAAGACTGTTCCAGTTATCGTCGGAACGGAACTACCGAAAGTTGAAAAGCGAATCATGGCTTCCTGGCCGGTCGAAACACGATCAATGTCATTCGGTGATATCGACCCCTCAATAATCAATTCGTCAGTTTCTGGAACGATTTCTGCCACTGGGGTTCCAGCAGGAATAACTCCGCCTACTGTATGGACTTGCATTCCATTCACGATACCCGACTCAGGAGCGCGAATAACCGTGCGATTAACGATGTGTTCGAACGCGGTCATGCGCTCAGCCAAGTCTTTCATGTTAGTTTGAACCTCGCTCAATTCCGCAACAACATCGTTTTGAAAGTCTCGTTGCTGCTGAAGAATCTGTAAACGGGTTTCCCCAATCTGAACTTGAGTGGATGAAATGTTGGCGATAAGGTCGGCCGCTTCGCCGCTGAAACTAGCATAGTTTCGTTCTAGCTCGCGAAGTCTTGTTTTATTGGCAAATCCTCGATCGAGCAATTCCTGTGTGTCAGCCATCTCATCAGCAAAAGAAGCCGCAAGCATCTCTTTGCTCTCTTTGAGAGCTACCAAGCCGCTTACCCTTGACCGCAATTGATCTATCCGTTGCTCTAGAATTTCGACATTAGTTTCAAGAGAAGATCTACGTGCTTCGAACACACGATCCTGTGCAGCGATTTCTTCTGCTACGCGGGAATCAGTGGTAGATAGAGACTCCGGATATATGACTTGATCCAAGTTGTCTCTTTCGGCTATCAGTCGTGCTTCGCGTACTTGCTGAGCAAGGTACTGGCTTCGAATTATTTCAAGCTGAGCGAGAGGCTGAGTATTGTCGAGAACAAGAATTGGGTCTCCGGCCCTAACATAGTCTCCATCTTGTGCGCGTATTTCGGCTACTATTCCCCCTTCAAGGTGCTGAACATTTTTCTTGTATGATTTGACAGTGACTTGCCCCGAAGCAAGTGCCGCACCATCGAGAGGGGCGAACCCAGCCCATAGTCCAAAAACCCCAAAGACCAGGAAAAATATCAAAAGGCCGATTTTTCTTGGTCCATCAATACCGGTAAGGGATTTTTGACTAGCGCCATGTACAGCAGTATCAGATATTGATGGAGATAACTTTTTAGGAGGGTTCATATATGTATGCCAAGAGCTTAATAGCTCAATCAAGATTTACTCGAGAATATTACAGTCGACGGTCAAGCAGTGGCAGACTTCGCTGGAGCTGTGGCTGGCGATTTCAGAGCAGTCAAAACTTGGTCTCGAGAACCAAAACTCGCAGCCACACCTTCTTTCATCACAAGAATTTTATCGACGCACTGTAGAACCATAGTACGATGTGTGATCACGGCGATAGTTGTTCCAGCGCTTTTGATTCGCCTCAGGGCCTCGACCAATTCTTTCTCACCTGCGTCATCAAGGTTGGAGTTTGGTTCGTCCAGTACGAGAAGTTTCGGTGCACGATATACGGCCCTAGCCAAGCCAATTCTCTGGCGTTGGCCACCTGAGAGAACACCGCCCGATCCGCCGATCACGGTATCGTATCCGTTGGGTAAGTGCAGAATCATTTCATGCACGCCTGCGAGTTTCGCAGCTGCTACTATTTCATCCGAATTAGGTTGCTGAAAACGGCAGATGTTATCTGCTATTGTCCCATCAAACAGTTCGATATCTTGCGGCAAATAACCAACATATGGTCCCAGTTCGCCTCGATCCCAAGAAGATATATCTGCGCCATCCAAGCGTACTTTCCCGCTGTATGTTGGCCAAATTCCTAGTAACGCTCGAGCGAGGGAGGACTTGCCTGAGGCACTGGGTCCAACAATGCCCAAGGATTCGCCTGCCCCGAGGTTAAAACTTACTGCGCGAACCACAACTTGATTTGAACCAGGTGGAACGACTGTGACCGCTTCCGCCGAAAGTTTGCCGATAGGAGACGGCAAACTCATGGTGTCTATATCTTGAGGCACACTTTCTAGCATTTCTTCCAAGCGACTATATTGCGAGCGCGCTAATGAGAAGTTTTTCCAGGATCCAACGAGCACGTCGATTGGAGCGAGCGCCCTTCCGAGCAACAAAGAGCCGGCTATCATCATGCCCGGTGATATTTCCTGATTCAAAGCTAGAAAGGCGCCCATCCCCAGTATAAGCGACTGCATAATCATGCGTAACGCCTTGCTTATGCTTGTAAAAACGCTCGAGCGCTCGTTGGCAACGGATTGTAGATTCAGCGCGCTATCAAACTGCTGATCGTGACGAGCTCTGATCGAGTCGGTCATTCCCATTGCTGCTACCACCTCAGCGTTTCGCAGGCTGCCCTGAACTTGAGAATTTGCTTTATTAGCCTCTGTGTTGGCTTCTTGAAGCAGTTTATTAGTGCTCATTTCATTTGCGTAGGCCAGACCGAGAAGAATAATTGCCCCGATAACTCCGGCAATCGCGAACCAGGGGTGGAACAACAACATCACAACGAAGTAGATTGGAACCCAAGGAGCGTCGAAAAACGCGGACAGGCCTTGTCCGGTTAGAAACTGCCGTAGCCCGATCAAATCTTGGAGTGATTGTGAGCTAGCCTTGGAACCGCCAGTTAATAGGGAACGCTTAAAGCTCGCGTCGTTGACCCGTTTCCGCATTTTCATCTCAAGCCGATTGCTTGCTCGAATGAGAACCAGCGAGCGAACCCAGTGAAAACCACCTAAAGCGAGTAGCATGCTGACCATGAGCAGAGTTAGCATCGCCAGAGTAGAAAGACTTCCACTCGAGATAACCCGATCATAGACAGTCATCATGTATATGATAGGCGTGAGCATCAAAATATTTATTGCGGCGCTGAAAACACCCGCGAATATAAAATATTGTTTAAGATCCCTTAATGCGAGAGCAATTTCGGTAGGTTGTTCGTTTTTGGACTTTCGGTTCATTGTAGCTTCAACTTAGCGGCGTTTAGTGCCAGATTCTCAGTTTGTCAGTCGATTCTTGCGAATTCCGTAGACTGAATATGTATTTGGGCGGCTACCGAGTTTGGATAATTAGGTCCGCAATAAATGCGGTTAAAAGTAGCGATTTCAAGGCAGCGAAAAAAATGATTCTGATTCACCGTCAAAGGAACGCACAGTCGCGCCAGGCTATTTGTCTAAATTCAAAGCGCAATAAGGCATTTGTTTATAGCTCTATTTTACCTTCAGCGAAATCCTTAAGCGCTGACAAATCATTCACTAACAGCCTTGTTGCCCCATCCCGTTTCACAATCTGCCGGTTCTGCAGGCTCTGAAACACCCGGGTCACGGTCTCCCGGCTCACATTCAGCATGATTGCAATCTCCTGGTGTGTCGGTGGATTGGCAATTACCGATTCGGCCTTATCCTGCCGGTCCCGCACTGGCACCAGTTCCCATAGCTGGCAACAAACCCGCTGAGCGATGTTGGGCAGCCCTAAAAACGAGCGCTGCTGCGTCATTTGCCGTACCCGCGCCGCCACCCGCTGACCCAGGGCTGTCACAATGCCCGGATGCTTCTGCATTACCGTGCGCAGCGCATCCATGGGCACCATCACTACCACCGACGGCGTCAGGGCCATCACAAACTCCGGCTGCTTGCCCTGGTCGAAAAGCCCCAGTTCACCGCAGAAATCGCCGGGTTCCACGAAATAAAGCCCCACTTCGCGGCCATCAATGGTGAAATTAACCCCCTGCAAGCGCCCTTCGAACAGGAAGCACAGGCTGGTTTCCACCACGCCTGCCTTGAGTATCACGCCGCGCCGGCTCACTTTCTGCAGTTGTGAATGCTGGGCCAATAGCTGCAGCTCGGCCTCGGGCAGGGCCTTCAAAAGCGGAAATTTGCTGAGCAGCTGTTGAGTGACTACCATCGAATTGAGCCTTGGCGTGCTGTTCCTGCCGTTACAGGTGAGCCCCTCACAACCAGGGCGCGAAGTATAACGCGTTGAAATCGGTGCGCTAAAGCCAGGATCGCTGCTCCATGTGATTGCCATCACTCGATGTTTGGCAGCATTGCGGTACTTTACCGATTATTCAGATTGCGGAGCTCTGCCCGTCTGCTTGTCTCTCGGGACTCCTGAGTCTCCTGGAGAGAAATAAGGGATTTTAGTAATCGATGACAAATCCCGGTTCCAAGCCGGCCTGCCAGACCCTGAGTAAACTATGACATTAGCTATTTTCGGCAACGCTATGAAATTCCTTAATATTATGGCGATTTACCACAAAATTCGCGGTTTTGCCCGGCTTTTCGCGGCTCGGGCAGCCCTGGCTGCGACCCTAGTACTCACCGTGCCCGCTTTTGCTGCTGGCCCGGAAGTCGCTGGCGCCCCCGAATCCGTGCGCAGCGCGCCGCGGCAGGTGGGTGAAGTCACCCTGGTGCTGGGCAAGGCCTTCCTGGACTCGCCTCGGGCCGGCCGCCGTGCAGCCGAGCCGGGCGCGATTGTCCGGGTTGAGGACCGCGTGGTGACGGGTGCCAACGGCCATGTCCATATCCATTTTGAAGACGGTGCCCTGGTCAGCGTCCGACCGGACAGTCGTTTGGAGATTGACCGCTACGACTATGATCCCTTGGCGCCAGAGCGCTCTACCGTGCGCTTTACCCTGGAAGAAGGCGTTACCCGCTCCATTTCTGGCGACGCGGCGCGCTCCGCCAGAGAGCGCTTCCGTTTGAACACGCCCATTGCCGCCATTGGCGTGCGCGGCACCGATTTTGTGGTCAGCGCCACCGAGTCCACCACCCGCGCTATGGTCAACGAAGGCATTATTGTCCTGGCCCCGTATTCCGTGGATTGCAGCATCGATTCCTTCGGGCCCTGCATCGCCAATGCCGTCGAGTTAAGTGGCGAATCCCTGCAAATGCTGGCTATGGACAGCTCTGCCCCGGCGCCGCGCCTGCTACCGGCGCCCAATGTACGCAACCCGAACATGATGCGCGAGGAAGTGCAGCAGGCAATAGCTGCCAATTCCCCGGCCACTGCACAAGCGACAGAGGACGCTGGCGAATCAAGCGCTGCCGAAGCTGGCGCTGGTGTAGTTACTACTCCCCCGGCCTCTGAGTCTGCCGAATTCGA
>JBKAGC010000207.1:0-6496 GCA_046290215.1 Pseudomonadales bacterium | reverse complement strand
TCCGAAAGGTTGAAAAGAGTTGTGGAAGCCCCGGATATAGTTTTGAAAGTGCCCATGCCCGGCATAAAGCCCGCTTCGCCAAGCTCAATGATCGTGGATTGTACAGATTTGCAATCTGCTGCATAACCATTCTGCCACCCAGCCAGGGAGGCGTGATTGTAGCAATATTGGGGCTTTCTGCCTATGCAGTTGCATGGACAGAAATTCCGCCTACCGCTTACGCTCGTTTCATTAAGGCAGTCCCTGCATGAAACAAAAATGACGTTCCTGTGGTTGCCAGGATTGTCTGGGAGGGCAATTATCGCAGGTTCGTCATTGGACTCCGTAAGCGATAATAGCTCCCTGAATTATTTGGCTTTAGCCAAAAATTTATCTGGGACCTACAGCGCCGCAGGTTCGTCATTGGACTCCGTGAGCGATATAAACTCCCTAAATTTTTGGCTATTGCCAAAAATTTATCGGCTATTGGTGCCCGGGGCCGGGGTCGAACCGGCACCATCTTGCGATGACGAGATTTTAAGTCTCGCGTGTCTACCAATTTCACCACCCGGGCACATAGGGCCCGTAGTGTAGCGATGTCTAGGCCATTGCTCAATGTTAAATGATCTGTACAGGACAGGTTCTCGTAAATTTATTAGAGGTTTCTATGCAAATACCCAATCCAAACCCCGATATTGAGAAAGCACGCCTGTCTGTGGAGCAAATCTGGCAAGCGGGATGCGCCGGTGAGCCTCTTTCCGATCACGATTGGAAGCACTTTATCTCGTTAGCGCGCAATCGCTTTTATACGTTTGAACTGGGCGCTCAACATGCGCGAGAGACGAACCAGGCAGATCACGAGGAAGCGCTGCAAGCAGGTTTTGTATCTGAACTGATGCTGGCGTCTGGCCTGGAAGCACTTTGGCAGCAGACCGAGTTTCGCGTTTCTCCGTCAGGTAAGGCCGTGCACAAACTGCTCAGGTGGCGAAAATTCCGGCAACGATTTCGTTTTGTCTAGGTCATGAGCAGTAGCGCTGCAAAAATCCCTATGCGCTAGCTTTCGACGTGGAACAACTTGTTGTAGATGAACCATCGGCCGTCCACCTCAATAAATGCCAGGGTATCTAGAAACATCGAACCTAAGTAAGCGTCGCGGACTCTTGCTACTGCGGTTTTGCCTGCGATCTCAAGTGACACCACTTCCAGTACTTCTTCAGCGCCCGCCGCTTTCGGTGAAGGGTCAATACCCGCGACCAGGTTGGCAAACTGCTCCACCGACATCTCGGTGAACTCACCTTCCAGATAGCCCGCAATCTTTGCGGATGGATGGAATACCTCGTGTACCTTGGCCGCGGAGGATTCATGCATACTCTCAAAGTAGGTTCGAATCACTTGATGAATCGCGGATTCAGTCATCCTTGCTCTCCCCTTTTGATGCTTGCTGATTATCCTCTAATGGCGTTTCCGGCTCTTTGTGTTGCGGCGCAATCATGCCAGAGGATAAGTCTGGCCAGGCCAAGCGTAAGTACAGATACATTGACCAGAGGGTCAGCGCTGCGGCAATGTAAAGCATGACATAACCGGCAATGACCAGTGCGGTTTGCTCCGGGCCCAGGGCCAGCAGAATTATGATCGCTGTCATCTGAAACGCGGTTTTGACTTTACCCACGAACGAAACGGCAACACTGCGCCGATCACTGTACTCGGCCATCCATTCGCGCAAAGCAGAAACCACAATTTCACGGCCAACAATCACCAGGGCAGGAATGGCTAGAATGGCGCTGGCATGTACTTCTACCAGCAGAATTAAAGCTACCGCTACCACCAGTTTATCTGCGACTGGATCGAGGAATGCGCCGAACGGCGTCATTGCGTTGAGCTTTCTCGCCAGGTAGCCATCTAACCAGTCTGTGGCGCTGGCCAGGGCAAAAACAAAAGACGAGGCGAGATAGCGCCACTCCACCGGAGCGAAGTAAAACACTGCCACCAAAACCGGGATCAATAAAATCCTGAGGCTGGTGAGGATATTGGGTAGGCTTATGGGTAATTTCACGAGGGGTAACGCTTAAGTTTGGTGGAGCGTAGCATAAATATGCTCGGCAAGGGTCTTGCTGATGCCCTCAACCCGGCTCAGTTCCTCAATACTGGCACTCTCGACCCGTTTCGAGCCGCCAAAATGCCTGAGTAAAGCCCTGCGCCGTTTCGGACCGACGCCATCAATATCTTCCAAAATACTTTGCTGACGTTTCTTGCCGCGACGTTGCCTATGGGCTGTGATGGCGAAACGGTGACTTTCATCACGGATGTGTTGGATAAGGTGCAAACCTGGATTATCTGGTGACAACACAATCTCTGGCTGCCCAGAAATAAATAAACTTTCTAGCCCGGCCTTCCGGGTTGGACCTTTGGCCACGCCCACTAACGTTACCCCTTCAATTTGTAGCTCTTCTATCATGGCTTCGGCCTGGGCAAGTTGGCCTTTGCCGCCATCGATGAACAGGACGTCGGGTAGTTTGCCCTCGCCCTTTTTCAAGCGGGTATAGCGACGCTTTAATGCCTGGGCCATAGCCGCATAGTCATCCCCGGGTGTGATGCCTTCGATGTTGAAACGGCGATAGTCAGACTTCAGTGGACCGTTTTGGTCAAACACGACACAGGAAGCCACCGTGGCCTCACCGGAACTGTGGCTAATATCAAAGCACTCCAGTCGCTGGGGAACTTCCGCTAAGCCAAGCCCAGCTTGCAGGGCTTCAAAACGCTCGGTGAGATTATTGCGATTGGCCAGATGCGAACCCAGGCTTTGTTCGGCATTGGTTTCTGCGAGCCGCAACCAACGTTCCCGGTGACCACGAACATTATCGCTCAACTGCACTTTCTTCTCGGCGTGGGCACTCAGGGTTTCGGCGAGCAAGGCTTTTTCTTCAAGTTTGCTGTTGACGATAATTTCTTTAGGAATCTCCCGACCTGACAAGTAGAAGCGTGGGATAAACGATGCCAACAGTTCTGTTTCGTTGGTCTCGAGTTTAATTTTCGGGAAGTAAGTTTTACTGCCGAGCATACGGCCACCGCGAATGACCATTAATACCACGCAAACTGCGCCAGGGTTGTACACGGCGGCTAGCACGTCAATGTCCCCTTCGCCTCGGGTCACATATTGTTGCTCTTGAATGCGTTGCAAGTGGGCAATCTGGTCCCGGTACTTGGCGGCTCTTTCAAAGTCGAGGGTTTGCGACGCCTTATCCATCTTGTCAGCATACTGATCGATCAGCTTGCGGCTTTTACCTTCTAAAAAGGTACACGCGTCAGCCACATCCTCGGCGTACTCTTGCTCTGAAACCAGATCACAACACGGACCCGAGCAACGCTTAATCTGGTACTGCAAACAAGGTCGACTGCGATTTTTGAAAAACGAATCTTCACACTGGCGTACTTTAAAAACTTTTTGCAGGATGTTGAGACTATCGCGCACGGAATACGCACTAGGAAATGGCCCAAAGTACTTGCCGGGCTTTTTCTGCGCGCCGCGATGGAACGCCAGTCGTGGATACTTGTCGCGACTGGAGAGAAAGATATAAGGATAGGATTTGTCATCCTTGAAATCGATATTGTACGGCGGGTGCAGTTCTTTAATTAAACTGTGCTCGAGCAGCAGCGCCTCGGTTTCACTGCTGGTTACAGTAATTTCGATGTGGTGAATCTTCGCCACCAGGGCCATGGTTTTAACTTCAAGCGCCGTGGAACGGAAATAACTCGAAACGCGATTTTTGAGGTTTTTTGCTTTGCCCACATACAAAATATCGCCTTGCTCATCGAACATGCGATACACCCCGGGCCTCGTGGTCAGGGTTTTTAAAAAGGCTTTGTGATCAAACTGGGTCATAGGCAAGACGAGCGATTTCTGCAGCAGATTGTAACGCAGAAAGGAACATCGATTCGGTAATTCGCCCGGTGTTTATGTTGTAGCGGCTACAGTGATAGGTATCCACCAGCCAGACATCGTCATCAAGCTCATGTATCTCATGATGGCCGAAGGGATAAGCCCGTTGTGGCATATCAAAGGCCTTGAGGGTTTCTTCATGAGCAATTCGGCCTAGACAAAAAAACACCTTGGCAGCGTCACCGGTCTGGACGTGAGCAATCTCCTGCCGGAAAAACTTGCGACAGTTTTTGCGTTCGCTGCTCAGGGGTAAATTTTCCGGAGGTGCACATTTCACTGCATTGGTGATTTGCACCTGGTCGCGAATACCGAGGGTTTGCAAACATTTGAACAGCAACTCCCCGGAGGCGTCGCCGGTAAAAGGAATGCCGGTTTTATTCGCGCCATGTAAACCTGGCGCTAAACCAACAATGGTTAAACCCTGATGAGTACCCGAGGCCGGTACCGGACGATTCCAGTAGTCAGGATAAAGTTGCCGGTTTTTACCGTGATAGGCACGCAGTCGTGGACAGTGACGACAATCGATAATTCGTTCTTTTAGCTCAAGGCGCTTTACTTCCAGGAGCTTTAGTTTGGGGTTGGTTATCTCAGGCACACAAAACTAGAAACTCAGGCGACTGCCTCAGAATCTATGATGCGGTGCTTGATCGCAAGTTTGGTTAAGGCAACGTCATTGTGGACGTCTAATTTTTCAAAAATGCGATAACGATAACTGTTCACGGTTTTCGGACTGAGGCTTAAGGATTCAGAAATTTCTGTGACGGGAATGCCATTCGTGACCATGATGGCGATCTGCATTTCTCGCCCCGAGAGTTGGGTGAAAGGACAGGTTTGCTCATCAGCAAAAGGCTGCAAAGCCAACAGTTGCGCAATTTCCTCAGAGAGGTAGCGCTGGCCGCGCATGACTTTTTTAATGGCCCGAACCATCTCAGTCACATCAGCACCTTTTGTCAGGTAACCCTGGGCACCGATATTCATAAATTGTGAGGGGAACGGCTCGTGATCGTGCATGGTGACGATAATAACTTTGAGGTCCGGGTTTACGCGCAAGCAACGCCGGGTAGCTTCTAGCCCGCCGATTCCAGGCATATTGACGTCCATCAGGACCAGGTCAGGTTCATAGCGCTGAACGGCGGTAATAGCTTCTTCGCCGCTACAAGCCTCCGCGACAATTTCTATGCCCGGTTCATCCGCCAGTAAGCGTGCCGTACCGATGCGAACCAGTTTGTGATCATCAACAATCAATACCCGAATCATGTCTTCCCCTTTGCGCTATTTTTATGACTGCGTTCTTTTAGGTTGAGAGGTTATGTGTTGTTAGTGCTCTTGCCTGTATCTTCTCAAACTAAACGATTCGGACACAGAATAACAGTCACCGATGGGCAATCATGGGGTGATGAGACAGAATGCCTGTAGGAAATTCGCCCTATTGAATCAGGGCGTGTTGGGGCAGCAAAGCCGGCCCTGACGGCGGGTAGCCGCCAGGGCGCGTCGCGGCGCGTTATTAATCAGGCGCCGGTAAATGCCTGAAGACCGGTCTGGGCGCGGCCAAGGATTAACGCATGAACGTCGTGGGTACCTTCATAGGTGTTCACGGTTTCGAGGTTCATGGTGTGACGGATCACATGGTACTCGTCAGAAATACCGTTGCCGCCGTGCATGTCGCGCGCCATGCGAGCTATGTCTAGAGCCTTGCCGCAGTTATTGCGCTTCATAAGTGAAATGACTTCAACGGGACAATCATCCTCATCCATCATCCGGCCGATTCGCAATGAGCCTTGTAAGCCCAGGGTAATCTCTGTTTGCATGTCCGCGAGCTTTTTCTGAATCAACTGATTGGCCGCTAGTGGTCGACCGAATTGCTTGCGCTCTAATGTGTAGTTGCGGGCTGCATGCCAGCATGCCTCGGCAGCACCCATGGCGCCCCAGGAAATGCCGTAGCGCGCCTTGTTCAAGCAACCAAACGGGCCACTCAAGCCCTTCACGTTAGGTAGTAAGTTTTCTTCTGGTACCTCGCAATCGCTTAAGACAATCTCGCCAGTGACACTGGCGCGTAAGCTGAACTTACCTTCAATCTTTGGTGTTTCGAAGCCTTTGGTGCCCCGCTCCACAACAAAACCGCGAATCTTGCCATCAAGCTTCGCCCAGACCACCGCTAGATCTGCAATGGGGGAATTGGTGATCCACATTTTCGCGCCGTTTAATAGATAGCCGCCGTCAGTTTTTTCAGCGCGGGTGATCATGCCACCAGGATCTGAACCATGGTCTGGTTCAGTTAGGCCGAAACAACCAACCCACTCGCCGGTGGCAAGTTTCGGCAAATATTTCTCCCGTTGCTCCTCATTGCCATAAGCGTAGATGGGATGCATCACCAGGGATGACTGCACACTCATAGCAGAGCGATAACCGCTATCGACCCTTTCCACTTCACGGGCAACGAGACCGTAGCTCACATAGTTGACGTTAGAGCACCCATATTTTTCTGGCAAAGTTGGGCCAAGTAAGCCCAGTTCACCCATTTCATTCATAATTTCACGATCAAAGGTCTCATCACGATAAGCCTGGCGCACCCTGGGTAAT
>JBKAGC010000206.1:0-6523 GCA_046290215.1 Pseudomonadales bacterium | reverse complement strand
TTTCCGGACAAATGGACGTCTGGCCCGAGTTTGGCCACGTGGTTAAACCCCGTATTGCCGGACTACAACCCGGACAGACCTATTACTATCGATTTCGTTTTGGTACTCATCTAAGCCGGGTCGGCCAGTTTCTGACCGCGCCGGCTCAGAATGATGTCAGGCCCATTCGCTTTGCTCTGGCATCCTGCAACCGCTACGAAGATGGCTGGTTCCATGCCTTCCGTCACATTAATCAGGATCAAGTGGACTTCGTATTCCACGCTGGCGACTACATTTATGAAAAGGCTAGCCGCGCCGACCGCATGCGCCCGCACGGACTACCGGAGTGTTTTACCCTAACCGAATACCGGCGCCGCTACGCGCTCTACAAGCTGGATAAGGACCTGCAGGATCTGCATGCGTCCAAGGCATTTATCAGCACCTGGGACGATCATGAAGTGGCCGGAAATTGGGCCGGCGTCAAAGACAAGTGGGGTACACCGGATGCGGTATTCGCCCAGCGTCGGACCGACGCCTTCCAGGCTTATTGGGAAGCGATGCCCTTCGCAGTTCCCCCACCGGCGCCCGGCGGCGAACTGGCCCTATACCGCCGCGTGCACTACGGACCTAACGTCAATCTACTGGTACTGGACACACGACAATATCGCAGCGACCAGGCCTGCGGGGACACCACGACTAAGCTATGTGAAGCCGCCCAGCAGCCCGGGCGCACTATGCTTGGCCAGGCCCAACAGAGTTGGCTGGAAGACGAAATCAAGCGTTCCCGAGCGGCGTGGACACTCATCGGTCAGCAAGTGCCCTCCTTCCTGATGGATTACAACGCCGGAGAACCTCGCGTGGTATCCATGGACAAATGGGACGGCTACCCACAAGCACAAAAAGAGTTCCAGAAATTATTGGATCAGGCCCAAGGGCCCTGCGTCACGCTAGCCGGAGACGCACACCAACACATCGCAGCGCAGCGCCGGCACTGGCAGACCGGCGCGCCCGCCGGGGCAGACCTGGTGGCCACCTCCGTGACTTCTGGTGGTGATGGCCAGGACCGTGATGATGCATGGGAGACCTTGCAAGCGTCTAATCCGGATCTGGTCTATAACTCCAGGCGCCGCGGCTATGTCCTGTTGGAAGCCGGACCGGAGCGCCTGGATATTGATTTTCGTACACTGGATCGAATTACCGACCGGGCTCATAGACTGTATCGCTCCGCGCAGGGAGGCGTGTCACGTTCCGGGCAATTGACGCTTCGGGAAATGGATCAGTTGCTGCGAGAAGAAAAAGCGTGAATCATTTACGCGTTCAAAGTGTTGGCTGACGTCAATAGCTTATTGACCCAGACTAACGTAATGCTATTAAACCGTTGATGCGCCCTCTACCCCCGGGCAGTGCCAACAAGAATTCTTGGTGAATTCTATAGTTTCATAATCAGCGGCTCGGGCGGCTGTAAAGCTAGCAAACTATAAGTGCCCCCAGCTCGCTTTTCTGATCTGACAAAAAAGCCTAGTTAAACCAATTCAGGATACGGCTGTATTTGACCGTCAATCCCCGCGCGGTTTCGTCAAACATGCGGTTGGGCAGGTTCAGGCCATCTTCGTCCACTTCGTTGTAAACCACGAACAAACCGGCGTTGGCAGACTGCAGCCAGGAGAAGCGGATATTGGTGGCCAGCACCTGGTCGCGCTTGTTGTATTGCACCAGGGTCTGCAGCAGGATTTTTGGCGTGAATGAGTAGGACAGGCGCAGCCGTGCCAGGTCAACCTTGAAGTCGCCGCCAGGGACCGGCAGGCTGATATCACTGTGATTCCAGGACAGTTCGGCATTAAAGGTCTCGCCGACCCGGTAGCGAAAGGTCGGTTCAACGTTGACCCGTTCGCCACCGAAAAAGCCGCCGATGAATGAGCGAATGTTAACGCTCGCCGGTGCCCCCTGGTTGGTGAAAAAGACAAACTGCGCTTCCTCGTGTTCATACACGCCCACCGGCACAGTCACACCGCGCACGATCTGGAAGGATTCCTTGACTCCCTCTCGAGTCAGATTCATACCGGTATGCAATTCATCACCGGTGCGCCATTCCCAGTGATTATCGATGTGGGTGAACTCGGTTTCCGTGAAGCCGTTGAAGTCATCATACCGGCGCCAGGAGATGTGCGGACGCAGCTCCAGAATGCCGATGAAGTCGTCGGGCCGATAACGATTGAATATCGACGCGTTGTACTTGCGATAGGCGGTGCGCGCGAGAAAACCAACCTCGGGATTAAAATTCGGCTGTATCTCGGTATACCCGGCGCTAAGCGTCCAGCTGACGTCATTGTAGTTGGCATTAACGCTGAACGCGCCATCGTCGTCTTCCAGCCCCGGCGTATCGGTTTTCGCTGCCCAGCCATTGAACAGTATGGTATCGCCAATCCCCCAACGACCATCCACCGCGTAGGTGCGGTTCGTGTCTTCGCCGCCCGGCGCTAATTGCGAGCCATCACCATCGCGACCCACGTACATGAAGCCCACGGTAGAACGATTCCCCAACTCATGGTTGACCCGTGCCACGGTAAAGTCATTCTGCGCGACAGCACCATCCACGCCCTCGGCGCGCATCGCCAGCAGACCGATGTTGGTATCTGAGCTCACCTTGCCGGTCAGTCGCGCACCGCCGGTAATCGGGAACTGGGTGCCACCCGGGCCGACACCGATGCGCCGGGAAAAGAACAGCTCCGCTTCCTGGGGTTACCCACAGAAAACTGCCCGGCGTTCTCAAGGAAGAAAGGCCGGCGTTCTGGAAAGAACAGGCTGAAACGGTCAAGGTTGATCTGGATATCGTCCACCTCCACCTGGGCAAAGTCGGTGTTGTAGGTGGTGTCCAGGGTGAGGCTCGGAGTGATGGAATATTTGACGTCAAAACCAAACTCTTCGTTGAAGTTGGTGCCATCGATGGTGGCGGTGTTGCGATTGGCGCTGGCCAGCGCATAGGGAGTGACCAACAGGTTGCGTTTGGAGGGTACCTGAATGGCGCTGATGGTACCGCCTTCAGAAATCCGGTTGAGACTGAACTGTCGCTCAATGGGCGACCAGAAGGACACCTCGTTCCGGCGCCGGATATTGCGCTGAAAATTGATCCCCCATGACTGTTCTCCGCCACCGACATAGCGCAGCGACGAGAACGGCAACTCCATCTCTGCGCTCCAGCCATCATCGCCAATCTCGGTCTCCACGGTCCAGGGCGCATCCCAGTTCAGGTTGAAGCCGCCTCCGCCAGACCCAAAAGAGCCAGAACCTTCATTGATCACCTGACCATCGTATTCGACGCCAGCCGGGTTGGTGCCGAAAATGAAGCCGTTCTGCCGATCCATATAGCCGTCGATAATGACCTGAAAACTGTCGGTTTCCTCCATATCGGAATCACGACGGCTGTCGGCAACAATAATCCGTTCGGGATCACTGTCGTAGGCGATAACACCGATATAAAGCGCCGTGTCGGTGTAGCCAATAAACACTTCAGTGCGCTGCGTAGATGGCTCGCCCTCGTTGGGCTGCTGCTGGGTGAAACCGCTGGTCGGTGCTACCGTCTGCCAGACCGGGTCATTGAACACATCGCCATCAATAGTCGGTCTCTGGACCAGAGGAAACGCGGTGGTACTGGGCTTGATCTCTTCCTCAGTCATAACCTGCGCCTGCAGGCTGGAACTCAATGCCAGCAGCAAACCCGTCAGCACAGCAAACAGTCGACCAGTTATGGCTGGCCTCGCTCGACCAGCAGCGTGATAAGTCATGAGTATTCCCCGGTAATGACCAGCACCAAACCCGCTTAAACCAGGCCTGACTGGAGCAAAAAAGAAGGCGCGACATTAGGTGCTTTCTACGGGAAAATCAAGCATTTAGACAGGAAAACCCTGCTTGTCATAAGGGAAATTACAAAAAGTTATAAATTATCAACGGGGTCCTATCAACGGGGGACACCCACTTTCCTGAATTATCAAGGTATTGCCGGGTGGTATCGCCGGGGGACACCCACTTTACTGGCAATCTTCAGGATCACTACTACACTGAGTCGTAACTACAACTTAACGATTTGTTATGACACGACCCCGATCCACTCTTGTTTCCTTGAAGGATACGCCTTACTACCACTGTATCTCGCGCTGTGTGCGGCGGGCGTTTCTTTGTGGCCAGGATCGCTTTACCGGTCAATCTTTCAACCATCGCAAACCCTGGCTGGTGAAGCGCATCCGACTCTTGTCTAGCGTCTTTGCCATCGATATCGCAGCTTATGCTGTCATGTCCAACCATTATCACCTGGTACTGTATGTCGACCAGAACAGGAGCCAACAATGGTCGGATGATGATGTTATAGACCGCTGGCTGCTGCTCCACAAAGGCCCGACCCTGATACAGCGATACAAAAAGGGAGAATCGCTGCATCCAGCTCAATTGAAGAAAGTGCTGGAAATAGCGAGTATCTGGCGAGCCAGACTGTCGAATATTAGTTGGTTTATGGCGCGCCTGAATGAACACATCGCCCGCAAAGCCAATCAAGAAGACAATTGCACGGGCCGCTTCTGGGAGGGCCGCTTCAAATCCAAAGCCCTACTGGATGACAAAGCACTCTTGTCCACGATGGCCTACGTAGACCTGAATCCGATCAGGGCCGGAATTGCCCGAAACCTCAAGGAATCCAGCTTTACGTCCATTCTAGACCGAATTAGGAAACTCGCCGGAAAAAAACTGAAAGATAAACCGCCCTTGATGGCATTCTCCGAAAGCAAAGCACCCGCTGCTCCTGGAGCAACCCTCCCCTTTAACCTCAAGAACTATATCGAGCTAGTGGACTGGACCGGCAGAATCGTCAAAAAAGGCAAGCGGGGATCCATTGCCTCATCAGAACCCAAATTACTCAACACCCTGGCTCTCACATCACGAGAGTGGGAATACCTGGCCCTAGCCATCCAGAAACGCGCTATAAATACTATTCACGGGCTGGAGCGACTTAAAGCCCTTAGCGCCCAGCAGCCCAAAATACTGGCTGCCTGACAAATCACTCACCAAAAGCAGGCCAAGCCGCCTGGAATAGCCCCTGTCTGAAATTCATATCTGATCACGATCATCGGTATCTGAACTGAATTGCTGAGCTTATTAGTGATGTTTTTTAAAAAACATGCAGAGTGGATGTCCTGTTATTCGTGTATGCAGAGTGGATGTCCTGTTATTCGCTGCAACCTGTTATTCGCTGTTATTCGTGTTTGTTATTCGTGTTATTCGCTTTGTTATTCGCTGTTATTCGTTATTTCGATAAGTCTGCTCACATGATTATGTGGGAGCAACCTCTTGAGTTTGAGCTACAAGTTATCAACTCATTTTCGGAATATATGAGCAACTAGTCGTTAAGAGTGTTAAGGGGACAGCTCTCTCTAATCGTTATATCCGGCACTCCGAAGTATCCAGGTCATATTTCCGTCTACTTCGCCTCTGTATTCAAGATCCAACCAAATATCTCTTATACCTTCCGTGGTTTGCAAGTCAGTGGATGGAATACTGATCCCCAAGTCTGACCCCAGAGTCGCACGGTTTGAACTGACAGTCGTGTTATTTGCTGAAACTCCGCCATTAATTGTTACCGCTACGCTAGCATTGTTCCCCCATACCAAATTGAATGGTTGACTGAAGTCTGCATAGAAGTCATGTATAAATTCCCACTGCGTAATGTAAAACACTACGGGGAAGGAAAAATCGTCGCAAACACTAGAACCGTTACTATCTTCGAATTTAACTGTATCAAACGCCGAAACAAAATTACCGACTTCCTGAACGATTAGCCAAGCAGGGCTACAAATGAATATCTCAGATCCACCCAAAGGAACAGCCTCTCCGAACAGATAGCCTTCTTGCCACCACATATATAAATCATATCGTTCGTTGAATCGTTCAATTGTAGCTACTCTGTTAGCAAAACTGGGTCGTGTTGTCGGCCAGGATGATATGTTTAGCTCTATCTGACTTACTTCTGTTAAAGATTCTTTTTCTTGATTCTCAATTCGTAATAATTCCTTAAATGTCGAGCGTTGCTCTTTATCAGGCTCGACTCCGTACAGCCATGGAGATGACATTAAAGTAAGTACAGTTAAGCAATTTCTAATATAGGAAAATCTCATGATTTGGCTCGTCCCTTCGCTATTCAAAATAGATGTAAGGTCAACTACAGTTTTTAAGAGTTATGCCAACGACTATCCTTGGAGAATTTTGTTTAAGAATATTTTGTCAATATTTACATTGAGCATCGGTCTACAAACTGTCCTTGGTTGCAATTAGAGCCAAAAACCAAAAATGCGGAGTAGCATGCCCAGCTAAGCACGATAACCCTATGAAAATAAATCTTTGAATCAATTTCTGTTTAAAAGTAGCGCCGTACTCGCCCTCACAAATACCGATCCAAAAACTCCCGAATAGCCCGATACCCCTCAATCTGATTCTCCCGATTCCTGAACCCATGCCCCTCATCAGGATACACGTGATAGTCCACGTGCACGTCATTCCTTCT
>JBKAGC010000205.1:0-6552 GCA_046290215.1 Pseudomonadales bacterium | reverse complement strand
TGTACTTGCTGCTCAGCTTGTACATCATGAAATTTTCAACGGATGTTCTTTTAATTGCGCCTGCAGTGATGGGGACAATTTTTGGTGTTTCCCGGGTCTGGGACGCCATTTCCGATCCTTTAGTGGGTTACCTGAGCGATCGCACCAAACACTCTCTGGGTCGGCGCCGGCTGTGGTTGCTCGGTAGTATCCTGCCGGTTAGTGCCGGCTTTGTGATGGTATTCTCGCCACCTGACAGCTTAACCGGCAGCGCCCTGGTGGCATGGATGGCGGTAGGGGTGATTGGCTTCTACTCCGCTATGACCATTTTCATTGTTCCGCACATGTCGCTGGGAGCGGAATTGACACCGAATTATCACGAACGCAGCCGTCTTTACGGCTTGCGCCATGCTGCATTTACCATTGGCTCAATCCTCGCTGTGGGCAGTATGCATTTACTGTTTCAGGCCGAACAAGAAAGTGAAGCTGCGGTACGCGGTCTGGCTTTTCAACTGAGTGCGCTGGCAGCGGTGGCCACCGCGCTGTTTATTCTCTATGCCGTGGTTCGGCTGCGGGAGCGCTCTGATTTTCAAGGCAGAGTGAACGAAAGTGTTTTTTCCGCGTTTAAGGACGTCTGGCAAAACAAACATGCCAGGCTGGTGCTGGTGGTCACGTTTATTGAGCATACTGGTAGTGCGGTGATCGGTTTGCTGACCTTGTATGTGGCGCAATACATTGTGGGTCGGCCAGAACTAGCGGCGTTGATTATCCTTTCTTACATGGTGCCGTCCACGGTTTCCGTGCCGATGTGGGTACCCTTGTCACGTCGCTTTGGCAAAATTCGTATGTGGATTTTCTCCATGCTACTGACGGGCTTTTCATTCGGTGCCATGTTTGCCCTACCTTTTATTGATATGTCGGATCGCACCACATTGATCTTTGTTGCTGCGGTGTTTGCCGGTCTTGCCGCGGGCTGCGGCGGTACGATCGCACCGAGCGTGCAAAGTGACATTATTGACTATGATGAGTACCTCACAGGAGAGCGCAAAGAAGGCTCTTATTTCGCGGCGTTTAACTTTGTCCATAAAAGTGCTGTGGGCGTTATGACCCTCATCACGGGTTATGTGTTGCAGTTCTCGGGGTTTGTCCCCAACGCCGAGCAAACTCAAGCTGTACAAATCTCCATCGTCTTTCTCTACGGCCTACTGCCGCTCATTTGCTACATGATTGGCGCGTATCTATTTTCCCGCTTTACACTGGATGAAGCTGCCCACGCAGAAGTGCGCCGGGAGTTAGATCGTCGCCGCCTAAATGATGAGACCGAAGTTTAAATCGCATCGTAGCGTTTACTGAGCTTGCGGTGATGGTGAAAAGACTCGGCAGCAAATAAGAGTAGGGCGACCCAGATACAGATGAAGGCGAGCTGCTTGTCTTGAGTGAACGGCTCACCGTACACAAACACTGCAATCAGCAATGACAAACTAGGTGCAACGTATTGGAACATGCCAGCCGCTGTCAGGGACAAGCGAGTTACCGCCGCGTTAAAGCAAAGCAGTGGGAAGGTAGTGACAAAACCAGCGGCAGCTAGCAGGAGGCTGGTTTGCCAACCAGAAAGCCAGAATTGCATTTCCCCGCTGTTAAACAGCCAGCCTAAGCCGAGTAATGCAACGGGCAACACCATTAAGGTTTCGAGTGCCAGGCCGGCCACGGCGGGTAAGCTCAAGTGTTTGCGGATCAAGCCGTAGAAGCCAAAACTAAAGGCCAGGGTCAGAGCGATCCAGGGTACTTCACCATACAATAGTAGCTGCAAGGTAATGCCCACTGCAGTGATGGCAATGGCGAGCCACTGTAAACCTCGCAGTCGTTCCTTGAGGAAGATCATCCCCAAAAATACGCTAACTAACGGATTGATAAAGTAGCCGAGGCTGGATTCGATGATGTTATTGCTGACCACCGCATAAATGAAAATCAGCCAGTTGCAAGACAACAGAGAAGCGGAAACGAACACCAGAAGTAGTTTCCGCGGTTCTATCTTCAGGGAACGCAGTTGCCCCATATAAGCGAGGATCAAGAGCAGCAAGATTACCGACCAGACAATCCGTTGGATTAAGATCTCCGCAGGCGAGACATGGGCAACCCACTTAAAGTAAACCGGCGCGATACCCCAGAAGGTATATGCGCTCAAGGCAAAGTAGGCGCCATGTTTAGCATTTTGATCAAACACCGTAACGAGCCCTCAAGGGGTTTCTAGATGCGATCAACCGCTTGCTGCGCCAGGACCAGAGAAGTATCAATGCGAGAACGGAGGCCGTCCAGATCCACACCTTCAGTGCTCTTCGCCCCAGCCATATAACGGGCGTAAACACCGTGCAAAATGGCTGCAGTTTTCCAGCGGTTGTAACCAAGATAGTAGTCGAGCTGAGAAATGTCCCGGCCAGTGCGTGCCGCGTAGCGTTCCGCGAGTGCCATTCGAGTTGGAAAGCCCGCGGGTGAGGTGGCCGCCTCTGCGGTTTGTTGGATGGCATCTTCCGGGTCACCAAATTGATTAAGGGCATAAGCCAGATCTGCCAATGGATCACCCAGGGTTGAGATCTCCCAATCGACCACTGCGGCGACGCGGCAGTCGGCGCCAATCAAACAATTGTGAAAGCCATAGTCGCCATGAACCACGCGCGCCATACCTTGCTCTGGCATATTGTCGAGGAAGAACTGCTGTAAGTCATGGGCCCTTGGATCATCATATTTCGCGTGTTCAATACTTGAAGTCCACGAGCGATACCAGGTTTTCAACTGCCGGCCTACATAGTTTTCTTTCTTACCAAGATCCCCCAGGCCAATTTCATCTGGATCTAATGAGTGCAGGTCGGCGAGTACGTCAATAAAAGAATGCGCTAGCGCTTCTCGTTCTGACTCGGGCACGAGCCGGTTGGTGTCGGCGGCAGAATAAAGCGGCTTGCCGTCGATAGCGCCCATGACATAGAACCATGCGCCGGTCACGTCGGGGCTTTCGCAAAAGCCATAAGCTGCCGGCACCGGTACCGGGGTGGGATTAAGAGATGATATCAGCGCCCATTCCCGGCTCATGTCGTGGGCTTTCGGCAGCAGTTCACCTTGTGGTGGTCGCCGGATCACAGCCAATTTGTGGTTTTGATCCTCGATCATGTAGGTTAAATTGGAGTGACCCCCTTCTAACCTGGTCCACTCAAATGGTGGTTCCAGTTCACTGATGTTTGCCGCGATCCAGGCCTCAACGGCTGGGACGTTATAACCCTCCGGGCTGTTTTGTTGACTCATTTGGCCCCCTATTCATTATTTCGAGGGTACTTATAGGAGGATTGCCCTTGAATGTCGAGCGAATCCTCGTGGCCAAGTGCTACTTCCTTTGCACGATCAGGTAATAAATCAATAAAGCGATACCGCCCGCGATCAAGGTAATACCATAGGTCAGAGGTTCTTCGCTGGATAGCCCGGTAAATTGGATTACCGTCAGCGCGGCGCCTAAAAAGACCGCCACGATGCCCCATTTCAAGTTGCTGTTGATGTCCTCTGCACGATTCTCCAGAAATAGGGTCTGAATGATGTCTTTGTCCACTTCTTTGTTCATAAGCTCCCGGCGCACCCGGTTGTCCGAGATGATTTTTGTGGTGTAGCCAATGGCGCCGAAGAGAGAGACAAATAATACGATAGGAATCAGATCTTCCATTTTTTTGACCTGTTTGTGGGTTTCAGTGACTGCATGGGACGCTGGCTCGAGTTACCTGGTTGCAGATCGATGCAAAAAAAATTAAAAAAAATCTTCGCAAATGCAACCGGTTGCCCGCTGGTCGTGTCATACACCCATGGTAAGTGATTCAGATGAGAAAACGGCTGACCAGGATTTGATACGGCGGGTGCTGGCAGGGGATGACGGCGCTTTTCAACGTCTTATTGAGCGTTATCAAAACTTGATCTGGAGTTTGCTAAACCGAATGATCAGCGACCGTGATGATCGTGAGGAGTTGGCCCAGGACATTTTTCTTAAAGTGTATTTCAAACTAAACCAGTTTCGCTTTGAGAGTAAGTTTTCCACCTGGCTGTATACCATCGCTTATAGGGCGGCGCTGTCTCATCTGCGTAAAGTCGCTCCGGAAATGACATCGATTGAACAGCAGGCAGAGGTGGTTAGTGAGGACGGTGAGCTAGATAGTAGGTTGGATGCAGAACAAGTGGTGCTAGCAATGAACCAACTCGGTCTTGAGGATCGCACCATGCTGACGTTATATCATTTACACAATTGTACCATCAAAGAAATTTCAACCATTGTGGGTAAACCAGACGGCACAGTAAAAAATCAGTTGTTTCGTGCCCGGCAAAAACTCAAGGGTATTTTGCAAGCAGAGGTATTGGTATGAAAGATCAATCACAAGAATGGCGGGCAGCCCTCAATAAGCTAGACGATCCGCTACCGGCAGGCTTCGCCTTCTTCACCATGGGCAAAATTGTCGCCGAGCGGCTGCGGCGCGCCGAACAAAGCGCTAGATGGCAAGCGACTTATCTCGCCGTGGCGCTTGCTGTGACCGCGGTACTGGCGTTGTTTGCCTTACGCGAGTTTGGCTATGGTCAGTTTGCCTGGGCCGCAACGCTGCCATGGTTTGAGTTCGGTGTCATCACCGCGTTACTCATGTCATTGCTGGCACTGGATACGCTAATCGCAGGAATGTTGCGGCGTCGAAGAGACGCTTAAGCGAACTGCCACTGGCGAGTCATCTGTGGGTTAAGCATAATGGTCGGTCCTGGTTCTAGTTTAGGAACGACTTGTGGTTGATAACATGTCGAAGAGAGGCTTCGACCCTCTTACTTATCGTTTTGTGGAAGAAGCGCCCGAATACGGCGAAGTCACAGAAGTAAAAGATGGCGTCTTCTGGATCCGCATGCCCATGTGGGGCAGGCTCAATCACATTAATGTCTGGTTGCTTCGAGATGGCCCTGGCTGGACTATTGTTGACACAGGTTTGTTCCGCGAAGACGTCCAGGGACACTGGGAGACGATCTTTAATAAGTACCTGGATGGCAAACCAGTGACCCGGGTGATTGCGACGCACCTCCATACAGACCATACCGGTAATGCGGGCTGGATTACTGATAAGTGGGACTGTGAACTATGGATGAGTCGCAGTGACTTCTATATGTGTAAGGTCATGGCAGCGGATGGGCCAAGCGATGTACCAGCAGACGCGATTCGGTTTTATCACCGTGCCGGTTTTACGGAAGAGCGGCTTGATCGCTACCGCCAGCGCTTTGGTCAGTTTGGTGCCAACATTGCGCCGTTGCCAGCGGGTTATCGGCGCATTAAAGATGGCCAATACATCGACATTGGCGGCCGCGAGTGGCGGGCTATCATGGGTTACGGTCATGCCCCTGAACATGTTTGTTTGTATTGTCCAGAGCTCAAGACCATTATTGCCGGGGATCAGATCCTGCCAAAGATCACTCCGAACATTTCCGTGCAACCCTCGGAGCCTATGGCCAATCCGCTCCGGGACTTCCTAAATTCCTGCGCACGAATTCGTGAACAGGTGCCATCAGACTTACTGGTGTTACCCGCTCACGAAAATTTGTATGAAGGCGTACATGAACGTTTAACAGCACTGATTGACTGGCACGAGGTTGCCTTAGAAAAGTTGTATGATTTGTGTGCAACACCAAAGCGAGCAGTGGATGTTTTTCCAGCCTTATTTAAGAGTGAGATCACTGATATGAGCTTTTTCCCGGCAACTGGCGAAGCCATTGCGCATCTTCACTGTGCGCAAGATCGACGTATTCTTACCTGCGAAGAAGATGAGCAGGGCGTTGCCTGGTGGCGACAAGCCTAGTGGTTTCTGCAGAATTACAAGCCAGGTTCCTGGAAACTGACTACATTGTGGACGATGACCCACCCTTGATTCTCAAGGTAGGTCAGCAAAATGACGCTTTGCGGGCATTGTTTGCGAGTTTCGGGGTTGAGTCTGGTGCTTTTTTAACCGCCTGGAATCCCCATGGCGAGGCTGCGGATATTGACCAGAATTATGATCGCCAGGCAGACCTATTGGCTGAAATTGAAGCATTACGATTGAACTATTTTGTCGGTGAAGGCATCCATCCGTCGGGAAACTGGCGAGAGGATTCGTATCTGGTGCTGGGCATCAGGCAACACGAGGCCGCGAGCCTGGCGGTTAAGTTCAAGCAAGCAGCCTATTTGTGGCTGCCAATTTCCGGTGTGCCAGAGCTTGAATTGACCGGACTTTAATCCTCTGGGTGCTGGCGAGCGCGCAGGAGCCTTCTATACTTCTGGTATAGCATGGCCGGTACACAACCTTGAAACGTTTTGAAATGCAAAACCTGACAGCGATTCAGCGCATACGAATCGCTGCGATGATGGGTTTAGGCATGCTTGCGTTTGTGGTGTTGGTGCGTCTATTTGTCCCACTGGAAAACGACGCCGGAATCTGGACCCGAACTTTATCTGGATTAGCTTTGGCCTGGTTTGTTTTTTTTGCCAAAGCTGATTCATTTATACAAAGGCACATCTTCTGGTGCGGCATGGTGTTATCCGCC
>JBKAGC010000204.1:0-6573 GCA_046290215.1 Pseudomonadales bacterium | reverse complement strand
TAGTCCCGCTGATCGCGGTCTAAATGTCCGCCTTGGGGCAGAGGCAGATTTTATTGATAGTTGTTCAGGACATTTGTGGCTAGCTTTCTCCGAACCAGACGCGCGCCAGCTCATGCTAAAAGAACGTGCAACGCTGCAGGATAAATCAGCTCTTCCGGAGGATTTAACTGAGCGTCTGGAGAGTATCGCCAGTGCCGGTTTTGAGAGAACCTCAAGCCGTCAGATCATGGGCATTACCGACATTGGCTACCCCGTGTTTAGCCACGATGGCACCATGGCCGCCTCTCTTACTATGCCGTTTTTAGAGCATATTGATGGTTCGCAAACCGTTAGCATGCTCGACGCTACAGAAGCATTGCGGCGGTCCGCCGTGCAAATCTCCGCGGCGCTCGGCTACTTCGGAGACAACCAATGAGTTTCGGCTTTGTGGATTGTCATCAACACTTCTGGCAACTCAGCCGGGGCGACTATGCCTGGCTCACATCCGATCTAACCACATTGTATAGGGACTTTTTGCCAGAAGATTTACGCCCACTAATAGCTAGCAATAATGTGCATAAGACCATCGTGGTTCAGGCCGCCCCCACTGATGCAGAAACAGACTTCCTGCTGGAACTCGCTGCGGCAACTAATTTTATTGCAGGGGTTGTTGGCTGGGTGGATATGACGGCTGCAAACGCCCCGGAGCGCATTAAATCTCTAGCACAAAATCCCTGGTTCAAAGGTATCCGGCCCATGCTACAAGACATTGAGGATGTGAACTGGATGCTACGACCAGAGTTAGCACCAGCCTTTGAGACATTACAGAAACTGGATTTAAGTTTTGATGCCCTGGTGATGCCCCGCCACCTTGAGAACTTGTTGGTACTCTTGCAACGCTACCCAGGGCTACGCTGTGTGATTAATCACGGTGCAAAGCCAGATATTAGCAGCGACGCCTGGCAGCCATGGGCGCAACAGATGTCAGCCATCGCCCGTGAAACCGGCGCGCATTGCAAACTCTCAGGTCTACTTACCGAGGCTGGTGACGATGCTAGCGCCGAAAGCTTGCAACCCTATATGGCACACCTGCTGGATGTATTCGGTGCAGCCCGTTTAATGTGGGGCAGCGACTGGCCGGTGCTCAATCTTGCTGGTGACTATCAAACCTGGATTAACATGGCACAGGAGTTTCTTCGTGATGCAGCCCCGGCACATGAAGCCGAGATCATGGCGGGTAACGCTACGAACTTCTACAGAATTAAACGTGAGGGCAGCGAGTCATGAAATTGTTACGTGTGGGCCGAAGCGGCCGGGAGAAACCGGCTATCCTGGATGACAGCGGCACAGTCCGGGATCTTTCCAATATCATCAGCGACTGGTCCGGTGCTCATTTGAGTGATGAAAGCCTGCAATCCATTCAGCGGCTCGACTTAGCCACTTTGCCCGCGCTATCTAAGGACGAGCGTATCGGACCGTGTGTGGCGCAAATCGGCAAGTTTATTTGTATTGGCCTGAACTACGCTGACCATGCTGCAGAAACCGGTGCGGAGGTCCCCGACGAACCGGTCATCTTTAACAAATGGACCAGCGCTGTATGTGGACCCAATGACCCCATTATCAAACCAAAAAACAGCACCAAGCTCGACTGGGAAGTTGAACTAGGTGTGGTCATTGGCAAAACCGCTCGTTATGTCAGTACCGCTCAGGCAACCAAACATATTGCGGGTTACTGCGTCATCAACGACGTTTCTGAACGTAACTTCCAACTAGAACGTGGTGGCCAGTGGGATAAAGGCAAAGGCTGCGACAGCTTTGGTCCGATTGGGCCATGGCTGGTGACCCGTGACGCCGTTGCCGACATTAACAATTTAGGGATTTGGCTCGAGGTTAACGGCAAGCGTTATCAAGACGGTAATACCCGTACCATGATTTTTAAAGTGGATGAGATTGTTAGCTACCTGAGCCAGTTTATGAGCTTACAGCCAGGGGATGTAATTTCCACCGGTACGCCACCAGGGGTCGGCCTCGGACTCAACCCACCTGTTTATCTTGAGCCAGACGATGTGGTTCGACTGGGCATTGAGGGCCTCGGGGAACAACAGCAAACCGTCATAAACCCCTGGTAATACAGCAGCACAACAGCAAGAAATTAAAAAGAGAGGAGTAAAGCGAATATGCCAGCACAAGACCACCGCCTCACCACCAGAGAAATGGCCCAGTTTGTTGTTAACGGCTACCTACGCTTCGATGGCCTGGTACCAGATTCCATCAACCAGCGAGTTATCGGTGAACTAGGCAAATTATTTCCTATAAAACTTCGCAACGCCGTGGAAGGCATCGGCTTACCTGGCGGCGACGCTCCGGCGGACCCAGAGGTCACCTTTCCGGAAACCCTGACGCCGCTATCTGAATGTTATCCAGAGCCATCCGTGATTGGCGAGATGCTCCGGCTACCGCAAATTCAAGGCATTATTGAATCGTTAGTGGGTAAGGACCCGCTCTATGATCACGACTTTGTGCACTTTATCCCAGCCAACAATCCAACAGGACAGCATTTGCATGTGGATGCGGTCATTGACGATCGCCACCCGAGTTTTGATATTCAACTGTTTTACTTTCCCACTGAGGTTAAGCCAGGCGCTGGCGGTACTCGTTTTGTACCAGGCACTCACCTGCGCCACACCCGCGCTGAGGGCGTGGCACGCTACCAGAACATTGTCGGTGAACAGCAGTACAGTGGCTCTGCTGGCACAGTTTTGATCTTCCACCAGGGACTGTGGCACGCCGGGCAACCAAACCCGAGTTCGGAAGACCGTTGGATGTACAAGATTCGCCTAAACCCAACAGTCCCCCAGGTCCGTTTGTGGAATCTGGATGACTTTGAGGCCATGCATAACGATGCTCGCGACCACACCTTTGCCCACATCCGTAAAGATAGCGTTGCCCAGGAACTGCGCAAAATGCTGCCCTGGCAACAAGGCCATGAAGTACGTTACGAGCAAATGGAACGGGCTAGATTGTGGCGTTACTTAAGCGGTGATGACAAGTTCGATGTGGACTATTACCACACTCGTATTGAAGGCCGCGCGCAAGCGAATCAGGGGGCTCAATCATGAAGCGCCAACAAGTATTGTATTTATGGTTAGCTGAAGGTGCGCTGGACACCGCAACCGTTGCCTGGGCATTTTTCGATGGCGCTAAAGGTACTGGCGACACTTTGAACGAAGCACAACCGCCCTATCCCACCGGTCTTGCGGCACTGGAAGACGGCTGGTTTATGTTGCAGTCACCAGCGCCATATAATCTCCAGCCGGGTAGCGAACATGGCACCTCTTACCTACCCAATGAATTTATCTTCCAGCGCACCGTAGAAATTTAACTAGCCCTTTCGAGACGCCCTATGCCTAACAAAATCGTTGAGCTGAAGACCTTTGACGTTCGCTTCCCGACGTCCGCTGAATTGCACGGCTCCGATGCAATGAATCCAGATCCGGATTATTCCGCGGCCTACCTTTGCCTGCGCACCGAGCAAGGGGACTTTGGTTACGGCCATATTTTTACCATCGGCCGGGGCACTGATCTTTGCTGCACAGCCATAGAAGCTATGCAGCATCTAATCATTGGCAAAGATCTGGATATCATCAAAGCCGCTCCTGGTGAATTCTATAAAAGCCTGAAGTCAGACAGCCAGATTCGTTGGCTCGGCCCGGAAAAAGGTGTTGTACATATGGCTATGGGCGCCCTGGCAAACGCCGTATGGGATCTCTGGGCGCGAACTGAAAACAAGCCAGTATGGCGCCTGCTCACCGATATGACCCCAGAACAATTTGTGGATTGCGCGGATCTCAGCTATCTCAGCGATGCCATTAGTTATGAGGAAGCACTTGCCATTGTTAAAGGTAATGAAGCCACGAAAGCCGAGCGTACCGCTGAGTTAGAAAGCCGCGGTTATCCTTGCTACACCACTTCAGCGGGCTGGTTAGGCTATCCCGACGACAAAATGCGCGAGCTTTGTCAGTCAGCATTAGACAGCGGCTTTAAACACTTAAAGTTCAAAGTAGGCCGGGATCTTGAAGACGACAAACGCCGCTTAAGTATTGCCCGGGAAATTATGGGACCTAACGTCAAACTGATGATTGATGCCAATCAGGTGTGGGAAGTCAATGAAGCCATTGACTGGGTTAACGCCTTAAACGAATTTTCGCCCTGGTTTATTGAAGAACCCACTAGCCCAGACGATATCATGGGGCACAAGGCTATTCGCGAGGCCGTCCATCCGATTCAGGTGGCCACCGGCGAACACTGCCAAAATCGAGTCATCTTTAAACAGTTGATCACCGCTGATGCTTTAGACATCGTGCAAATTGATGCCTGTCGCCTTGCTGGACTCAATGAGATTCTGGCGGTGTATTTACTGGCGAAGAAGTACAACAAACTGGTGTGTCCACACGCTGGCGGCGTCGGCTTATGTGAGTATGTGCAGCATCTTGCGATGATTGACTATACCCGTATCTCAGCAGAGATCGGCGAGCGGGTACTAGAATACGCCGACCATCTCCATGAACATTTTGAAGACCCAGTGCATATTCAGGATGGTCACTATGCCGCACCCCGGGCACCGGGCTTTAGCGTAAAAATGAAAGACGCATCAGTTGCTGAGTATCACTATCCGGGTTGACGTTTCGCTGTAATCGGAATGCACGGGCACGATTGTTTTGGCGGTAGGGGTGCGAATCGAACACACCAGCCACTTTAACAGCAGCTCAATGGCTTTGAAGGCCACGCGAGACACCAGCCCCGATTCCCTACCCCGCTATCAACACAACCTGGCGGGCAACGCTTCGCAACTCAGATGGAAGTTATGCAGAGCCGCCAGTGTAGCGGACTCTGCACGACGCATACTAGCCTCAGCAGCAATTATGCTTTGGCAACCTCAGCCTCGGCGAAGGCTTTGATTAGCTTATAGTCCGCCTTACCGTTAGGCGCGCGCTCAAGAGAATCACGAGCCAAAATCCGCTTGGGGATTTTGTAGGCCGCGAGATGCTTTCTCGAGAAGTCTTTCAGTTCTAGTTCTTCTAGTTGAAAGCCGGGGTTTAGCTCAACCACTGCAGTGATCGACTGTCCCCATTTGTCGTCTGGCAAACCAACCACCAGGCAATCGGCAACACTGTCGTGAAACTTCAATGCTTCTTCCACTTCTTCAGGAAAGACCTTCTCCCCAGCCGTGTTAATGCAATTGGAGCCACGCCCTAGTAGCGTCAAGCTGCCATCAGCCTCTACCTGAACAAAGTCTCCTGGAATGGAATAACGCACGCCGTTGATGGTCTTAAAGGTCTTATCGGTTTTTTCCTGATCCTTGTAATATCCGTCTGGCAAAAAGCCAGACACAGCTACCATGCCGCTTTCACCGGAACCTGGCTGGACTTCTTTACCCTCCTCGGTGAACACCTTGCAGTTGGGGCCGAGGGTAAACTTGGCCACCTCAATAGTTTGATCCTTGGTCATCACCGATGAGCCAAGGCCAATAGCTTCAGATGACGAAAAACCGTCTGCCAACATCAAATTCTCATTATGTCGCAGCAAACCAGCTTTCACTTCGGTGGTCCACATCACACCACTAGAGTTCATGGCCACAAGAGATGAGATATCATATTTGCCTGGCTGCTCATCTAACATTTCTACTAGTGGGCGTGCAAAGGCATCGCCGACAATGGAAGTGTTGGTGACTTTATGCTTTTCGATAGCTTGCAGCGCCAGCTCCGGTTCAAAACTTTTTGACGGCAAGGTGACGCAAGTGCCGCCATTGGCCATACCGCCCAGAGCAGAAAGCAATCCGGTACCGTGCATCATGGGTGGCAGTGGCATGGTCACCGGTGGCGCGGGATTTTCTTTAACGCGCTGAAAATGCTCTTCCAGCGTCTCACACGGTGGGATACCACGAGCGGCATTACCGCCAGCACCAAGCACGTTCCACATGGCGTCCACTGACCACATCACACCTTTGGGCATACCTGTTGTGCCGCCAGTGTAGATAAACATCTGGTCAGTATCCTCGCGCTGGATATCGAGAGGCGAGTCATCTCCCTCCGAAATATAATCCTCGTAGCTGGTAGCGCCCTCCAGCAAAGGATAACCATCATCGAGTTGAATCCACTGGGTCACCTTGGGCAACTGACCGCGAATCTCAGAAACACGATGGGCAAACTCACCGGAAAATAGACACACTGTAGCGTCCGCGTTATCCAGGAGATACAAAAGCTCCTGTTCGATATAACGATAGTTAACATTGACATGGGTAAGACGGGCTTTAAGCGCTGCCACTAAACCCTCGGCATACTCCGGCCGGTTGCGAGTATAAAATGCCACCTTGTCGCCAAACTGAGCACCTCGCTCCAACATATTGCGTGCCAGTCGATTGGACCTGGCAGTAAAATCCTGCCAGTTGATCACGGTATCGCCGTGGATAAGAGCAGGCCGATCTGCTGGAACTACCTTTGCTAGACCGTCAAAAATATCACCGTAATTAGCCAAACTGATTCCCCCTATTGCTGCGCTACGTAAATTAGCATCAGTCATTGTTAGTTATGCCCT
>JBKAGC010000203.1:0-6618 GCA_046290215.1 Pseudomonadales bacterium | reverse complement strand
CAGCTGGGTGTCACAGAGGTTATTGCCGTGACCGCGGTCGGTAGTGTGGACCCAGAACTAGAAGTTGCTGATCTGGTGGTGCCTGATCAAATCATTGATTACACCAGCGGCCGGGAACAAACCTTTTTCTCTACCGATATTCATCATGTGGATTTCACATACCCCTACACCCCAGAGTTGCGGGATAAGTTACTTGAAGTCATTGGCCTGGAACTCACCGGAAACTATGTGGATGGCGGGGTTTACGGCTGTACTAATGGACCAAGACTGGAAACTGCTGCTGAGATTCAGCGCATGTACCGGGATGGTTGCACCATTGTTGGTATGACGGCGATGCCGGAAGCAGTCCTGGCCCGGGAAGCAGAACTTGCTTATGCCGGTATGTCCGTGGTGGTGAACAAGGGTGCTGGCCTGGTGGGCGCCCTGGACCTGGAAGAAATCGATGCGTCATTGCATCAGAGCATGGCTACTGTGGCGGGCGTATTACGCAGGTTTGCTCAAGAATCCTGATCTGGCTGGTAGCGTTCGGTTCTGATTAATACACCAAATTGTGGGTGGTCAATAAAGTGCATGGTGGAACTGCGCATGCGCCGGCTTTGCCGTAGCTCGTGGGCATGAATGGGTGTGTATTGATTCTGGGTTGATAACCAATTGGCTACCTCGGGGTAATCCCGGCGGATTTCCGGCGGAATCGCCAGGCTGCCATCCAGTGGCGACAAGTTCATCCCTGGGGTGCTGCCAGAGTTACTATTGCCTGTGCCAAGTGGACTGAATTGGGTAAACCACAGGTCTGTTTCTAGATGCAGGAAGCGTGAGCGGCTTAAAGTAATGGTGCCGTCCAACTCATAGCTATCGTCGTAGCGTTTGCCTCCCTGAATTAGCACTGAAGTCGCTTGATGTTCTGCTGCTACCGGTTGGAGCCAGGCGTGATGAACCAGCAGTCGATACAAGGAGGAGCGATTGAGTGATCGAGCAACGCTATTTAGCAATCGTTCTGCACCCGGCAACTCCTGAAATGCGATGGCCTCTGGCTCAAGAAATAATTCTGATAGGTCTTGCAGTTCCAGGTCAGGGGACGCAACTCCGTCCGGGTTAACAGTGTTGTCTACGTCTGTGGACCTGAGGTTTTGCTTCAGCCTTGATTTGCTGCGACTCTCAAACAAAAAGTCAGAGCTGGTCGTGGTGCCTGGCGATGGGCTTCGCTGATCCTCGGCCAATAACTCCAAATATCGCTGTAGATCATTGAGCTGACCGAGGGTTTGCGGTTGCAAGTTATCAGCAGATTCTGGCCCGATCCGCACCATTGCTTCAGGATAGTGACGCTCGCTGAGTGGCCAAACCTCGTCGGTGTCGGTCACGGTGTTATTGGCGAACACAATCAGTTCCACTTGATACCAACCCTCAGTGCTTGCCGTAAGGGAAACAGGTGTTAGTGCAACAGCTAATGCCAGTGTCAGCCTAGCTAGCATTGGCAAAGGCCTTTTCTTCGAGTCTTTCCAGGAGTCGCTCAACTTTTTTAAACCGCGTTTCTGACTTTTCCATATTCTCTTCGAACGATAATTGATTTGCGGTGGGAAGGCGATAGCGATGGGGCTCCGACTGCACCAGTTGCACAATACTAAAAGGATCCACCGGCGTGTCTTGACTAAACTCGAGGCGCCCGGATTTGTCGCCGGCATCGAGCTTCTTAATACCCAGAGCCTCGGCGCGTAACTTCAGTGCCGTGACGCGGAACAGGGTCTTGGTGGACTCGGGCAATAAGCCGAAGCGATCGATCATCTCAACTTGCAGTTCTTTTAATGCTTCAGCGGTTTCCGCGTTGGAAATTCGTTTATAGAGTACCAGGCGGCTATGAACATCTGGCAGATAGTCTTCTGGAATCAAAGCCGGTAAGCGTAAATTGACCTCGGTGCCATCATCCAATGGTCGGTCGAGGTTTGGTGTTTTGCCATCTCTAATGGCTTTTACGGCCCGGTCGAGCATTTCCATAAACAGCGAATAACCGATGGTTTGCATGTTGCCGGTTTGTTCATCGCCAAGTAACTCGCCCGCGCCGCGAATTTCCAAATCGTGACTGGCAAGAATAAACCCAGCGCCTAGATCTTCTGCTTCACTAATGGCGTCCAGCCGCTTCGTGGCATCGCTGCTCAGGGCTTTCGGGTGAGGGGTTAGCAGATAAGCGTAAGCCTGGTGGTGAGAGCGACCCACTCGGCCGCGCAACTGGTGGATTTGCGCCAGTCCAAACTTGTCGGCACGATCCATAATGATCGTGTTGGCATTGGGCACGTCGATGCCGGTTTCGATAATGGTAGAGCACACCAGGACGTTAGCACGCTTGTGATAAAAGTCGGACATGACTTGCTCCAACTCACGTTCGCGCATTTGCCCATGACCAATTGCGATCTTCGCCTGGGGGATAATTTCGCGAAGCTTCTCGGCAGTATTTTCAATGGTCTTGACCTCGTTGTGTAGGTAGTAGACCTGACCGCCCCGTTGTAACTCACGTTGCACGGCTTCTTTAATCAGACCGTCGTTGCGCTGCCGCACGAAAGTTTTAATAGAGAGCCGTTTTGCTGGCGGTGTTGCAATGATCGTTAGGTCGCGCATACCCGACATAGCCATATTCAGGGTTCTGGGAATGGGCGTTGCGGTCATGGTGAGGATGTCTACCTCGGCCCGCATGGACTTGAGCTTTTCTTTTTGGCGAACCCCAAAGCGGTGCTCCTCATCAATGATGAGTAGGCCCAGGTCTTTAAACGCGACGTTGTCTTGAATGAGCGCATGGGTGCCAATGACGATATCCACCGTGCCGGCTTTGAGTTTTTCGATCACCTCAGTTTGTTCTTTCTTGGTGCGGAATCGAGAAATGGATTCAACATTAACAGGGAGTTCAGCAAACCGATCTTTAAAGGTTTCTGCGTGCTGCTGGGCCAAGAGGGTAGTTGGCACCAATACTGCTACCTGCTTGTTAGCTTGCACGGCAAGGAAGGCGGCGCGCATGGCGACTTCAGTTTTACCAAAGCCAACATCGCCACAAACTAGATGATCCATGGCGCGGGGTTTGATCATGTCGGCAATGACCCGTTCAATGGCGTTTTGTTGGTCGGGCGTTTCTTCAAACGGAAATGCCGCGGCAAACTTGTAGTAGGCCTCGTCAGGCGGCGGGAAGGCAAAGCCAGGTTTTGCTTCCCGGCGAGCGTAAATATTTAAAAGCTCTGCTGCCACATCTCGAACTTGTTCAGCAGCTTTGCGTTTAGCCTTTTCCCAGGTCTCGCTACCAAGTTTATGCAGGGGCGCAACGGTTTCGTCTGTGCCTGCGTACCGGGAAATTAAGTGCAGCGAAGCTACTGGTACATAAAGTTTAGCCTCGTCTTGATAACCTAAGCTCAAAAACTCGGTTTCCTGGCCATCGACACTTAAGGTTTCAAGGCCAAGATAGCGACCAACGCCGTGATCAATGTGGACAACAGGTGCGTTCAGGCTCAATTCCGTTAGGCTCTTAATGACCAGTTCGGCGGCGTTGTCTTTTTCCTTGTTGCGCCGACGTTGTTGGAGGACGTGCTCACCGAACAACTGCTGCTCGGTGATAAACAAAAATTCCCCTGGTAGATAGAATCCGCGCTCTAATGGACTAACAGCAATGTTAAGGGCGCTATCGGTGTCATCCTCTTGCCAGGCATCAAGATAACCAGGTTCCATGTGCTGTTTGCGTAAAAGTTCATCTACAACCTCGCGGCGACCATTAGACTCGGCAATGATCAATACTTTCACGGGCTCGTTAGCCAGGAACTGATTCAGGTTGCTTAATGGATTTTCTTTGCGCTCATTTACCGTGACATCTGGCATGTCAGCAAAGGCAAAGTTGTCACCCTTGCTTTCGCCGTCAGAAATAATGATGCGGCGGTGTTGATTGCAATACGAGAAAATCTCATCCAGCGGAGTCAGAAAGTCGCCGGGCGGTAAGATGGGCCTTTGGATGTCGTAACGTAGGCTTTCATAGCGACTTTCGGCGGTTTGCCAGGTTTCTCGGACGGCCTCTTCAATTTGGGTGGTGAACACTAAAATGTCACCCGGTAAGTAGTCGAACAGAGTTTCTAGCTGATCGAAAAAGAGCGGTAAATAATACTCAACCCCAGGTGGCGATAGCCCCGAGGAAACATCTTGATAGATGGAACAGTCGCGCACGTCCACTTGAAAGCGCTGGTGCCAGCGATCTTGAAACTCATTGATCGCCGCATCATCCAAAGGAAACTCTCTGGCAGAGAGGAGGCGGATGCTATCAACGTGTTCTATTGAGCGTTGGCTCTCCGGATCAAACACCCGGATCGATTCGATTTCATCGTCAAACAGATCCAGGCGAAAGGGGTGATTCACGCCCATGGGAAAGATATCCATAATGGAACCGCGGACGGCAAATTCACCGTGCTCAAAAACGGTATCGACACAACGGTAAGCGGCATTGGTGAGGCGCGAACGCATGGCTTCGATATCAAAGCGCTGGCCCTTGTCCAGAGAAAAGCTACTTCCCAGCGTGAATTCTCTTGGTGCCAGCTTTTGCATTAAGGTCGCAACGGGTACCACCAGCACTCCGGATTGTTGCCCGGGAAGTTCGTTTAGAATTCTCAAGCGATCGGAGATGATGTCCTGGTGGGGAGAGAAGCTGTCATACACCAGTGTTTCCCAATCGGGAAACAGCATCACCGGGGTGCTCTCGGACAAGAAGAACTGCAACTCGGCAGCAATTTGTTCCGCTTCCTGGCTATCTCTGGCAACCACCAGGGAAAAGCTGCCATGGCTTTGTATGGTGTGACCAATCGCGAGACTCGCGGCTGCCCCCGCAAGATTACCCCAGTGTCTGCGTTTGCCTGGTGCATCTGGTATTTGGTGAACACCCAGTGGTAAGGTGCTGGCCATTGAATTTCCTTTTAAATCTGGGTGTTACGTGTTGCCAAAGCGTTGGACCTCAGTTGCCAGAAATCGCCGTGACAGAGCGGGGTAGGAAGGTTACTTAACCATGAGAATAAAACAAGTCAGCCCATGCGATACGCGCTGATTATTAGCCTATCTCTGGCTGCTGGTTTTGCTTTCGGCTGGCTCAGTCGTGGCATCACTGGGCCGCAACCGGTTGTCCAGGTGCTTGTTGAACCTGATAGCGCAGAGACAGTTGTACCTGTGGCAGCAGTCACGCTAGATGCGGGACAAACACAAAGCTCCTTTGCCGAACGACTGCGGCAAGTGCGCGAAATGTTGGCCGCACGGCGCTTTGAGGCAGCTTATGACGAGCTTTTAATTTTAGCCAATTCTGCTGTGGCCTTACCTGACCAGGCGGCGCATGCGCGCTTGCTGGCGGAACTTGTGGATCTTTTTACTCGTGAGCTTATTTTACTCCGTCAGCCCCAGCGCCTGGATGAGTTCTACGAACAGCTCACGTTTGATTATCCGCAAAGTGCCGAGTATCAGTTCAAACTAGGCAAACTCAGAGTGCAAATGGGCAACGACCAGGCTGCCTTGCCGCCCCTGGCGCAGGTGAGCAACCATGCCCGATTTGGCGCCGAGGCGCGGGAGATTATGGCGCAGATTGAGCGCAACGAAGCCAGATTGGCGTTTGCTGAGGTGCCGCTCAGAGGCAGTGGCGGGCAGTTTATCGTTGAGGCGCGGATTGATGACGGCGAGGTGGTGCAGCTTTTGGTTGATACCGGGGCGGCTATGACGGCCATTGACCAGCGTGTGCTACAGCGCGCTGGTTATGATTTAAATACGGAACAACAGTACTTTTCTACCGCCAATGGCGTTGTCCAAGCGCCGGTGCTGAATATTGGCAGTTTGAGCCTGGGCGAGGCCGCAGTGAGCGACCTTGCGGTAGGTGCCTTGCAGCTCAACCTGGCAGGCGATGTGGTGGGATTGCTGGGGATGAATTTTCTCCGCCACTATGAATTCCGGATCGATCAGGGTCGTGGCGTGCTGGTTCTTGATCAGCGTTAATATTTCCTGCCCGGTGGCGACTGCCAATGTTGCGTTGCAGGCAGCAAAAAATGATAATACCGCGAAATTTCAACGGGGCGAATCTGCTCCGAAATCCCTCTAAATTTAGGAGTTTTCTGTGGCCCGACCTGGTCTAGATGGCGTTTTCGCTGATTGGAAAGAACGAGAAGCGCTCGCTGAAGCGATGATCCCCATGATTGGTGGTCTGTACCGACGTAACGTTGTCATGTACATCCACGGGGTGCCGCTTTACAACATTTCGGTGATCGACTTGATGAAAGCACACCGTTTTGTTCGTCAGATCGAGAACAACGAGATGTCTGAGTTTGAGACCCATCCGATCATGGAAACCCTCTCGAGTCTAGATTTGGGACCAGCGCACATCGATATTGGCAAGTTAACGTCGAATTTTATGCGTGATAACGAGGGTCTCGACATGGCCGCGTATGTGAAGCGCGAATGTGCTGAAATCCTCGGCAAGAAAACTGTAGGCCACGAGCCTATGGACGTTGTGGTGTATGGCTTTGGCCGAATTGGTCGCCTTGCTACCAGGCTGCTCGTGGAAAAAACCGGCGGTGGCCATAATCTGGCACCTTGCAGAAGCTTCTGAAAAATTAGCGCAAGCAAAAGAATTAA
>JBKAGC010000202.1:0-6645 GCA_046290215.1 Pseudomonadales bacterium | reverse complement strand
CGCAAAGAAGTCGAAACCGGGGTTATCGACTACGATAGTTTTGATGGCAACTCCGATGAATACAGCCAGCCTATTGTCCGATTAGTCGATGCGCTGCTCGCCGATGCGGTAAAGCGTGAGGCTTCCGACATCCATTTTGAACCGGAAGAGAGCTTTCTACGCTTACGCTATCGGATTGATGGCGTACTCATGCAAGTCCGCAGCTTGCACAAAGATTACTGGGCAGCCTTATCGGTACGACTTAAGGTCATGGCAGGGTTGAACATCGCCGAGAACCGGGTACCGCAGGACGGTCGAATTTCCCTGCGGGTGGGCGGCCGTATTGTCGACTTCCGGGTTTCTGTATTGCCCACCATGGATGGTGAGAACATCGTACTGCGTGTTCTGGATCGGGACCGCGGCCTGGTGGAACTTGATTCCTATGATTTGCCGGAAGAAACCCTCAATCAACTCAAGCTTCTAATGAGCCGGCCAGAAGGAATTATTCTGGTGACCGGTCCAACCGGTAGCGGTAAAACCACTACCCTGTATTCGATGCTTAGCTATTTGAATTCCATCGAGGTCAACATTATGACCCTCGAAGACCCGGTGGAATATCCCATCGACATGATTCGCCAGACCTCGGTCAATGAAGCATCAAAGATGGGCTTCGCCGACGGTATTCGCTCTATTATGCGCCAGGACCCAGATATTATTCTGGTGGGCGAGGTGCGCGATTCCGCCACCGCCGAAATGGCGTTTCGCGCCGCCATGACTGGCCACAGGGTATTTACTACGCTGCATACAAACTCGGCCATTGGTGCTATTCCACGCCTTAACGATATTGGTGTCACACCAGACATTCTTGCCGGCAACATCATCGGCATTATTGGCCAACGTTTGATTCGCTTACTCTGCGAGCACTGCAAAAAGCCACGGGTTTCTGAGGATTTCGAACAAATTATTCTTGGTGTTGAAGATGCTATCGAACTCTACTCACCGCGCGGCTGCAGCCATTGCTCTGGGGTTGGCTTTCGCGGCAGAACCCTGGTGATGGAAGTCCTGACTCTAAACGATGAGCTCGATGAGCTGATATCCACTCGCGCCACCATGCAGCAGTTCCGTAAAACGGCAAAAGAGCACAACTTCAAAACCATGTCAGAAGATGGCTTGCGCCTGGTACGGCAAGGCCGCACAACCATTGAAGAGCTCAGCCGCGTGGTTGACCTAACAGCAGGGCTAAGCTGATGCCGGAGTTTAGTTACAAAGCCATCGACAACTACGGCAAGATTCACACTGGCGTTCTGCAGGCGAAAAACGACCTGGACGTCGAGTATCGCCTGGAGAACCAGGGCTTCGACATGATCAATTGCAAGCCCTACAACAGACGCCGCTTTCGTCTGGGGCGTGGCGTGATACCCCGCCGCGAACTGATCAACATGGTATTCCATCTGGAGCAACTGGTGGCATCCGGCGTACCGTTGCTAGAGGGGCTTACAGACTTACGGGACAGTGTCACCGACACCTACTTTCGTGATGTGCTGGCGGGCATCGTTGAAGCGATTGAGGGTGGTAGCAACTTCTCTAACGCCTTAAAGCTATTCCCCCACGACTTTGATGAAGTTTTTGTAGCCTTAATCGCCGTGGGCGAGGAATCCGGTGAACTACCGAGGGTGCTGCGCCAAATGGGCGAAACCATGCGCAAAGCGGATGAACTGATTGCCAACGCCAAACGAGTGATGACCTACCCGGCCATTGTCGCCACCATTATCTTTTTCGTTGCAGCTTTTTTGCTGTTGTATCTCGTACCCAAAATCATCCCTTTTGTCACTGAACTGGGCGGCGAAATTCCACTCCATACCCAGGCGTTGATCGCTACATCAAATTTCTTCGGCCAGTATTGGTGGCTGGTGGTATCAATCCCGTTAGGACTAACAGTTACCTTAAGAGTTGCTGCGAAAACTCGCCCTGAGCTACGTTATTTAATCGACAGCTTAAAACTGAAAATACCTTTGTTCGGACCCATGAGCCTAAAGATTCGCTTATCACGCTTTGCCACCTATATGGCTTTGTTATACGGCGCCGGCGTCACGGTGCTGCGGTCTCTGGAGATTTGCGAGGCGTTAGTGGACAACTCCTACATTGAGCGCGCCATGCAGGATGCCAGGCGATCCATTAGCGAAGGCGGCGGTATCAGCGATAGTTTTGTTGGTACACAGATTTTTCCGCCCCTGGTGATTCGCATGCTGAGGGTAGGTGAAACTACCGGTAATCTCGATGAGGCGCTACTGAACGTCAGTTACTTCTACGATCGCGAAATCCAGGAAACCATCGAGGCCATCGAACCGGCAATCAGTCCGGTCCTCACCGTCACCATGGGCGCCCTGTTGGGTTGGATCATGCTATCAGTGCTTGGCCCAGTGTGGAGCGCGGCGACGGGAGTGAGCTAATGCAAAGAATCTTTTACTTTAGCGGCTTTCGTATGACGGTGTTTGACTGGGATGAAAAGACCCTGATCGACAGCCGTGAATTTATGCCAGACTCCCAGGGCCTAAAAGATTTTGAATACCTGCTGAAGAACTCCCTGAAGATACCCGGCAAGTTGCTGGTGGATATGATTGAAGAGGACTTTCGCCGGGAAACCATGCCCCATGTTGGTCTGACGGACCGCAAAGGTCTGCTGGACCGTTTAATAGACAAGCACTACCGCGATGAAACTTACGTTCATGCAAAAATTCTTGGCCGCAGTAAACTCGGCCGCAAGGATGACCGGGTATTGCTCTCGGCCCTTACCAACACCTCTTTGTTAGCGCCCTGGCTAGAAAGATTAGAGAAGCACGGGGAACGCCTCGCTGGGATTTGGTCTATCCCTCTACTGACTGACAAGTTGCTAAAGCCGATTGTTAACGAAGACAAACACGCTTTGATTGTTTCCCGGCAGGTTCGCAGTGCCCTGCGCAACAGTTACTTTCAGGACGGCAAACTGTTGTTATCGCGGCAGGCCAAGTTTGATCAAGACATGTGGGACAAGGAAGACTTCGAAGGCGTTATTGCCAATCTCGAGCGCGGCACCATCGAGATTTATAACTTCTTACAGAACCAGCGAATTATGGAAGGGGACGACCATCTTAATGTGTATTGCATCCTCAATGAGGAGCAACTTAGTGACGCTCGCGCCCTGGCCAGCAACACAGAGCAAATTCACTACGCCTTTTTGAGTCTAGAGCAACTCTTTAACCACTTTGGCATTCAAAACCATGCCGGACGAGGCGCTGATGCCCTGTTTGCGTATCTCTGTACCCGCACCAACCCGCTGTATGATCACTATGCCACAGACGATCAGAAATCCACTTACTATCAGTATCTGGTGGATAAGTTCGTCACCCAGGTGACCGAAATTGGCAGCCTCGTGTTTATTACCGCAGCAGTTGTGTTTGCGCTAAACAGTTTAAAACTGGGGCAACAAACGGAGCAGCTCAACACCCAAATCAATTTGCTCCGGGCCGAGTACAATGAGAAGTATGCCGCCATGAGTAGTGAGCTTGAAACCGCGGAGCAAATCAAAACATCTGTGGAGTTAGTTGAGCGGCTTGAACGGAGCGCACAGCAGGCGCCCCACCGCTACTTCTCCGACCTTGGTGGCATCTTAAATCGGCCCCAGTTTGCCAATCTTCGCCTCACTCAAATCGATTGGCAAAAAAGACCCTCCCCTGAGGTGACCCAACTGCTGATCAACCATGAGTTAAGTTTGTCTGAAGAAAACGACCCCTATCTTCGCGAAAATCTGATGCAAGAGTACTTCGATGAGCTGGATCAGGAAGGAACACCAGGACTAAAGGCAACGATGACCCTTGTGGGGCGGGTGATCACCGAAGGTCGCAGCTACCGCTCAACGATTGGTGCGATGGATCTATTCGTCGCGGAACTAGAAAACCTACCCGGCGTAGAAGATGTATTGTTGCTGACCACTGCTGTGGATGTTCGAGATACCTCTAGATTCACCGGCAGAGTCGGGGAAACTGAAAGTTCGGATAGTGCCGAGAGTGATAAATTTGAAATTTTGATTGTCTGGGAGTTACCGCAAAGTGCGTGAACTGTTTGAACAGATCGTCTGGCGAGATCATATTCTAACCCTGGCCCAGTTGGCAGGCTCAATCGTCCTCCTGATCGCATCGCTCATTTATTATTTTGATGAACAAGAAAACTTGAACATCGCCAAGGCAAACCTAGACGGCCAAATCTTTGCCAACGATGAAGCCGAGGCTGCGAGCTTTGTACTACGCGAGTACCTGGAGGAGTACCGTAGCCTCCAGAGTAGTGGCCATATCGGTCCACCCAGGCGCTTGCAGTGGCTGGAATCCCTTCGTAACGTGAGTGAACGCAATGACATACCGGGCGTTGATTTCACCTTAGAGAGCAGTTCCCTGGTATTACAGAATGAGGACCCTTACTGGCAGGAGCAGGTACCGGTCCGCGCGACAGATATGAAACTCACCATGCAACTTAGCCATGAAGGTGATTTTTATCAAACCCTTGAGGGATTGAGTCAAACCGCACCAGGTTTGTTTGATGTGGATAATTGCTCGGTGCGCTGGCTTGAAAATTTTAGTGCAAGCATCGCTCTAACCCGGCTGCGCGGCGGCTGCACGTTACGCTGGTATAGCATCGATGATGTGACTGCGGATTGGGGGAAAGACTCATAGTGAAACGCTCTTTTTGGCTCACATTTCTGATTCTGGCTACGGCAACTCCAGCTTCTGCGGAAGATATTGGCAGGCTCTTTACTAGCGCCGAGGAAAGGCGTTCCTTGGACTCGATCAAGAGAAATCAAGAACTAGCACTGCCTGACACAGCAATCTTACCTGAGGCTATTCAAGCGCCGGTGGTCACTAACGCTCCAGACGAGGTGCGATTTTCCGGTTATATCCGGCGCCATGACGGTACCTATGCCATCTGGGTGAACGGGCAAAGTGCACTGAGCCAAGCCGACTCAGCCATCGAAGTAGCAAAATTTAAAAGCGCTAATGAAGCTACCCTCACCACCAGTGGCCAACAAGCCACCATGCGACCCGGCCAGATCTGGTCCTTGCAATCCAATACCATCCGCGAAGGCTATTACATCGAGCGAGTGATCTTGCCAGAATTACCGGGCCAGGAATGAACGGCGCCAGACAACAGGGCGCGGTGATTCTTATTTTTATCACGATCGTGTTGTTAGGCGTCACCACGTTGCTGGTGACTCAACTGTCGGTGAACAAGCAAAAAAACCAGCGGCAAACTTCTACCCTTACTGATCTCGCCACAGCGAAACAAAATCTCGTGGGTTATGCGCTCCGTCAACCAATACCTGGTACGCTACCTTGCCCTGATACTAACGGGGATGGATTGGCGAACCCTCAAGGTGCAAACTGCCAGGCGCTGTTGGGTTTGCTGCCTTATCGTACTTTGAATTTACCCGTTCTTACCGATGGTACTGGCGCCAGGCTCTGGTATGCGGTGGCGGCAAACTACACTAGCAACGCTGCCACCCTGAAAAACAGCTCCATTACCAGCAATTTGACTTTAGACGGCCAGGCCATGGCCGCGGTTGTATTAGCACCAGAGGCCCAGCTCAATAACCAAAATCGGCAGCCCCTAAATAGAACTGATCATCTCGAAGGCGTTAACGCTGACGCTGACTTTACGACTTTTACAGCAATCCAGTCCGACAGCCAGAATGATCAGGTGGCTGGCATCAGCCCAGCTGCATTTTGGCCCGTGATTGAACGCCATGTACTGACTAATGCACGCGAGTTGCTCAATCAATATCGCGCTCAGTGCGGCGAATTTCCCTGGGCTGCTGATTTTGGTGGCCCATTTAATAGCGTCAACAATCAGCAAAGTGGCGCCTTACCCCTCGTAACCGCGCTCCCCAACGATTGGGGTACGGTGTGTGGTGGCGGCATTGCGCCCATCCCTCAAGTCTGGTTACGCAACCATTGGTCGAGCCAGTTGTTGTACCGCATGTGCCAAACCGTAGAGGGCAATTGCGTTAACATCATTGGCTCCGCTGCCACACCAGCACCAGGTGTACTGGTTGCCCCCGGCACCTCCCTGGCGGGCCAGGTAAGACCAGATAATGATGTTAACGATTACTTTGAGGATGAAAACGCAAGTTTACCCGATAACCAGTATCGCGAAGCCGGGACGATCGATCACGATGCCACCTATAATGACACCACCCGGGCCCTCAGCCCGTAACCACGATGAATAACAATTCCACCAGGTAAGCTGACCGAACCATGGGCACCAACGCAAAACATTATCAAGGCGGTTTTAATCTCATTGAGATGGCCATAGTGCTGGTAATTGTGGGCGTACTGCTGGGCGGCTTAATTACACCACTCACCACTCAGTTCGATACGAGCCGAAGAATTGGCGTGCAAACCGAGATTAAAGACATTCACGATGCTTTATTGGGTTTTGCTGCAGCCAACGGCCGCCTGCCATGCCCCGCTACCGCTGGCTCTAACGGTCTTAGCGCGCCAAATGCCGCCACTGCAGCCTGCACCACCAATCATGGCTTTGTACCCAGCAGAACACTTGGCCTAAATGGCGAAGTGGACGGCAACAACCTGCTGCTAGATCCCTGGTTAAATCCAATCCGCTACAGTGTCAGTAACGCTG
>JBKAGC010000201.1:0-6687 GCA_046290215.1 Pseudomonadales bacterium | reverse complement strand
ATACTTCGTCCTGATCATCTTCCTCCGGGTTGTTGTTATCCGGAGAGGAATCCTGATCATCCGTCCATGGGTCGGCACAGTGCGACCCGGCGGCGTTCGCCGCCAGACAGTTTGGTGACATCCGCGTCCCAGGCTGGCAAGCGCAGGGCATCGGCGGCAACTTCCAGTTTGCGGTCAAGGTCCCAACCGTCCATGGAGTCAATTTTGAGCTGAAGTTCGCCTTGTTTCGCGAGCAGCTCGTTCATTTCATCGTCGGACATGGGTTCGGCGAACTTGTCACTGATGGCGTTAAATTCAGCAAGGGCATCAGATAGTTCGCGAACGCCATCTTCCACATTGCCGCGCACGTCTTTCTCTGGGTCCAGATCCGGCTCCTGTGGTAAATAGCCCACATTCAGCTCGGGCTGTGGTCTGGCTTCTCCGAGATATTCTTTATCGACACCGGCCATGATTCGCAGCAACGAAGACTTACCTGCGCCGTTTAAGCCCAGAACGCCAATTTTTGCACCTGGAAAGAAAGACAAGGAGATGTCTTTGAGGATGACCCGATTTGGCGGGACAACTTTGCCCACCTGAGACATGGTGTATACATACTGAGCCATATTACTGCCTGCCAATTACGCGGAGGCAAAGTCTATCAAAGCCACTGCAGAAAATAACCGGCTCGCCCAGGGGCCCGGCAGTAATGACACAATTGATGCCCGCTTTCGGCTCTGGATGGAGTAAACTCCACGCCCTGTTTAACAAGTTGGCAATTAACGTGCGCTGTCCATTTTGCAGTCATGGAGAAACCAAAGTAATTGACTCTCGGTTAGTGGCCGAGGGCGATCAGGTGCGCCGCCGCCGGGAATGCCAGGAATGCGGTGAGCGCTTTACCAGTTTTGAATCCGCCGAACTGGTCATGCCCAGGGTGATTAAGACCAATGGTAATCGCCAGCCCTTCGACGAAGACAAGCTTCGCAGCGGTATTTTGCGGGCGATTGAAAAGCGACCAGTGAGTCTTGAAACTGTGGAATCCACCATCAACAGCATTAAACACAAGCTCAGGGCGACAGGGGAACGAGAAGTAGATACCCGTGCCGTGGGTGAGCTAGTGATGGAAGAGTTACGGGAGCTTGATGACGTGGCGTATGTCAGGTTTGCATCGGTGTATCGTAGTTTCCAGGATATTGATGAATTCAAAAACGAGATTGATCGTATTCGCGCCGGTGCCCTGATCAAGAGTGAGCCTGATGCTGGGTCATGAATACTATATGGCGCTCGCCCTGCGCGAGGCCGAGCGAGGTTTCTACACCACCAGGCCGAACCCCAGAGTGGGCTGTGTGTTGGTGAAAGATGAGGAGGTGATCAGTCGCGGCTACCACCTGCAAACGGGCACCGCCCATGCGGAGGCGAATGCCATAAAAGCCGCCAAGGCAGCGAATATCGACCTAAATGGCGCCACTGCCTATGTCACACTGGAACCATGCAGTTATGTAGGGAGGACGCCTTCTTGTGCCCATGCATTGATCGATCATGGTGTTGCCCGGGTAGTGTATGGGGCTACGGATCCCCATTCGGGAAATCGCGGTCTCGGTTTACAAAAACTTCAGGATGCCGGTATCGAGGTGATTGGCCCGGTGCTAGAAGATGCTGCGATCGCGCTGAATCCCGGGCATTTCAAAAAATATACCACTGGCCGGCCGTTGGTTCGCCTTAAACTGGCCCAGAGTCTGGATGGCAAAACAGCCCTCGCCAATGGCGCAAGCCAGTGGATTACTGGGCCAGCAGCGCGCCGTGACGTGCAAAAATTGCGGGCTCGTAGTTGCGCCGTGGTGACTGGGATTGGCACCGTATTGGCCGATGACCCGCAGCTTAACGTGCGAGCCGCGGAACTCGATGTTGAGCATGCCAATTTGGCGGCGGATATTCGCAGACCAATTGTGGTATTGGACTCACAAAATCGGATGCCCGGGGAGGCAGCTTTGCTGAACAGCCCGAATTTGATCGTTGTATCTGGCCAAGAGAACCCCAATATAACTGCCGAACAGCGCACCATACCCTTGAATAATCAAGGTCAAATTGATTTGCCGCAGCTGTTACAATTCCTGGTTCAGGAAGAGGATTGTAGCGAAGTATTATTCGAGTGCGGCGCGGTTTTGGCCGGGAGCCTGTTGCAAGAAGATCTCGTTGACGAAATCGTGCTGTATGTTGCACCGAAACTGATGGGTGCAGGGGCCAGGAGTCTGGTGGCGATGCCGGATTTTCAAACCATGGATCAAGTGCCAAACTTCACCATGAGTGATGTGCGCAGGGTAGGTGATGATTTGCGACTGACCCTGACCAGGCGCGACGCCCCATGATATCGGCGCGACCAATTTAAGTAGTTAGGATAAGTTTATGAAAGTCATTGAAGGTGATTTTTCGGCAGTCACAGCCAGGTTTGGCATTGTGGTGGCCAGATTTAATAGCTTTGTTGTTGAAGAGTTATTGAGCGGCGCTGTTGACGCCTTAAAGCGTCATGGTGTGAGCGAAAGTAATATCACGGTCATCAGGGTACCGGGTGCATTTGAGATGCCTCTGGCAACCAAAAAAGCGGCGGAATCGGGCAACTATGATGCATTGATTACGCTGGGTGCTGTGATTCGTGGCGGTACGCCGCACTTCGATTATGTGGCAGGTGAATGTGCCAGTGGTATTGGCAAAATTGCCCTGGAAGCCAACTTACCCGTGGTGTTTGGTGTGTTAACTACCGATACCATTGAACAGGCCATTGAGCGCTCTGGTACCAAGGCCGGCAACAAAGGGGCTGACGCGGCCATGTCGGCGCTGGAAATGGTGAGTTTGTTACGTAACCTATGAAGAAGCCCACACCAGCCTCGCGCAGCAAAGCCAGACGATTTGTCCTGCAGGCGTTGTATCAAATGCAATTGAACGGCGATGATGCCGTTGATGTTTATGCACAATTCGTCAAAGAGCATGACATGAAGCGGGTCGACACCAAGTATTTGCGCGAGTTATTACTGGGTATCGAAGCGAATCGTGACGGCTTGTTAGAGATGATTGCACCAAAACTCGAGCGGGATTTGGCGGAGCTAGACCCTATTGAAACTGGCGCGCTATTGGTGGGCGCCTTTGAATTGAAATCCAGGCTTGAGCTGCCCTATCGGATTGCCATCAACGAAGGAGTCGAACTGGCAAAACAGTTCGGCGGTGCTGAAAGTCACAGGCTGGTAAATTCGGTATTAGATGCCCTGGCGAAAGAACTCCGCGAGGTAGAATACCAGGCGCGCTCGTCAGGGTAGATCTATGAATGAGTTCGACGTCATCGAGAAGTATTTCTTGGGTGCGATGATGCCGGACTATGTCAGTATTGGTCCCGGTGATGATTGTGCGGTTTTCAGTGTGCCAGAAGGCCATGAGCTCTGTGTCTCCACTGACACCTTGTTGGCAGGGGTTCACTTTCCTGAAGACGCAATTCCTGAAGTAGCCGCCAGGCGTGCCATCGGCGCTAACCTTAGTGATTTGGCCGCTATGGGTGCTGAGCCTCGTGGCATGACCGTGGCACTTACTATTCCATCGGTAGACGCTTTATGGCTGGAGTCGTTTGCGGCGGAAAATATCAACTTGGCCTCTCTGCACCAGTGTCCTATTGTTGGCGGCAATCTGGCTCGCGGTCAGCTGTCGATTACTATCACTGTATTTGGCATTGTGCCAAGAGCATCGGCCCTGACCCGGAGCGGCGCTCGCAGCGGTGATTTCGTATATGTTTCTGGTGCACTAGGCGCAGCAGCAGGTGCTGTTGCTCAGCTTGGCACAGCTCAGGCAAATCCGTTCTTGCTAGAACGATACGAGTCGCCTGAACCAAGATTATTGTTAGGCCAAAAGCTGCGGGGTGTTGCCAGTAGTGCAATTGACCTATCGGACGGATTGCTGGCAGATCTGTCGCATATTTTAAAGGCCAGTCAGTTGGGTGCAGAGCTCAATCTGGATGATGTGCCCGTGGCGGAAGCGCTGCGCGAAGTCTTTTCAGTTGAAGAAGCTCGTCAGTTTGCACTGTCTGGTGGTGACGACTATGAGTTATGTTTCAGTGTTAACCCTGCTCATGCAGCGCAAATTCAGGAACTTGCTGATTATTGCCAGGTGGCCGTGACTCGTATTGGCACCTTAAGTGAGTCGTTTGCAGGCATTAGAACAGTAACTGGTGTCGAGTTAGCCAGTGCTGGCTATCAGCACTTTGACAGGACAAACTAAGATGTCCGAGCAGCCATCGAGAGCTTATCGAACCTTTACCAATCCCTGGTATTTTCTCGCTCTTGGTTTTGGTTCAGGCTTATCGCGATGGATGCCCGGCACTGCTGGTACCCTGGCTGCGATACCCGTGTATATTTTGTTCGCGCCCCTCGGCCCCTGGTGGCATCTTGGCATTACTGCCGCCGCATTCGGCGCAGGTATTTATTTGTGCGACTGGGTCGCCCGAGACATGAAGATTAAAGACCCCGGGTGTATTGTCTGGGATGAATTTGTAGGCTTATGGATCACCTATTGGTTTCTGCCGGACGGCATGCTTTGGCTGCTGATTGGATTCTTGCTGTTTCGGTTGTTTGATATTGTTAAACCCTGGCCGGTCAGTTGGTTAGATCGGAACTTAACCGGGGGGCTTGGCATCATGGTCGATGATGTAGCTGCAGGTTTAATGGCGCTGGTAACCTTACAACTCGCCCATTTTGGGGGGCAAAGTTATGGCTGGTTCTAAAATTGCGGGTTTCTCAACGCTGCTCATACTGTGTTGCCTGACAACACCACTGCAGGCACTCGAACTAGAAATTGATGTTCTTGGTCTTTTTAAAAATTCCGCCATGTTGAATATTGCAGGGCAAGAAACTCTGCTCAAAGTGGGTGAGCGTTCTAAACAAGGCGTGTTACTGGTCAGTGCCGACAGCCAGGGTGCGGTGATTGAATTTGCCGGTGAGCAGCATGAACTAGACTTGAGTAGCCGTATTGCCGCGTCATTTGAGAAACCCCAAGAGTCTACGGTAAAGATATTGCTCAATGAATCTGGCCAATATAAGACGCGAGGCACGATCAACGGTCGCTCCGTGGAGTTTCTTGTGGATACCGGCGCTAACATCATCGCCATGAACAGCGAAATGGCGGCGAGTCTTGGTCTCAAGGCGACGGAAGGGCGCCCCGTGCAGGTGGCCACTGCCAGTGGCATGGCACAATCTCACTTGATTGAACTAGAAGAGGTACAGGTTGGCAGCATTCGCGCCACCCGGGTCCGCGCGGCAATTATGCAGGGTGCGTATCCCGTCGATATCCTGCTTGGCATGTCATTTTTGCAAGACGTCAAGATCACGGAATCCAGTGGTGTTATGCAACTAACGGGCAAGTTTTAGCAGACCTCAACCGCGATACCCTGTAAAATCTCGCCATGACTGCAATTTACATCGCATCCTGCAAGCTGCCGACCCAATTTGGCGAGTTTATGCTGCATGGATTTGAAGACTCAGAAACTGGTAAGGAACATGTGGCCATCACCTATGGCGATGTCACCACTGATGAGCCTGTGCTGTGCCGCGTCCACAGTGAGTGTTTAACCGGCGATGCGCTATTTAGCATGCGATGTGACTGTGGCGCGCAACTTCAATCAGCGTTGCAGCGGATCTCGGAATTGGGCCGGGGTATTATTTTGTATCTTCGTCAGGAAGGTCGCGGCATTGGTTTGATCAATAAGATTCGTGCCTATGAGCTGCAAGATCAAGGGGCAGATACCGTGGAAGCGAATGAACGGTTGGGCTTTGACGCTGATCTGCGGGATTACACGATCTGCAAAGCCATGTTTGCTCACTTTAAGATTACCCAGGTTACCTTGATGACCAACAATCCGGTTAAGGTGACGGCGCTCACCAAACTCGGTATCGAGGTGGTTGATCGAGCGCCGATTAAAACCGGCCACAATGATCACAATGCAAAGTATCTTGCGACAAAAGCCGGTAAGTTAGGCCACCTATTTGATGACTAGCGTGGCATTTGCTGCGGTATGTCCTCTTGCTCGAGGCGTTTCTCGATAGCTTGCAAAATACCCGCTTCACTTAAGCCGGACTTAGCGAGCATGTTGTTTGGTTTGTCCTGATCGAGAAATTGATCTGGAGTGCCAAGGTTGAGAATGGGTACGACAATACCGGCGGCGGCGAGATATTCGTTCACCGCGGATCCAGCACCACCCATCACCGTATTTTCTTCAATTGTCACGATTAGCTTATGGTTTAGGCTGACCTGGTTGAGCAGTTCTGTGTCCAGGGGTTTAACAAAACGCATGTCAATTAAGGTTGCGCCAAGCTTCTCGGCTGCGGGTTCAGCAACGTTAACCATGGCACCAAAGCCAAGAATTGCGACGCCTTCGCCTTGTCTCAACGTGCGAGCCTTGCCGATTTCGATGTCGTCCAGGCTGCTGCTAATCTCCGTACCAGGGCCCTTGCCACGAGGATACCGAATTGCTGCGGGACCAGAGTACCGATAGCCTGTACTTAACATCAGGCGCGCTTCGTTTTCGTTGGACGGCGCCATAACGACCAGGTTGGGGATGCAGCGCAAAAACGAAAGGTCGAATACGCCCGAATGGGTTGGGCCATCTTCAAGTAGTCCTGCGCGATCAATAGCGAAGGTGACATCGAGGTTTTGAATCGCCACATCGTGGATCAGTTG
>JBKAGC010000200.1:0-6721 GCA_046290215.1 Pseudomonadales bacterium | reverse complement strand
TGTGGTGGCCAAGCGGCTTGAAACCCTTGAAACCGATGTGAAACGGCAACTGCGTGAAGAGCGCATTCGTTACAACCGCGACGTTCAAACCCCGGCCCCTGGCGTGATCCGTATTAGCTTTGACGATGCTGAAACCCGCAATCAGGCGCGCACCTTACTGGAAGGGCAAAACAGCGATTTCACGATTCTTTCTGGTTCAGAAGCCCTGCCTTATATTCAGCTCACCATTACCGAAGCCGCCATTAGTGAAATGGAAGACTTCGCGGTTTCCCAGAACGTGCAAACCATTCGCAATCGAGTGAACGAACTGGGTGTGTCCGAGCCGCTAGTGCAGCGTCTGGGTCGTAACCGCATTGTGGTGGATTTGCCCGGTGTGCAAGACCCAACCATTGCCAAGTCTATTCTGGGTAAGGTTGCGACCTTGGAATTCCGTCTGGAAGCGCTGCCGGATGCGCCGCGTTCCACCACCATCAGTTATCCCTATGAAGGTCGTACTGCAAATCTAGAGCGCCGCGTGGTGATTACTGGTGAGCGGGTGGTGAATGCCCAGCCCAGTTTTGATCCTGAGTCCGGCTTGCCCCAGGTGAGCATCGATTTGGATAGTGAAGGCGGTAACCTGATGCACCGCGCGACTAAAGACAACATTGGTCGTCGCCTGGGTGTTGTGTTTATCGAAAGTAAAACCATCGACACCTACAAAATGGTGGATGGCAAAGAAGTGGTGATCCCCAAGCGGGTTACGGAACGTCGCGTGGTGAGCCTGGCCACTATTCAGGCCGCGCTGGCGGTGAAGTTCAGAATTACTGGTTTGGATCAGGGTGAAGCCCGCGAGCTTGCTTTGCTACTCCGCGCCGGTGCCCTGGCCGCTGATATGTATATTGTGGAAGAACGTACGGTTGGTGCGAGCCTTGGTGCGGAAAATGTTGAGCTAGGCGCGATTTCTATTGCAGTTGGTCTGGCGCTAGTGCTGATGTTTATGTTGGTGTTCTACAAAGTGTTTGGCCTGGCAGCCAATCTTGCGCTGGTAGCGAATCTGGCTCTGCTGGTGGCGGTGATGTCCAGCTTTGGCTTCACCTTAACGTTGCCGGGTATGGCAGGTATTGTTTTAACGGTGGGTATGGCGGTAGACGCCAACGTGCTGATCTTCTCGCGGATTAAGGAAGAATTGGCCAACGGCATGTCGCCGCAAGGCGCCATTAATGCTGGTTTTGAGCGGGCCTTTACGACGATTTTGGACGCTAACGTGACAACGCTTCTGGTCGCGCTGATTCTTTATTCCATCGGTACTGGGCCGGTGAAAGGCTTCGCCGTGACCTTGTCCATCGGTATTTTAACCTCAATGTTCACAGCCATTATGGGCACCCGCGCCATGATTAATCTGGTTTACGGCGGGCGCAATGTTAAGCAGTTGGCGATCTAACCATGGCAAAAACAGAGATAAAATTTGATTTTATGGCGTACCGCAAATACGCGGCGATCTTCTCCGTGGTACTGGTGCTTGCCTCTATTGGTAGCCTGGCGGTTAATCAACTTAACTTCGGCCTCGACTTCACTGGCGGTAGCTTGCTCGAAGTGGAGTACCCCGATTCAGTGTCGCCCGATGAAATTCGTCGCGAGTTGGTAGAAGCAGGTTTTACCGGCCACGTGGTGCAGTACTTTGGTTCCGATCGAGAGATTCTCGTGCGCATGCCGCCGCAGCAAGGCTTAAGTGAAGCAGACAACGCTGACCTGGGTAACAAAGTGGTTGAGGCGCTGCGTGAGTATGACCCCGGTGTCGAGCGGCGTCGTTCTGAGTTTGTGGGTCCGGCTGTGGGTGAAGAACTGGCAGAAAGCGGCGGCTTAGGTATGCTCGCGGCACTTGGCATGATCATGGTGTACATTGCCTTCCGCTTCCAGTTGAAGTTTGCCTTCGGTGCGGTAGTGGCGCTGTTCCACGACGTGATTATTACCCTGGGTATGTTCTCGATTTTCCGCTGGGATTTTGATTTGACGGTAGTGGCAGCGCTGCTGGCGGTGATTGGTTACTCCCTGAATGACACCATTGTGGTGTCGGACCGAATCCGCGAGAACTTCCGTAAGGTGCGGCGTACAGAACCACTTGAGATCATTAACATCTCCTTGAATCAGACCCTGGGTCGAACCTTAGTCACCTCGTTAACCACTTTATTGGTATTAGCAGCGCTCTTTATCCTTGGCGGTGAACTCATTCGTGGTTTCGCCGTGGGCTTAATTATCGGCGTGGTGATCGGTACCTACTCTTCTATTTATGTGGCAGCCAACACGCTGGTAGCGCTAGGCATCACTAAAGAAGATTTGGCGTTGCCAGTGAAAGAAGGCGAAGACGAGCAAGACTTAGGATTGCTTTAGAGTTTCCCTAGCGCTTTTTTAGTGCCTCTTGCAGGGCCATTTGGCACATTGTCTCGACACTTATGCCGGTCGCAGAAATAGCAGCACTCATTTGCTGCTGCATCTCGGTTTTGCATTTCTCAAGGAACTCTTGCTCGCCGCCCGGTGGCATGATGAATGTATCTGCTGTCGTTTCAGTGGTGTTTTCAACACCTGGCGTGGCCTGATACGGCTGGCTTTCTGGCAGTTTACCAGTGTCCAATAGGGTCAAGACGGTTTGGCTACTCTGTGCTTGTGCTTCACTGCGCAAGGTTTTGCCATCTCGTGTAAAACTCTTTTCTAACCCCAGGTTAAACAGATGCGCAAGGCTTTTTGCGCTGTCGTAGCTAGCCATTTTTAACATCGCCTCTTCGACAATCCTTTTACGTTCAGCGTCAGTGACTTCATTCACATAAGCATTCAGTACAACTTGAACTGCATCCGGTTGGTTCATCTTGATGGCGAGGGTGAGCAGATCGTCACCGCCAATCAAGAACCTTTCATGCAGCCCGCTTGCCACGAGAGCGCTCAGGGCTTCGGTATTGCCGGATTGAGCCGCCGTTTGGAACACGGTATTGGCGTTTGCCTCGAGTCGCTGCAGGCGGGTCAGGTCCTCATCGCTGAGATTTGCACCGGCATCCAATGCTGCATACAAGTAACCAAGGGCAATAAACTCATTGTCATCCTCATGGTATTTGGCCAGAGTTAAGTCGGTCTTGGGGCTAGGATTTAAGGTTTGCGCCTTGGAGGCAAAAGCAATGGCCGCGTCTCGGAACGCGCGAGGTCCGCGTGGTTCAAGGTTGATGGTTTCGGTGCCGACGGTTAGCCACCTGACTCTACCTGATTCGATGTATTGCTCAACGAGTTCTGCGCTGCGCCGGTTGTAAATACCAATACCATGTTGGGGGTTGGTGTCGCCAGCTTCTAGTCTGGCGATTTCCATCTGGGCCATTTCGATTGTGCGCCTGGCGCCCTCGATGGCTGACTGATGCATTCGCTCGAGTTGTGCGTATTCTTGTGGGTCACGCTTCTTGAGTTGGCGCATTGCCTTGCTGTTAAAGTTTTGTTCCTGGGCGCGAATCGAGTTCTCCATGTTGCTGACGGTTTGTCGATTTCTTTCTAGATCAGCGCTAACGAACTGCTTGAGCTCTTGCTCTGTGAGGTCTAACGGTGTGCCGTCGCTGGGGTGGCCATAAACGCCCATGATGGTGTCGTTTCTTTTGATTCCGGCAAGGTCAGCAGGGCTCAAGGGTTCCACGTTCACGACCACCACCTGCCAAAAGCCGTGTTTATTAGTGGCGTCCACATCCAAACCAACGCTGGTTGAATCAAGGTAGCGCCGGTACTTACGCTCTGCGAGTTGCAGAGCTTTTTGTTTTGCAGAAATTAGGTTGTTGGGAATGCCCGGGTTCGCGACCGGTGGCACAGGGCAGTTGTTTTGTAACCAGGCCGTGGAGTTGGGTTGCCAGTTGCTGCGCATGCTTTGCTGGTAGCACTGCAGATGCTCCACCATCGCCATCCAATAGTCCTCGGTGTTTTTGTCCTCAGCAAATGCCGCGCGATTCGCAAAGTCTGCCATTTGTGTATTGGTTTCGTCTACCGCGCGCCAGTAGAACTGGCTCATCTGGCTACGCTGCTGTGCTTTTAATCTGGCTTGCTGTTCTTTGGCTTTGGCCCTGGTTTCCGATAAATCATAAAGGGACGCCAAAGACCCAATGGATTGATAGAAGCTGGTCTCATTCAGGTTGGTTGCAGCATCCGCCATTTGCTCAATGCCTTTGGCGGTGCGGTTGATCTGGGCATTGCTGATGGACTCATCGATTTGGTTGAGGTTAGCCATCTTGCTGTTAAATTCTTGCATCAGGGCAGTAGGGTTTGTTGCTTGTGCAAGATCGCTCATCTCATCCACGCGGCGAGCAAACCCCTCGGTGACCCGCTGCAGGCGCGCGGCATATTTCATCACGCTGCCATAGTCCACAGAGAGGTCTTGTTCGCGGCCGGCGCCGACCTGCTGAGTCGTTGCGGTTTTACAGCTTGTGGGCCATGGTCGCAGGCTAATACCGGGTTTGTATTCCTTGGCATTTTTGTGAGCGATCATTGAGCGACTTTTTAGCCCGGCAACGTTTGCCTTGGGTGACAGCTTGCCGCTCAGGCAGGCGCAAACCCCCATCTCGTAAAACGCGCCCTGGGTGTAGGCCTGGGCATCGTCAATGCCAGCGCCAGAGATTTTGCCCCGTAACTTTGTCACAGGTCCGTCTGGGCAAGTGTTAGCAAAAGCGCTGAGAGAGAAAACCAATGACGTGAGAACGCCGCTGAAGCGAAGAAAATTTACCACTGCTTGACCGTTCCGCTGGAAGTTCGATGGATATTGTCGGTAAAGCGATGTGTTTTCTCAACCGCGAGGCTAACTCGCTCATCACTTTATAGATTGAGTTTGGCTTCGTTAACCCCAGGCCGCTTGTGTTGAATTTGCAGTTCACTGTGGTTGCCACTGTCACTCAGATGCCATTCTATGGTTGCTAATGAAGCGAGAAAGTCCTGATCATGGCTCACCAGTAATAACCCGCAAGGGCATTCTGCCAGCGCTTGTTCCAACGCCTCGATAGACGGTAAATCAAGATGATTGGTGGGTTCGTCCATAACGATCAGCCACGGTTCGCGCAAGATGCCCATGGCAAGTAGTATCTTTCTGATTTCACCGGGGCTGGGTTGCTCAGAATCGAGCATTCGTTTCGGGTCAGATTCCAGAGCGCTAACAATTGTCATCAGTTTGCCAAGCTCGTCGTTGCCCAGCGATTTGGCCTCGGCCAATAGTTTGCGACTGTCGACAGCACTAATTTCCTGGGGCATAAAAATGAGATGCTCGTCAGGCACGTTAAACTCAGGTTGGAGCGCGGTGAGCAGGGTAGATTTACCCGTGCCATTTGCGCCGGTGACGGCAATACGAGCAGCGGGCTGCATCACCAGTGGCGGTGTTTTTAGAAATCGGTCGATACCCATGGGCAGTTTCATTTCCGGAACGTTAATTAAGGTTTGTTTCCTGGCTTTACTGCCCTCTAACCAGATGCCGACGCTGCGCTGCTTATTCACCTCAATATTGCCTAGCTTCTGGTCTAGTTGTTCTTTGCGTCCGCCCAATTGATTTAACAAACGACCTGCCTGACCATCTTTACCGCTATTTCGCGCGAGGTTCTTCTTGTAACGAGCATCATGATCTTTAATGGCAAGGCCAGATTTAGAACGATCTTTATGTGAGCGGGCTGCTTTTTCTCGACGTTTCACGACCTCTTGATCGAGCTTCTTCTGGGAGCGGCGCAGGCTATCTCGTTCGTGTTGCAAGCTTATTTGATCTTGCTCGCGCTGCTGTTTTGCCTTGCTGTAGCCTCCGGTATAAAGCACGGGCTCGGGGCCATCCAGCCATAATGTATGGCTGCATAGTTCATCGAGCAACGCCCGGTCATGGCTGACAATAATACCAACGCCGCGAAACTGCCGGAGGCTATCTAATAGCAGTTCACGGGCCGCGCTATCAATGTGATTGGTGGGCTCATCGATGGTAAGCGCGTCAGGCGCTTGCCAAAGGGCGGTGGCAATTTGCGCACGCTTGCGTTCACCGTGGCTCAAATGGTGCCAGCGTTCGAGAAAATCATATTCCACACCCAGGCGGGCACGTAACGCGTAGGTGGCGCCGTCATCATCTTCCATTAGTTCGGAAAAGCGGCGCGGTGGGTCATCGGTTCTTTGCGCGCAGTGAATAAGATCGCCGGTGCCATCAATTTGCCCGCTGTCTGGTTTGAGCTCACCACTAATGAGCTGCAACAACGTGGATTTACCCGCGCCATTGGCGCCCACCACACCGGTAAAACCAGGCTCGAACTGCGTGGTCACACGGGTAAAAATGGCGCTAGCTGCGCTATCGTATTGGAAGCTGACTTCGCGCAGATGAATCTGCAGGGTTGATCGAGACATAACATAATCCTTCGCCAGTAGGCTGACGCAGTGGTTTCAAAGGGCTGGGCGCAAAATGGCCAGCGGGAAACAGAGTGATTATGTGTTGTTGATCATTGGTGCTCTGGGTAGGAATTCGCTGGGCATTATAAGGGCGCCGCAAAATTATTCAAATCCGGAATGCGATCCTATGGCGGTATTGCCTGTGCCTTGGCTTGTCTTCCGGGGGTTAACATCCGGTCTGGCCTGGGCTGCGAATCGGTGGTAGGTTACGCCGCTTTTTCCGGCAGGCGGCGTAGGGATGATTTGCGGTTTCGATTTTGGTACTTCCAATTGCGCCTTAGGCGTAATGAATGCCCGTGAGGAAGTGCAACTTTTACCGGTGGAA
>JBKAGC010000199.1:0-6724 GCA_046290215.1 Pseudomonadales bacterium | reverse complement strand
AGTGACAAGCTGCGCACTGAGCCGTCATAGGTGCATTCTGTGACCCCGGGCACCCAATCGACCCGGTCAGGGGTGCCAACGATTGCCCAGAGTTGCGCCGGGCTGCAGGGGAACTGAATGATTTTTTCTATGGCCATGCTGATGGTCTGCGTTGCTTTTCTGGCAATGTAACCTGATTTTAGGCCGGGCTCAATTTTGGCTTGATAAGGATTACGAGGTATAAAGCTCAACAGAGTTTGCTGCGGATTAACCATGCAAGTAAAAACCATCACACCAACCATTGGTGCAGAAATCGCCGGGCTTGATTTAAATCGACTGAGTGACCTTGAGGTGGAAAGGTTGCAGCAGTTATTTGTGGAGCATCAAGTGCTAGTGTTTCGCGATCAACTGCTAAGCCGCGAGCAGCACAAAGCCTTTGCCAGGCACTTTGGTGAGATTCACATTCATCCATCAAAGAAAAATGGCATGAACCATGATGATCCAGAAGTGTTCATTATCGATACCAAACCTGATGCGAAATTCTCTAATGGCGAGGCCTGGCACTCTGATGTGTCCTGCGAAGCAGTGCCCCCTGCGGCGTCACTGCTTTATGTGAGTAAAGTGCCAGATAACGGCGGCGGCGACACGATGTTTGCCAATATGACCGCTGCCTTTGAGCAACTCTCGGCACCCATGCAACAGTTCTTGTTAGGTAAAGAGGCATATCACGACGGTGAAATCGACCTGCTGAATTACGGCATCCGTTTGCGTCAGGGGCAGACCTATCCCAAAGCCACCCACCCGGTCATTACCCGGCATCCGCAATCTGGTAAGCCCATCTTATTTGTTAACGGTTCTTTTACCTCGCACATCATTGGTCTGGAAAAATGGGAAAGCGAGTGGATTTTGCGCGGTTTGTATCAGTTTGTTGCCACAAATCCGCGCATTCAATGTCGCGTTCAATGGCAACCCAACACCCTCGTGATGTGGGATAATCGTAGCGCGCAACATCATGCAATTCGTGACTATGCTGGTTACGCTCGCTACGGCGAGCGGGTATCCATCCTCGACGGGATCAAACCCGCGGCCTATGTTAAATAACCAGGTGTTGATATTGATGTTGATAGGGTCTTTGTTTGTAACCCCGGTGTGATCACATAAAACATGGCAGAAGTTCTACAATTTTTAATCGACTACGGTTACCTGGTGTTATTTCTCTGGGTGGCGTTGGATCAGGCTGCCTTGCCAATTCCTTCAATTCCATTGCTTGTGGCCGCTGGCGCATTAGCAGGCCTTGGTGAATTGTCACTTAGTCTGGTGTTTCTGGTAACACTGCTGGCGTCGATCCCCATTAACCAATTCTGGTATTGGTTGGGCCGCTTGCGTGGTGCCAGAGTGCTGCACCTACTGTGCATACTGTCGTTAGAGCCCGATTATTGTGTGCGAAATACTGAAGACCTGTTTCGGCGCTTAGGGGCGTTATCGGTGGTGGTGGCGAAGTTTGTGCCGGGCTTGCAGCTGCTAGCGCCACCTATGTCGGGATTAACTGCGATGCCCGTGGCCAAGTTCTTTTGGCTGAATCTCCTGGGAACGGTGTTGTGGGCAGCCACCTTTATTCTCACAGGATTCTTTTTTCATGCGGCATTGGAAGAAGTGGTGCATTACTTTGCCGAGGCCGGCACGGTAGCGGGGGTGATTCTTGGTACTCTGGTGCTGGTTTATGTGGCCATCAAGTTTGTGAAGCGGCAGTTGTTTGTGCGTTCGCTACAAATGCGCCGCTTGGCACCGGAGGACGTGCTGGAGCGACTTAACAATGGCGACGATATTCACATTCTCGATCTGCGCCACGATTATGATCTCAAGGCCATGCCGTATTTGTTACCAAACTCCAGTCGCCTCCCCATGGAGTCGGTGTCTGAATACGAGGCCGCGATCCCCAGGGACAAGGACATTATTCTCACCTGTAGCTGACCCAATGAAGCCTCCAGTGCTCGTGTGGCACTCAAGCTAAAAAGACTCGGGATTGGTAATGTCTATCCATTAAAGGGCGGCATCGAAGCCTGGCTCGAGGCTGGTTTGCCCACCGATGCTTATAGGCTCGATGAGTCGTAATCCTTCCGTCTGATTGATGAAATTGGCGATTTTGTTGGTGAAATTCACCAACGCGGACTTTGTCAGACGGACTAAGTAACTGAAATCATTGAATATGCCTGGTTGGCACCCATATTGCTCTATGAGTCTTAGTAATAGACCTAACTGAGGAGTAAATAATGGAAGAGCAGACCCGGGAAAACATTGTGGACGGCAGTATTTGGCTCCGCGGCCTACATATGTTGTTGTTTGCAGTTGCCTACAATGTGGTTGAAGCCATGCTAGCGCTCACCGCTGTATTTCAGTTTTTCTCTGCCCTGATTACGGGCAAGGTGAATGAGCCGCTGTTGCGTTTTGCTAAGAATGGCTCTTTGTATATTCAAGAGGTGCTTGAGTTTTTGACCTTCAACTCAGAGATCCGGCCGTTTCCGTTTTCTGAATGGCCAGACGAGGCCCATACCGGTGATGAGTGGTTGGGTAAAGAAGTGGCCCCCTCGGCAGCTGTATCGTCTGCCGTTGCAGAACCAGAAGCCGCGATGGATGCGGATCCTGCTGGCGAGCAAGCTCTGCAAGGTGATACACCAGAAGCAGACGAGACGAAAAAACCTGATCCCAGCTAACGGTTTGTTAGTGAAGAAAAGCCCGGCTAGCACCGGGCTTTTTTATGGCTGCCCGGCGTTTCTTTCATCCAGGGCTTTGCGAATTCGCGCATGTTCTTCCCGGGTAATTTTATAGCGGGGAATCATGGCAATAGGAATCAGGTGTAGCAGCGGCACCAGAACCCCGACGGATATGCCTAACATAAAGATCTTGTCTGCCGGCACCGCCGACGGTAGCACGCCGGTGGGAAAGTCGATCATGGCAATGATAAAGCCGCCCAGCACGATGCCAAGGCCCGAAATAGCCTTGCCAGAAAAAGACAAGCCGGCGAAAAACATGGCTTCTTGCCGGGTACCGGTACGCAGCTCATGATCGTCTAGCGTGTCGGCGACAATAGATGTGCCAATAATGCCGTGGACCACCGCAATGCCGGCAGCAAACACGCCAGCGCCGACGAGAATGACCAGGAGTAGTGGGTCGCCGTTCTCCGGAAGGACGCCGAGGAACCGCAGGTTCACGATAATAATTCCGTCGAACAAACTAATAATGCTGCACCAGAGCAAAATGACCTTTTTGTCCCAACGTTTTTGAATGGCTGCCACAAGCGGAAAGGCCACCACAGCGCCGGTTGCGGATAAGGCAAACCAGCGCAAGTCGTCAGTATTAAAGCCCCAGAAAAACGTGGTCATATAAATATTGATGTTGGCGGTGGTGCCGCTAATGGCCGATGAAATCAAAACAATGAGAAAGATCAGGCGAAACTGCTTGTTTTGCATGGCGGCAAACAGCTCCACAAGGATCCGTCTTAGACTAAAGCTTGCCGTGCTGCCCGTATGTTGGCGCAGGTAAGGGATCTCTTTACGAGTAAACCAGGTTGTAGCAAGGATGGATGTGATCATAAGGATAGCGGCGGTCAGCCCAAGCAGTGGGTAGCCCTCAGGGTTCAGTTGGCCAACGGGGAATGCCTCGGTGCTTGGAAACAGAACTGTGTAGACGATGACTGGAAAGCTGACAGCGATTGTCCAACCGATGGCGTAACGGTAAGACATAATGGATGTTCGCTCAGTGTAATCGTCAGATAGCTCTGCTGTGGTCGCTGCCCAGGGTACGAAAAATAGCGTCATAAACCCCCGGGTTAACAGTACAAAGGTCATTAGCCAACCGAATAAGGCCATGCCGGTAAGTCCAGCAGGTGGCGCGAAAACACAATAAATACTAAGACCTAGAGGAAATGCGGAGATAAACATTAAAGGGTGGCGCCGGCCCCACTTGCCGCGAAGATTGTCTGAAATAGAGGCCACCAGGGGGTCGGTAACAGCATCGAAAACGATGGCCACAGCAAGGGCGATAGAGACTAATCGGGCATCAAGGCCAAGCACCTGATTGTAGTAAAGCAATACAAAGGTGTTGAACACCCAGTTTTTGACTGTGTCCGGAATGGCGCCAATGGCCTGGTTAAACTTAACGAGCGTTGGTACTTTGCCGTTGCGCTTGACCCTGGTGTAAGCCGGGCTATCCGCTGCCAAATTGTCTCCCCCTTTGTTTTAAAGATACTACTGTGAACTGGTGAAAAAGAAACCTTTAGTCATTCAGGGGATTAATGATCTGGCCTGGCGGCGCAAGACCTAATATTTTTACGCCTGCGTGTTTTAACTTTTTACCGCACGCCAGCTATTACTATTTTCTACAGCTAACCGGGATACCAAGTCATGGAATGTTTTGCCGTTACAATTAAAGATCATATTGCCCATGTGGTGCTGAACCGACCGGATAAACGCAACAGTATGAATCCGGCGTTTTGGCGTGAGTTGCCTGAGTTAATCAATGACATAAACGATAACGCCAAGGCGCGCGTCATCGTGATTTCATCCACCGGCCCGCACTTCACCTCGGGTTTAGATGTCAGCGCATTTGCTGGTGGTAGCGGCGAAGCGGTGGATGCAGAAGCCAAGAAAACCAGGCAACTGCAAGCGGGTACGGCATTCTATGAAAATGTCCTCAGCATGCAGGAGGCCTTTAACTGTCTTGAGAATGCCCGTATCCCGGTGCTAGTGGCTATTCAAGGGGGCTGCATTGGCGGCGGCGTGGACTTTATCTCCGCTTGTGACATGCGGTACGCCACAGAGGATGCATTTATCACGGTGTTTGAAACCAACATTGGCATGACGGCGGATGTAGGTACATTCCCGCGATTGGTTAAGTTGATCCCAGAAGGTTACGTGCGGGAAATGGCTTATACGGGCCGTAAGGTGACTGCCCAGGAAGCCCAGCAAATGGGTTTGATCAATCATATCTATAAAGATGAAGCAGCCATGTTAGAGGGTGTAATGGCCATTGCCCGGGAAATTGCCAGCAAGGCACCGCTGGCAGTGTTCGGGTGTAAAAGAATGATTAACTATGCTCGTGATCACAGTACCCAGGACGGTCTGGATTACATTGCCATCTGGAACGCCAGTCATTTGAAGATCGAGGAAATTCAAGAAGCCATGCAGGCCAATGCCGAAAAGCGCCCGGGTAATTTCGTCGAGTTACCGGTGAAAGTAAAACGCTAGTGGCAGAGGTTGCTTCCCCCTGTATCAAGCTGTGTCGACTGGATGCCGCGGATTATTGCCTCGGTTGTGGGCGCAGTCGCATGGAGATTGCTGCCTGGTCACGGGCGTCCGCTGCAGACAAGGCGCTGATTGTACTGCGTGCGCGTGAGCGCCTTGAGCTGGCTGTTGAAACTGCACGGGAAAATTGACGAGTTCCCATTTTGCTGGTTTAGTCGGGCCATAACAGGGGGAAGTTATGGCCGATGCGATCACGATAGATCCCGCCACTGGGGTCAAAATATTCAACACCCGGGCTGGCAAAGCCAGCGATAAGATCCAGGGTAAAGGCTATTCAGTGATAGCCGATGAGGCCCTCAAAACCTTGCCAGAAGCGCCGCCCGGCGCTGTCTTTAGTGCCGAGGAGCAAGACAAGTATCGCGCCTTTAAAGAGGCCCGTGCAGGTAACGCCGATTACATTGGGCTTGAAGGTCAGTTCGCCGATTACTTAACCGACGTTTACTCCGATGCCCCGGTGCCCCGGGATGCCTTAGATGATGAGTGCGAGATACTGGTGGTGGGCGCCGGCTTTGCGGGCTTGTTGCTCTGGTACAAGTTGAAACAGGCAGGTTTTACAGATGTCCGCTTTTGCGAGAAAGGCGGCGATGTGGGTGGTACCTGGTATTGGAATCGTTACCCTGGTATCGCTTGTGACGTCGAGGCCTATAGCTACTTACCTTTATTGGAAGAAATGGGTTACATCCCCAGCATGAAGTTTGCTGGCGGCTTTGAAATCATGGAGTACTGCCAGAGCATGGCAGAAAAGTTTGGTTTTTATGACCGGTGTTTGTTCCACACCACTGTGGAGAGAACCCAGTGGCAGGAAGAAAGTGGCCGCTGGACCGTGCATACGGATCGTGGTGACGCCATAAAAGCCCGCTATGTAGTGCTAGCTAATGGCATCTTAACCACGCCAAAACTTGCTCGGATTGATGGCATGGAGACTTTTCAGGGCGACGCCTTCCACACCTCGCGTTGGAAATATGATGTGGATCTACAAGGTAAGCGGGTAGGTATTATTGGCACCGGCGCCACCGCGGTGCAGGTGGTGCCTGAACTGGCGAAAATCGCCGGAGAGTTATTTGTATTCCAGCGTACACCTTCTTCTATTGATGTGCGCGATCAACGCGAAACCACCCCGGAAGAAATTGCCACCTGGGAGAAAGAGCCAGGTTGGGCCAGGGCGCGCCGGGCTCGGTTTGCGAAGATCTCCGCGGGCCGCACGGCCATGAAAGCCAACGACGACTATCTGGCGGGTAAGGTCAAAGACTTTAAATTGCGTAAGCAGCACGACCGTGAATTAACCCCAGAAGAAATGGTGCAGAAACAACTGGACACCAACTTTCGCATTATGGAGCAGATTCGCGCCCGGGTGGACGCCATAGTTAAGGACCCAAAGACCGCGGCGGCGCTCAAGCCCTACTATCCTTACGGCTGCAAACGCCCCACCTTCCACGACGAGTATT
>JBKAGC010000198.1:0-6752 GCA_046290215.1 Pseudomonadales bacterium | reverse complement strand
TCCGCGCGGTGAAACCTCCTCAAGGTTAACAATTTCACTAAGTGGGGAAGAGAGAGCACCCTCAGTATCGCTACTGGTGTTTGCAAAGCTGGGTTGTTGCGCTTCCACGTAGTTGTCAACGTCAATCGTCACCAGGTCACCGCCAGGGCGAGCATCGTCATTGCTACGTCCCACAACGAGCAGGTTGCCGTTGCTCAGAGGTCTCGGATCACTGTAAACAATGGTGCTGCCATCTCTGCCAGACGCCTGGCTGTGGTAACCGTAGTAGCGCTCTAATTCTGAGCCGTCGATATTACTGCGATACAAACTGACCACATCGACACCTGGCATATTGTCCCACCGATTGAAAATCAATTTGCCGTCTGGCGTGACCACTGGATCGCGTTCATGACTCTGGTTAAAGGTGATTTGCTCAATACTGCTGCCATCATCGTCCATGACATGAAGCACGAAGGCCTCTTCATCGCGGTCTTCATCCAGGGCAGAAAACTGTGGGCGTCCCTCGTCCAACAGAATGGCCCGGGAGACTCGTTGCCGGTTTGAGCTAAAAACAATGCGACCGTTCGGTAAATACTGGGCTTCACGATCTTGGCCTGCCTCGGCCACCGTGTCAGAACTGATCAAGCGGGTAAATACATCGCTGCTAGCGTCGTACTCCCAGATATTCCAGGTGGGCTGTTCATCGTCATCGGCGTCGGGATCAAACGGTCCGCGCATTGAAAACAAAATTCGTTCACCGCTGTAATCCGGCGCCAGATCTCGCACATCGTATAGACCTGGATCGGCTTCGCTGCCGAGGAGTTGCTGGGTCAGGTTGATGGTCTCGGCACTGGGTAGAGCGCGAGGTTTCATCATCAAATTCGCACCAGGTTCGAATACGGTCAAGGAGCGTTGGCTAGCTGAAACCGAGTCGCCGTCCTCATTGAACACAAACGGCCGTTCAATAAAAAATACCGGGAAGTCCTGAACCACAGGGTCAGGAGCCTGATCGCCTGTAGACAGTCCGCTGCTGGACGAACCGCCACTATCACAGCCAAGTAGGCCAGCACTAAGTGCTAACGCGACCATCAGTTTGAGGCTGCCCGAAGGCCTCTTGTTCATTGTGTGTTCCTATCTACTGGCGCGCGCTTCGCGAAACGCCGATTAACAATGAACTAGAGATTAGTGATATTTGTCATTTGTCCGTGTGAACCAACGCACAAAAAGTGTTCCGGGATTTGTAAGAAGTGTGTACCGGTTCACGCTTTGGAACAAAACTTGATGGAGGCACCGTTCATTTCTGATGAACGGTACCGTTCTCGCATCGCTCCTAACGAAACTATTTAGTCTCGGAAAGTGATTGCAAGTAGACTTCAAGTTGTGCCATGCCAGCGCCCCAGCCCTGACCAGCCTGGTCTCTGGCGGCTGTGAAAGCAGCAATTTCTGCCGGGGTTGGGTTGCGGGGTTCCCAGAGAAATTTTATCTCAGTCTTGGCTGGCGCTAGCTCGGTAAACTCTAGGGTTGCGAGCATGTCTTTGGGCCAGTCGGGCATGTTGTCATTGCCCAGGATGTCGCCTTTCTCATTTGACATATATTGCAAGAACACCAATTTGTCTGGCGCTTGCACCAACTCGTACTTTGTGAAAAGCCACATCTCATGGCCATTAGGCATCGTGACTTTATGCAATGATGTCCCGCCAGTCCGGATGTCTGCCTGAACAAAGTCGCAGGTACAACCAGCCATTGGGAACATCCACTGATTAAGATGTTCTGTGTTCACCCAGGCTGAAAACACGAGTTCCCGTGGCGCGTCAAATTCTCTGATGATCTCGGCGGGTGTGACATTAGTCATCTTTCTTATTCTCCTGCTGTAACTTTTTGAGGTAGTCGTCTAACTGATCTAAGGTGCCACCCCAGTACTTCTCGAACTGGTGTAGCCAGGTTTGAATTGGCTTCAGCTGTTCCGGCTGAATGCAGTAAACCCGCGTTCTGCCGTCTTTTCGTTCACGAACTATCCCAACCTTTTTGAGTACCCCCAGTGCTTTGAGACTGTGGGTTGACTCCACCGGGTAATAGAAATGAGTTCGCTGACGGTTTTCTCACTTCCGGCGAGGTGTTCAACGAGTTCGCGGCGTTTGGGTTCACCAATCGCGCTAAATACGTCATGGGTGGTTTTGGTTCGTGCCATGAAGCTAAGTATTCCTATATGGGAATATATGTCAAGAAATTTTAAACTACTAAATGGGTGGTCTTGATCGCTGCTAATGGGGAGGTGCGTGGTGTGATGTCACTCACAAAAATTTAAGCCACTCGGAGCAAAATGTGTCCCAGGTCACGTAATGGCTGTTTGCCTCGTGCTTTCCTCATGACAATTTTTCTAAGGTGCTGCTTCAACCTGTTCAGCAGGAAGGGCAAGCATGGTTTTCGCTGTTAGTTATAATCTTAAAACTCTCCAGATTCTGTTGCTGATCCTGGCGCTTGGGGTGACGCAAAGTATCAAGGCCGGACCAGCGGAACAGGCCAAGCGTATGCATGATCGTATCGCTGGCGTGCCACCTGAGCTGGCTGTGCTCACAGAAATGACTAACCTGATTAGTCGCAGCGGAGATCCGCAAGCGAATGCCGAGGCCGCTGCAGCTTTAGCATTACAGCATCCTGACTTTTATCGCACGACCTTAAAGAATCTCGCCACGCCCTGGACGAATCGCGACTTCGACATCTTTGCGCCACTCAATGACTATACCGCCACAGTTATTGGGCTGGTGCGTGACGATGCAGATTTCCGTGAGGTGTTAACAGGTAATGTTTTGTATTTAGGTGACGGCACGAGCGGTGAGCCGGCTTACAGCCAAACGGATAACAACCATTATGAATTTTTAGAGCAGACCGGAGCGGATCTAGCGGAGGTACTGCAACCGCAGCCGCAAAGCTCGCTGAATAATCTGCCTGAAAGCGCGGCCTCTGGTGTGCTCACCAGCCGAGCTGCTGCGCGAGCGTTCTTTATTGCCGGCACTAATCGCGCAATGTTCCGCTATACGTTGGTGAATCATTTGTGCCGCGATCTAGAACAGGTGGCGGATACTGCGCGACCGCCAGATCGGATCCGTCAAGATGTGACCCGATCGCCAGGGGGCGATAGCCGATTATTTCGCAACAACTGTGTCGGTTGTCATTCGGGTATGGATCCCATGGCGCAAGCTTACGCGTATTACAACTTTGCTTATGACGCCGCTAACGATCCCACGGGAGCCGCAGGACGTCTGGTTTATAACGATGTAGGTGCCATCGATCCAGACACAGGGAGTCGCGTCCAGGGTAAATACCATATTAACGAGAATAACTTCCCGTTTGGTTTTGTCACCCCAGATGATCGCTGGGACAACTACTGGCGTGCTGGACGTAATCGCAATCTCGGTTGGAGTCAAAGTTTACCGGGTAGTGGTAATGGCGCAAAGTCTATGGCCGCAGAGTTGGCTCATAGCGAGGCCTTTGCCAGTTGCCAGGTGGAAAAAGTATTTGCCGCCGTGTGTTTGCGGCAACCCGCTAGTGATGCAGATCGAACCAAACTGGTGGCAATGACCGACTCGTTTGTGGCGAATGGCTATAACCTGAAGCAGCCCTTTGTGGAATCTGCTGCCTACTGCCGGGGAGAATAATCATGCGTATGGTTTGGCTAGTTTGCCTGGTGGTGTTAGCCGGTTGCAGTGGCGGGTCAGGCTCCAGTGTTGAGCTGAATGTAGACGTAAGTTCAGGCGATGGCGCCGAACGCAGTCTGGTCCTCAACGGACCGCCGCCACAGTCTGAAGATGTGCAACGTTTTCGCGTTGAGTTGTGGGAAAACATTGCTCCAGACAATCGCTGCGGGCAGTGTCATGGCGTGGGTGGCCAGAGCCCAGCGTTCGTGCGCAACGATGATATTAATCGCGCCTATGAAGAAACCAATCCACTGGTGAATCTAAATCAGCCTGCTTTATCTCGTTTAGTCGAGAAAGTTGGCGGAGGTCACAATTGCTGGTTAGCGTCGGATCAAGCTTGTGCAGACATTCTAACCACCTGGATTGGTAACTGGGCAGGGGGCACAGTGGGGAGTAGTAACACCATCGTGTTGGCAGCACCGCCAGATAGAGCGCCAGGGGCGAGCAAATCCTTTCCAGCGCAACCCGGTGTTTATGGCACCACGATTCACCCACTCTTAACGACTTATTGTGCTGGCTGTCATACTGATACTGCAGCGATCCCCCAGTCACCGTTTATTGCCAGTAGCGATGTCGAGGTAAGTTACGCGGCAGCTCGCAATCGCATTGAACTTGATGATCCGGCGAACTCTCGCCTGGTGCTGCGTCTTGGCAGTGAATTTCATAACTGCTGGAGTAATTGCGCAAGCAATGCCGCTGAAATGCAAACCGCCATTGAAGCTTTTGTGGATAGTGTTGACGAAACAGAGGTTGCGCCGGAACTTGTGACGTCTAGAGCGTTAACCCTTTTAGATGGTGTCGTGGCATCTGGTGGTGGCCGTAATGACGCCAGCGCGATTGCGCTTTACCAGTTTAAAACCCTCTCCGGTAACACGGCTTTTGACACCAGTGGCGTTGAGCCAGCCATGAATCTGGCATTTACCGGGAATGTCAGTTGGGTTGGCGGATGGGGCATTCGCTTAGGGCCGAACAGTCGCGCCCAGGCGTCTACCAGTAGCAGTTCTAAACTTCATCAGTTGATCACAGCCACCGGCGAGTTCTCTGTGGAAGCCTGGGTTGCGCCGGCGAATGTTACACAAGAGGATGCTTATATGGTGAGCTATTCCGGCGGCAATACAGCGCGGAATTTTACCCTTGGGCAAACCCTGTACAACTATGATGGCCTGGTGCGGTTTTCTGCCACGGACGGCAATGGCAATCCGGCTCTATCCACACCGGACGCTGATGAGGTGTTGCAAGCTACCTTACAACACGTGGTGATGACCTTTGACCCAACCAACGGCCGCCAGCTATTTGTTAACGGTAGTCGCATTGATGTGGCGGATGATAGCGGTGGCAATATCAATGACTGGGATGACACCTTCGCTTTTGTGTTAGGTAACGAGGTTTCCAACGATCGCCAGTTTGAAGGTGTGCTGCGCCTGGTGGCAATTCATAATCGGGCGTTGGCGCCATCGCAGATCCAACAGAACTTTGCGGCCGGCGTAGGCGAGCAGTTCTTTTTACTGTTTGGCGTCAGCCACCTGATTGACGTCGCGGATGCCTACATTGTCTTTGAGGTCTCGCAGTTCGATAGCTTTAGCTATTTGTTTAATGCCCCTTTCTTTATCTCCCTGGACGATACAGCAAGCCCAGTGAATATTCCTCTGACTGGCATGCGCGTAGGTATCAACGGCCGTGAACCGGAAGTGGGCCAGGCTTACGGGAATCTCGACATGAGGCTGGATGCTGCCAGCTACTCTGCTGAAACTGGTCAGCCTATTTCAAGTATCGGCACCATCTTTGGTATCGAGAAGAGCGCCCAAACTGATGAGTTCTTCCTGACCTTTGAGCGATTTGGCGATGCCACCAATGTCCGTGTAGAAGGGAGTATTGAACCCTTACCCCAACCGGGAGGTAACCAGCCAGTGGCCGATATCGGGATTCGTATTTTTGATGAAATTAACGCCAGTATGGCTGCGGCAACGGGCGTGCCTACCTCTCAGCCCGACGTTCGAGCGACCTACGAATCTGTGCGACGTGCCTTGCCGAGTTCTAACAACATCGAGGGGTTTCTGTCCTCGCAGCAAATGGGGATTACCCAGCTAGCCATTGAGTACTGCAACACCCTGGTAGAAGACAGCAGTTTACGTGCAGAAAAATTTCCCCAGTTTGATTTCACGGCACCGCCAGCAAATGCCTTTGCCGCGGGGGGCAGGGACAACTTACTGACCCCACTATTGATCAGTACCTTACAAAATGGCGCGAACTTGAGCAGCCAACCGGACCTCACTCTGGTGCGCAGCGAACTCGACAGTTTGATTGATCGCCTGGCTGCCACTGGCAGCGACGGCACCAGAACTCGGACGATAGCGAAAGCAGCCTGTGCCTCAGTGCTCGGCAGTGCCGCGATCCTGATTCAGTAACCAGGCCTTAAAGAGAACCACGGCTTGAGGAGAATGTTATGAGAGGAAAAAAACGCGCCCTACAGGCAGACGCGCCACTTAGGTTTGCTGATCACAAAAAGCCAATGTCCCGCCGAGACTTTATTCGCCAGGGATTTAGCTTTGGTTCTGCGGCCGTGATGGCGCCGACCCTGCTGGGACTGTTTGCTAACCCGTTGCAAGCAAACGCGGCCTTGTCGTCTGATCTAGAAGCGCTAAAGCAATCCTGCGGCCTCGCATTGCAAGGTGCAGGTAAGGTGCCTTTTATCTGCTTTGACCTGGCGGGTGGCGCCAATATTGCCGGTTCCAACGTGTTAACCGGCGGCAGAGGCGGGCAGTTAGACTTCCTCTCAACCGCGGGCTATTCACGACTGGGTTTGCCAGGTGACCAGGTGCCGTCTGTTACCAATCCGCAAACCGGGACAAATGACTTTATTAATACCGATATGGGGCTGGCTTTTCATTCTGACTCAGCATTTTTGTTAGGGATGCTAGAGAAAGCCGCCCCGGGAACACTAGCCGCCACCAATGGTGCTGTCATTCCGGCTCGATCTGAAAACGATACCGGCAATAATCCCCATAACCCCATGTATGCTATCAATAGAACCGGGGCCGATGGCTCCTTGCTGACCCTAATTGGTTCCCGCAGTTCTGA